>CAWASY010000033.1:0-97699 GCA_963784505.1 uncultured beta proteobacterium | reverse complement strand
AAACCAGCCACGGTTGGGTCTTGCGCGCCGCCGCCGACGAGATCTGCGGCGGCCTGCGCATCGACCATCCCCGACGGCTTGCTCGATCCCGCGCAGTACCTGCGGCGACTCGCCGAGCGCAGCGGCGGTATTCTGGACCGTCGTCGAGAAGATTCTCGAACCGGGCGAGTCGCTGCGAGAATCCTGGCCGGTGGCCGGCACGACCGGCTACGACTTCATGAATCTGGTCGGGGGATTGTTCGTCGATGCCGCGGCGGCGACTCGTTTCGATGAGATCTATTCGCGGTTCACGGGCGAGGCGGTCGACTGGGAGGCAGTCCGCGCTGGCGATGAAACGCGACGTTCTGCTGCGTCTCTTTGGACCCGAGCGCGCCCGGCTGCAGCGCTCCCTCGAGGCAATTGGTGAATCCGGCGGCGACGACATGCCGACACAGTTGTTCGAAGCCCTCGACGAGCTTCTCGTGCGCTTGCCGGTCTACCGGACCTATGTCGAGCCGGGGACCGGCGGCCTCGAGGCAGACGACCGTCGCTTCGTCGAGGCCGCTGCCGCGGCGACCGTGGCGAGCCGGCCCGATCTCACGGCTTCGGTCACACGTCTCACCGACCTCTTGCTGCTGCGCAGCCCAGGCGACAGCGAACGCGCAGCGGAATTCATCGGGCGCTTCCAGCAGACATCCGGGCCGCTGATGGCGAAGGGCGTCGAGGATACCGCTTTCTACGTCTATTCCGCTTTCATCGCCCTCAACGACGTCGGCGGGGTCCCGTCACGCTTCGGAATATCGCCAGCCGCCTTCCACGACGACTGCACGCGCCGCCAACGATTGTGGCCGACGGGCATGCTGGCGACGTTCCACAAACACATGGTCGCCCCACACTTGGTCGAGCAGTTGCGCGCGGCTGTATACACGTTCAACGTGAGTCATGAAGAAGTGCAACAGGCGAAATTCGGTAAGGCGTACAGATCGACATTCACGCCATTGGCATTGACACGGTGCGTGGTCGGCGACAATTCCAACCCTTCAACACGCACTGTTTCATCGCTCATCTGCGGTGTGCGGCGACGCAACACGGCACGGATACGCGCCATCAGTTCGCGCGGTGAAAAAGGTTTCGTGATGTAGTCGTCGGCACCGGATTCCAACCCGAGTATCTTGTCGCGTTCATCGGTACGTGCGGTGAGCATTGATGATAGGAATGTCGCGCGTACGCTGATCGGCGCGTAAACGGCGCGCCAATTCCACCCCTGAAGTACCCGGCAACATCCAATCCAGCAAGATCAGGTCGGGGAGAGCGGAGATTGATCTGCACCAGTGCCGCTTCCGCATCTTGCGCTTGAATCGCACGATAACCACATTGCGCCACATTGAACGCAAGCAACTCTTGAATCGCAGGTTCGTCTTCTACCAACAAAATGTTTGCAGTTGCCATCATCCGATCACTCCATTAATTTCATCGACTCGCGATGGTATGAAAGAATTATGACAGAGCGTGACGCAATGCCAAACAATTATGGAGCCCCCTCTCCGTGCGAGGCGGAATGATGAGTATGGGGATGGTCAGCCACATGCTCAGTATGGCTTGCCGCAAGGTGGTGCAACTTCGCATGCTCCGGTTCTTGCGGCAAGGGTCTGGGCAAGATGCTGGGCAATAACGAGCCGACGATCATGCCGATGATGCTGGCGATGACACCTGCGAACTGTGCTGGAAAGAAAGGTTCTTCCGCGCCGAATTTCAGAATAGAGAGCCATACCGTCAGGCCGCAAAGAATCGCCAGCAAGGCGCCTTGGGTGGTGGCACGTTTCCAGAACAATCCTGCGACCAGCGGCACAAATGCCACTACCAAAGCGCAGCACCTGAAGGCTGGATGGTGGACATTGCCCGCGATGTTGCGGGTTCAAAAACAACCAGCCGGTTTCTTGCTGCCGTGGTTGCAGCCATCGTCGCTGCAGGCGGTTTCTTCTACGGCTGGAACCGCCTGTCCGAGAAATTGCGCGCCCGCAATCTGGTCGAGCAGATCATGCGCCTGGGGTTGATGGCAGCTTCCGCGGTGGCCATCCTGACAACCGTCGGCATAGTGTTCTCGGTCCTGTTTGAATCGATCCACTTCTTCTCATACGTGCCCGTCACCGACTTCCTGTTTGGCACGGTCTGGGATCCAAGGTTCTCCGCGCCCGGTCGCGATGGCGCTGGCCAGTTTGGTGTGCTGCCATTGCTGTGGGGCACCTTGTACATATCCTTCGTCGCACTGCTGGTGGCGGTGCCGGTCGGGCTCATGTCGGCCATCTACATGTCTGAGTATGCCGACGAACGTGTGCGGTCTTTCGCCAAGCCGATGCTGGAGGTTCTCGCAGGCATTCCGACCATCGTTTATGGCCTGTTTGCCCTCATTGCCTTCGGGCCGTTCCTGCGCGATTTCGGCCAGTCCGTTGGCCTGGGCATATCGGCAAACTCCGTGCTGACCGCAGGCATAGTGATGGGCGTGATGATCATCCCGTTTGTGTCGTCCTTGTCCGACGATATCATATCCGCCGTACCACAGGCCCTTCGTGACGGCTCCTACGGGCTGGGCGCAACCAGGTCGGAAACCATCAGGCAGGTTGTCATGCCGGCGGCACTTCCAGGGGTCGTGGGGGCCGTGTTGCTGGCGGCATCGCGTGCCATTGGTGAAACCATGATCGTGGTGCTGGCCGCCGGAATCGCTGCAAATCTCACGGCAAATCCACTGGAACCCGTGACCACCATGACGGTGAAAATTGTATCGCAGCTGACAGGTGACCTTGAGTTCAACTCACCCCAGACGCTGGTTGCCTTTGCGCTTGGCCTCACCTTGTTCATCATCACCCTGGGCCTGAACGTTTTTGCCCTGCACATCGTGCGCACCTACAGGGAGCAATATGACTGATGGCTGACACCACTGCATCCGCATCTGCATGGGACACTGACGCGTCGCGCGCCCGCACCAGAAAGCGCTACGCCGCTGAGCGCCGCTTCCGCATGTATGGCATTGCGGCACTGAGCTTTGCCCTGTTTTTTCTCGTATTGTTGTTCGGAACAATTATCTCGACCGGCTGGCCGGCATTCCTGCAGTCTTCCTTCACCTTGAACGTGGACCTGAACAAGGATGATGTGTCACCTGATGGCAAAATCGATGACCAGTCGCTGCGCCTGGTAAACTGGGACAAGATCGCCCGCGCCGCTTTGTACAAGGAACTCGGCCTCACTGACCCCGACCGCAAGACCAGCAAGGCCGCCAACGGCCTGCTGTCGCGCGGCATTGATGTGCAGATCCGCGACAGGGTGCTGGCTGATCCGGGTCTGATTGGCCAGACCGTCACGATGAACCTGCTCGCTCACGGTGATGTTGATGCCCTGCTGAAAGGTGCGATTGATCGCGACATCCCCGAGGCGCGGCGTCAGCTTGACGACCAGCAGCTTGCATGGATCGACAAGGCTTATGCCGATGGTGTGCTGGCAAAGCATTTTAACACCGGCCTGTTCACCTTCGGCGCTTCAAGTCAGCCGGAAACCGCAGGACTTGTCGTGGCCATCGTGGGGTCATTCTTCATGATGCTGACTGTTGCCTTGCTGGCCGTGCCGGTCGGGGTGGCGGCTGCCATATACCTTGAAGAGTTCGCCCCGAAGAACAAGCTGACCGACCTGATTGAAGTCAACATCAACAATCTCGCGGCGGTCCCTTCCATTGTGTTCGGCCTGCTGGGGCTTGCGGTTTTTATCAACTTCTTTGGGCTGCCCAGATCAGCCTCGCTTGTCGGTGGCCTGGTGCTCACCTTGATGACCTTGCCGACCGTGATCATCGCATCGCGTGCTGCCATAACATCTGTGCCGCCATCGATCCGCGAAGGCGCTCTGGGCGTCGGCGCTTCCAAGATGCAGGCCATCATGCATCACGTGTTGCCGCTGGCCATGCCGGGCATTCTGACCGGCACCATTCTGGGGCTGGTGCAGGCACTGGGGGAAACCGCACCCTTGCTGATGATCGGTCTTGTCGCCTTCGTGGTCGATGTTCCGTCCACCCCGCTTGACCCCTCAACCGCCCTGCCGGTGCAAATCTACATGTGGGCATCGTCTGCCGAGCGCGGATTTGTGGAGCGCACGGCAGGTGCCACGATGGTGCTGCTGGGCTTCCTGTTCTTGATGAATGCAACCGCAGTTTATCTGCGCAAGCGGTTTGAACGCCGTTGGTAAGTGACCCACGAGGAGTATTGATATGGATGCCGCGGTGATGGATGTGCAGGAACAGTACAAGACTGTGATGACGCCGGCTGAACCCATGATAATGAAGCATGCCAAGCCGAAAATCGTGACCGAAGATGTGACTGTTCACTATGGTGACAAGCAGGCCATCTTCCCGCTCAACATCAGGATTCCCGATCGTGCCGTATCGGCGTTCATCGGCCCCTCCGGCTGCGGCAAGTCTACCTTTCTGCGTTGCATCAACCGCATGAACGACACCATCCCGATCTGCCGGGTGGGAGGCAGGATAACCATTGACGGGCAGGATATTTACAGCCCGGATCTTGATGTGGTGCAGCTTCGTGCCCGCGTTGGCATGGTGTTTCAGAAACCCAACCCTTTCCCCAAGTCGATCTTCGAGAATATCGCATATGGTCCGCGCATTCACGGCCTTGCCCGCAACAAGACGGAGCTGGAGGAAATCGTTGTCGGGTCGCTCAAGCGCGCTGGCCTGTTCGAGGAGGTGAAGGACCGCCTCGATGCGCCCGGCACCGGACTGTCCGGCGGTCAGCAGCAGCGCCTGTGCATTGCCCGCGCCATCGCGGTCAACCCCGACGTCATCCTCATGGATGAACCATGCTCTGCCCTTGACCCGATTGCCACTGCCCGGATCGAGGAACTCATCGACGAACTGCGCCAGAACTATTGCATCGTCATAGTCACGCATTCGATGCAGCAGGCCGCGCGTGTTTCGCAACTCACGGCGTTTTTCCACCTCGGCACACTGGTGGAGGTTGGCGATACCGAAGCCATCTTCACCAATCCGCAGGAGCGCCGTACACAGGACTATATCATGGGGCGGTTTGGTTGATTTCCATCTGCCACCGTCACCCGTACATGAAAGGTTGAACCTGAATGAGCTCACATATTGTATCTGCCTTCGATCAGGATCTGGGCCAGTTGCGCAATCTCATTGCGCAGATGGGCGGCCTTGCCGAGGACCAGTTCGCCAGGGCAATCGAGGCGTTGTCCAGGTCCGACCGCACTCTGGCCGAACGCGTCATCGCAGCAGACGAGAAAATCGATCAGCTTGAAAAAGAGGTGGAGGAAAACGCCATCAAGCTGATCGCCAAGCGCCAGCCAATGGCCACGGACCTGCGCGCCATCATGGTGGCGATCCGCATTTCCTCAGACCTTGAGCGCATCGGTGATCTGGCCAAGAACATTGCCAAGCGCACACTTGCGGTCAATGAACCCTTGCCGCGCTCGGTGAACGCCGGGCTGAACCGCATGGCTGAAATGGCGCTCGAACAGCTGACGGATGTGCTGGATGCCTATGCCAGCCTGGACACCGTCAAGGCCGAAGAGGTGTGGAAGAATGACAGCCGCATTGATGCGCTTTAC
The DNA here is from genome assembly GCA_963784505.1 of uncultured beta proteobacterium. GTDB lineage: Bacteria > Pseudomonadota > Gammaproteobacteria > Burkholderiales > Gallionellaceae > Gallionella. The sequence continues at coordinate 92,101 of CAWASY010000033.1, read as the reverse complement.
AATTCGGTATTTCGCGAACTGCTGACCTACATGATGGAAGATGCCCGCACCATCGGCATGTGTACCCACCTGCTGTTCGGCGCGAAGAACATCGAGCGCATCGGGGATCACACAACCAACATCGCTGAAAACATTCACTACCTGGTCACCGGCGGCACGCTGGATGATCGTCCGAAGGAAGACAACACGTCGCTGACGCCTGTGGAGGCCCGCACGGCAAAATAGCGAATGGTTTTACGGAGACTGCCCCAATGCCAGCGACTGTTCTCATTGTTGAAGATGAAGTGCCAATCCAGGAGTTGTTGGCCTACAATTTCGAGGCTGAAGGCTACCAGGTGCGCATACTTGACGGCTCGCAAGACGTTGTGCGCGATGTTGTGAACGATACACCTGACCTGATTGTTCTCGACTGGATGCTGCCCAATTTGTCCGGCATTGAAATATGCAGGTTGCTGCGGGCCCGCTCGGAAACACGGGAAATTCCGATCATCATGCTGACTGCGCGCGGCGAGGAGGCCGAGCGGGTTCGCGGCCTTGCGACCGGCGCCGACGATTTTGTGGTCAAGCCGTTTTCCGTGCCGGAACTGCTTGCCCGCGTAAAGTCCCTGTTGCGCAGGTCAAGCCCGGAGTCAGTTGCCGATGTGTTGTCGGCTGGCGATATTTCGCTTGATCGCCGCAACCGGCGGGTACAGCGATCAGGCCGTGATATCGACCTTTCGCCGACCGAGTTCCGGTTGCTGGAGCACATGATGCAGACGCCTGGCCGCGTATACTCCCGCGCCCAGTTGCTGGATGCGGTGTGGGGCAGGGATGTCTATGTTGATGAGCGGACCGTGGATGTCCATGTCGGCCGCCTGCGCAAGTCAATCAGCCGGGCGCGCGAGGTAAATCCCATTCGTACCGTGCGTGGCATGGGATATTCGTTCGATGAACGCTTCGGCGCGGCTGTCGCCTGACTGCGCCGCTGCCAGATAGCCAGCAAAAAAACCGGCTGGAGTATCATCCGGGCAAATGGGATCATTTGCCCGGATAAATATGCCCGGTTCCAGAGTGCTGGAGCTATTTCATCCATCCTTGTGGATGGATATTGCTCCAGAGCATGCTCTGGAAGAAACTCTCCTCACCGCTTTCTGCATTTCTTCAAATCGCCTGCTAATTGGTCAGCTGGCGCGGCGGCTTCTGTCCCGGTGTGGCTGATAGGCCAGTTGCGCATGGCCCGCGCAATAAGGCGCGCCTTCCTTTGGAGACTTGCCGCAGAAGCAGAATTCTTCACTGCCCGGGTCACCGATGGGCCAGCGGCAGGTCTTGTCCGACAACATCAGTATTGTCACGCGCTCGCCTTCGGGTATGTCGGCAACATGGATCGCCACCGGCTCCATTATGGGCTGCGGCTTGACCTCGGACAATGGTTTCAGCGCATTGTTGCCGGATGTCCGGAAGCTGCTGCTTGCGATTGTCGCCGAGGCTCTGCCGGGGTGGCTGGGCTCACGTGTCTTGCGGGTTCTGGGTGTGGTCGGGCGCCTGTTGGTGACGCGCCCGGACAGACCCATGCGATGCACCTTGCCAATAACGGCATTGCGCGTAACGCCGCCGGCAAGCTTTGCAGCAATCTGGCTGGCGCTCAGGCCCTCGGCCCACATTTTCTTCAGTTGCTCCACCCGGTCGTCTGTCCATGGCAGTTTTGCGGGGGTGTCACTTTGTGTTTGCTCTTCGCTCACGCGCAGGAATCCTTCTTCGTTCGCCGACCATCATTGGAACGGCGCTGGACGCATATGTACGGACTGAAATCGCTACATTTCGTAGTTTGTTGTAGGGCACCCTACTAAATAGGCTGAATCTGGCGCAAGAGTCAGAATGCTTATATTAACTGTTTTCCCCAGCTTCAGCCTGAAAACATGGTTAACGGCAAGTTAATCAACAGCTTTGGGCGAGGTCCATGCGGCTTTCTGACTCAGTCTCGCATCACAAGCGCTCAATGTGCGTTTTTTGAGACAGGTCACCATGCTCCGGTGCGCGTTGCCTTGGCTTGGAAAACACCATATACTCAACATCTTATCATGTTGGCGCCGCCGCATTGCCGGTGGCGTTTGCCGTTCAGAGGTATTTTTGCAAATGACACAGGCCGTTTTGCCCACCTACAACCGCACTGGCTTTTCCATTGAATCCGGCAAGGGCGCGTGGGTAACAACCTCGGATGGCCGCACCTTGCTCGATTTCGGGGCTGGAGTTGCGGTCAATGCGCTGGGCCATTGTCACCCGCATCTGGTGGAAACCATGAAAGCGCAGGCTGAAAAGCTCTGGCACACCTCAAACCTGTACCGTATTGCAGATGGAGAGCGGTTTGCCGAACGCCTCGCCCAGGCAACATTTGCCGACACCATGTTCTTTGCAAACTCCGGTGCCGAAGCCATGGAATGCTCCATCAAGATGGCGCGCAAGTACCATGCTGCATCCGGCCATCCGGAAAAATACCGCATCATCACCTTTGAAGGGGCCTTTCATGGCCGGACACTGGCGACCATAGCGGCAGGTGGCCAGCAGAAGTACATTGAAGGTTTCGGACCGGCCGTGCAGGGTTTTGATCAGGTGCCCTTTGCCGATCATGAAGCGGTTGAAAAGGCCATTACGTCTGAAACTGCTGCCATTCTGGTTGAACCCGTGCAGGGCGAAGGCGGCATACGCCCGGTTCCCGTTCAGTGTCTCAAGGGTCTCAGGGAGCAGTGCGACAAACACGGCATCCTGTTGATTTTTGACGAGATTCAGTGCGGCATGGGCAGGACCGGCAAGCTGTTTGCCTATCAGCATTCCGGCATTGCCCCCGATATCATGGCGTCCGCCAAGGGCATCGGCGGCGGTTTTCCGCTCGGAGCGTGCCTGGCAACGGCTGAGGCCGCAAAGGGCATGGTCGCAGGCACTCACGGCTCCACCTATGGCGGCAATCCCATGGCCATGGCAATCGGCAATGCCGTGCTGGATGTCATGCTGGAGGACGGCTTTCTCGATCATGTCAACCAGATCTCCATTCTCCTGGCCCAGAAGCTGGCCGGGCTGGCCGACGAGTTTCCCGATATCATTGAAGGCTACCGTGGCAAGGGGTTGATGCTTGGCCTGAAATGCAGGGTTTCCAACCTTGATCTGCAGTCTGCCTGCGTCGCCAATGATCTGCTGGTTATCGCTGCCGGAGACAATGTCGTACGTCTGTTGCCGCCGCTGAATATTACGGCGGAAGAAGTAAGTGCTGCCGTAACCCGTCTTGAGGCCGCCTGCCGCCAGGTTCGCGCTGCCTCAGCCAATTGAGTTTTCATGCAGGCCACCTGCTGGTGACCGAAATTATAAAGGGATCTGACATTGCAAGTGTCTGATACATCAAAGTCATTTCTGGACATCTGTGCCATTGAGGCGTCCGAGCTGAATGTGATGCTGGCAAATGCCCTTGCATCCAAACACAATCGCGCCGGCGAGCCGAAAGGCATGGTCGATGGTCAGCGCCCACTTGATGGCCACGTTCTGGCGATGATCTTCGAAAAACCGTCGACCCGCACACGCGTGTCATTTGACATGGCGATGCGCCAGCTCGGCGGCGAGGTCATCGTGCTGTCGTCGGCCGATCTTCAGCTGGGCCGGGGTGAAACCATTGCCGATACCGCCCGGGTGCTGTCCCGCATGGTTGATGTCATCATGTTGCGGACATATGGCGAGAAAAAGCTGCACGAACTCGCCGTGGAAGCAACAGTGCCGGTTATCAATGGTTTGACCGATGCATCGCACCCCTGCCAGATCATGGCTGATCTGCTGACCCTCCAGGAACACAAGGGAACCGTGGTTGGCAAGTCGGTTGCATGGGTGGGTGATGGCAACAACGTGCTCACTTCGTGGATCCATGCTGCAGGCAAGCTGGATTTTGAGCTGCGCGTTGCAACCCCGCCAGAACTTGCACCCGACGAGCGCGCCATCGCCTGGGCCAAGCAGCAAGGCGCAAATATCCTTGTGACAACCGATCCGCACCAGGCTGTCGCGGGCGCTGATTGTGTGATGACCGACACCTGGGTGTCCATGAACGATGAAGACGCAACCGACAGGCACAACCTGCTGAACGGCTATCAGGTCAATGACGCGCTCATGAGCGGCGCCGGTCAGGACGCCATATTCATGCACTGCCTGCCGGCGCACCGCGGACAGGAAGTGACCGCGTCCATCATCGATGGCCCGAAATCGGTGGTGTTCGACCAGGCTGAGAACCGGCTGCATGCGCAAAAGGCGATTCTGCGCTGGTGCCTGGGCAAGCTGTAGGAACGGGGCCGGACCGTGAACGAACCGAACATCCTGGATATTTCAACCGTCATATCGGTTGAGGATGCCGTGCTTCCCTTCGACGTAAAGCCGTTGGGGGTTCGCGGCCGCACCGTGCGCATTGGCAGCATTCTGGATGATATCATCCGTCGCCACGACTATCCCATGGCAGCGTCGGCAATACTGGCTGAATCCGTGGCGCTGGTGGCGATGTTCGGATCCATGCTGAAGTTTGACGGCAAGTTCATTCTGCAAACGTCAACGGACGGGCCGGTTTCCATGCTGGTGGCAGACTTTGTCTCTCCCGATCAGATCAGGGGGTATGCCCGCGTGGACGTGGACGCGCTGGCGGCGCTTGAGGCGAAAGGCGCGGTGACGCCGCAATCGCTCATCGGCAATGGCCATCTTGCCATGACGGTTGATCAGGGGGCGGACATGGAGCGCTATCAGGGAATTGTCGGCCTGCAGAATGCCACCTTGAGCGACGCAGCCCACGACTATTTCCGCCAGTCCGAGCAGATACCGACGGTCCTGCGCATGGCTGCCGGGCCGCTGGTCGGCCGCGCCGGTCAGAAGGACTCATGGCGCGCTGGGGCCATCATGATCCAGCACCTGCCGGAGCAAGGCGGCATCTCGCCCATACCGGTCTATTCCGGCGATGCACCGGAAGGCGCGGATATCCCCGAAGTCGCCGAAGACGACAACTGGGTCAAGGCAAGGTTGCTGCTGGAAACCATAGAGGCGCATGAACTCATCGACCCGCTGCTTTCATCAGAGCGTGTCCTGTATCGCCTGTTCCATGAAGACGGAGTTACCGTCTATCCCGAACTGAAGCTGAAGCGCTATTGCTCATGCTCAAGGGAGCGTTTGATGGGCATCCTTACGACCATGCCGCACGATGACAAGGCCCATATGGCGGAAAATGGCGAGATCAACGTGAAGTGCGAGTTCTGCTCGGCTGAATACCACTTCGACGAGGCCGAAATTGTGAAAGATTAGGTCATCATCAGGGCAAATGAGTTTGTTTGCCTTGATAAAGAGGCTCGATTCCAAAGTGTTAGAGCAATTTCATCCATCCTTGTGGACGGATATTGCTCTAGGCCACCGCCAGCTGGTCGCCAAGCCGGTCAAGAAAGCTGTCGCATGCCGCAAGCTGGCTTGCCGCAATAAACTCGTCCGGCTTGTGGGCCTGACTGATTGATCCTGGTCCGCACACCACCGTTGACATGCCTGCCGCCTGAAAATGCCCGGCCTCTGTCCCGTAGGACACAACGTTTGTGCGGTTTGATCCGGTCAGGCGCATGGCCAGGGACCGCGCTGCACCATCCGGCTCGGGCGCCAGCCCCGGCACATTGACGTAATTGTCGGTCTCGATGCCCGCCTTCGGGTGATGCGCGCGAATGATCTTGTTGCGGGCATCGGCAAACCGCTGCACCCGGTCGCGAATTTCGTTTTCGTCCTGGTCTGGCAGCAGCCGCGCCTCCCAGTCGACGGTCGCGAGGTTGGGCAGGATATTCACCGTCGTGCCGGAATGCAGCGCGCCCACATGCACCGTTGTAAATGCCGGGTCAAACGCGCAATTCCGGTTAACCCGTTCGCGCATTTCCTGGGCAATTGCATTGATCTCGCTGACCAGCATCACCGCTTCATTCAGCGCGCTCCACCCCAGCGCGGGCATGCTTGAGTGCGCCTCAACCCCGGTGATTGTAGTGTTGAACGCCTGACATGCCTTTTGCCCGGTCACCACATCCATCATTGTTGGTTCACCCACAATGCACACGGATGGTTTTGGCAGGTCATGGCCAAACCGTTTGATCGCCGGCAGCACACCTTCGCAGGTCACTTCCTCGTCGCAGGAAAAAACCAGATGCACCGGGCGCTTCAGCTTTTTGCCTGCCAGTTGCGGCACCGCCCCAAGGCAGCAGGCCAGAAAACCCTTCATGTCGCATGTGCCGCGCCCGTACAGGTCTCCATTCCTTTCGGTTATGGCGAACGGGTCGCTGGTCCAGGCCTGACCATCCACCGGCACCGTGTCCGTGTGGCCCGACAGCACCACGCCGCCATCGGTCATCGGGCCTATTGTGGCGATAAGGTTGGTCTTGCCCGGTTGATAGTCGGCCCTGACAGATGCCACGCCAACCCCGCGCAAAAAGTCTTCCACATACTCCATCAACGCCACGTTCGAGTTGCACGAGGTTGTGTCAAAGCCGATCAGGCGTTCAAGTATTTCGGTCGAAATTGTGGGCGAGGATGTGCTCAAGGCGATTGGTCCAGGGTAAACGATTACGGCCTAATTGATCGTATGGGCTGCCATTGGAGAGTCCAGCGAAAACGCCGGCACTTCCACGTCCAGCATCTCCCCATCGGCACCTTCCATCGTGTAGAAACCGTACATGAAACCTGTTGGCGTGGATAGCGGGCAGCCGGAGGTGTACTCAAACCGTTCGCCCGGCCCCAGTGTTGGCTGCTTGCCCACGACACCTTCGCCGTCCACGTCCTGACGCTGCCCGTTGCCGTCGATGATTTCCCAGTGCCGCGTGCGCAGGGTAAAGGTCTTCTGGCTGTGGTTCTCGATGGTGATTGTATAGGCCCAGACGAAATAGGATTCAGACGGGTTGGACCGGTCATCCAGATAGAGCGGCAAGACCGAGATCGCTATGTCATTTGTTGTTTTCTGGTAGGTATTCATGATTCGCCTTGCCGTTGGTCTGGTTTGCGGTGCAGGTGAATGCTTGGCTGATCGATCGGATTCATGCGCCGCAACCACATGCTTATCCACGAAAAACCGCTTCTGCGCGAAGCATTTCACACTGCTGCCGCCGACAGCGAAACCCCGCTATGCTAGATATTGTCCCTGACAACGCAATCGAGAGCCAGACAGATGACAAAAGCGCCAGCAAACGGCATCGCCCCAGCGCACATTATACGCCAGATGGTCGAAACCGGCCACATCATTGCGTCAAGCGCACTGGACGCCGACCAGATACAGCCGGCCAGCCTCGACTTGCGGCTGGGCGACGTTGCGTGGCGGGTGCGCGCCTCGTTCATGCCCGGCCCCCGTCACACGGTCAGTGACAGGCTGGAACAGCTGTCCCTGCACAAGATCGACCTGACCAACAGTGCCGTGCTTGAAGTTGGCTGCGTTTACATTGTGCCGCTGCTGGAAAGCCTCGCGCTTGACGACAATATTTCCGCCGCCGCCAATCCGAAAAGTTCCACCGGGCGTCTCGACATATTCACCCGTGTCATTGCTGACAATGCAGCAGAGTTCGACAAGGTGCCGACAGGCTACAAGGGTCCGCTCTACGCTGAAATCTCGCCGCGTACATTCCCCATTCTGGTCCGCACCGGTTCGCGCCTGTCGCAGATCCGGTTCCGCCTTGGCACGGTTTCTCCCAGCGATGCGCTGATCCACAGGCTGCATGCCGAAAAACCTCTCGTCACATCAGGCGATGTGTCCATCGACAATGGAATTGCCCTTTCCATTGACCTGTCCAGTTTTGGCCACGGCCATCCGGTGGGCTTTCGCGCCAAGCGTCATTCCGGCCTGGTGGACGTCGACCGCAAGGCTGCACTCGAGGTGCTCGACTATTGGGACCCGATCTGGCAGCAGGGTTCGCTGATCCTTGATCCCGACCAGTTTTACATTCTGGCATCGAAGGAGGCCGTGCGTGTGCCGCCAACCCACGCGGCGGAAATGGTGCCGTTCAATCCGCTGGTGGGCGAGTTCAGGGTGCATTATGCAGGCTTCTTCGATCCCGGTTTTGGCGATGTATCAGGCGATGGCGAAGGCTCGCGAGCCGTGCTGGAGGTGCGCAGCCACGAGGTGCCGTTCATCCTGGAAGATGGCCAGATCATCGGCAGGCTGGTGTATGAACCGCTCAGCGAACCGCCGGAAAGTGTCTACGGTCAGGGCATCGGCTCCAACTACCAGAAGCAGGGCCTGAAACTGTCAAAGCATTTCAAGCCGTTTGTTTGCTAGGGTCCGGGCCCATTGATCCAGCGAACACCGTATGGCAACTATCCGGACAAACCAGCAGTTGAGTTTGCAACTATGTTGTCTTACTGCGATGCACATGCCGCCCCTGTTTGCATCAGCTTGAGCAACGTTTCGAGTCACTCCATAGCCTGTTCAATCGGAGTAGCAACGGGGAAGACACGATCGTATGCAAGAGTGAAAAGATAGGTGTAGGCAACCACAAGGCTGGTTACAACCAGATCAGCCATCACGGCTTTCATAACAGTGATGTTCAGCCACCAGCAATAGATCGGGACCGAGGTGATCAGCAGGGTCAATTCAAAACCAGCGGCGTGTACAATTCGCCCGAGAAGTTTTCGGTCTGAGGACACGCGGCCATTTCGCGCGTCAACCTTGTCAAACAGCCAATTATATAATAGCCCGAGCAATACTGCCTTGGTCAGCAGGATAGCGCCAAGCGCCCCGATGTTCATCAGGTCCTTCTCAAAGAATACAGCACCTGCTGGTATCAGCATTGCAAACAGCACCATCTCAAAAAGGATGGTGTAGCGCAGGCGGTCTTTTCCCGACCGGAGTTTTACAGCTTTAGCCATGTCTTACGCCTGGGTCACTCGAGTATCATCATCAGATACCGTGTTGGTTTGAGTTCGATTGATTCAGATACAGAAACTGGTCAAAGATTAGTGCTGGCTCTGTGGTAATGGAAACATACGATGGTTGATACAGTTGATCGGGTCGATTTGGAAGCTCGTCTTGGCAGGCTGCCGAGGTTTCCCCTGGCGCAACTGCCAACTCCGATCCAGCCCCTCGACAATTTTGGAGCGATGCTGGGTGGACCTCAGCTCTGGATGAAGCGAGACGATTTGTCAGGTTTGGAAGGTGGTGGAAATTAAACCCGCAAACTTGAATATGTCGTGGGCGATGCCTTGCTCCAGGGCTGCGACATGCTGGTGACGGTTGGGGCGATCCAGTCGAACCATACTCGCCAAACCGCGGCGTCTGCGGCCCGCGCGGGAATGAAATGCGCTCTGTTGCATTGCGCATGGACCAAGGATGCAGGACCCAATTATCGCCAGGTGGGGAACATTCTCTTGAGCAGTCTGATGGGGGCTGAACTCTATATAGATGAGACGGAGCGCCCTATCGAAGACCAGGGCCCGCTTGAGGAATTCATGGCTCACTTGAGTTCACAGGGACACGCACCTTATCTCATCCCCGGTGGCGCGTCTGAGCATCCTTTTGGCAGTATGGGTTATATAAACTGCGCGGCAGAGATTGCAGTTCAAATGGAGCAAACGGGCATCACTTTCGACTATCTACTGCACACTACCGGGTCAAGCAGCACACAAACGGGTCTTTTGGCTGGTTTCAAGGCGCTTGGTATCGAGACCCGCATTATCGGTGTCGCGGATGATGGAGAGACAGAAATCAAGACCCGGCGAGTGCGCCAATTGGCCAACGAAGCATTGAAAGCATTGGGGCTGCCCGCGTTGGTCAATGAACGTGATGTGGAGGTAATTGCCTCGAACGATGCGAACTACGGTTATGCAGATGACGCAATCAAGGAGGGTATCCACCTTATGGCGACCAAAGAGGGGCTGATTGCAGATCCAGTATACGAAGGCCGCACCATTCGAGGGTTGCTTGACCAGAATGCTGCTGGTCGCTTTGCGCCAGATGCCAGAATATTGCTTATGCATCTTGGCGGAACGCCCGCCATTCACGCCTATGCAGAACAGTTCGGCGGTATCGAACTTAAGCCGTTTAGTGTCTAACCGGTATCGGTCATTGGATGCAGTGCAGTAAAAGTCTGGTCGGAGCCCCAGCCAGTCCTCTGAAGTCTGCAATCAATGGGTCTGCACCCCGAAGCGCTCAGGCGAAGATGATTTTTTAATTACGAAGCAGCATTTGCATTTTGCAGGTGGGCCTGAGAATTTCCTCAGTTCTCGTCCATCTTCAGCGCGGCACTTCAGATCGCACGTAGAGGCCCATGCGGCCGATGCGCAAGATATGAAAAACCAAAATGATTGCCGCACGAGCGGTAAGGGTCGCTTCTAGTTCTCGTCCATCTTCAGCGCGGCACTTCAGATCGCACGTAGAGGCCCATGCGGCCGATGCGCAAGATATGAAAAACCAAAATGATTGCCGCACGAGCGGTAAGGGTCGCTTCTAGTTCTCGTCCATCTTCAGCGCGGCAATAAACGCATCCTGGGGAATCTCGACACGGCCAAACTGGCGCATCTTCTTCTTGCCTTCCTTCTGCTTGTCCAGAAGTTTGCGCTTGCGCGAAACGTCGCCGCCATAACACTTGGCCGTCACGTCCTTGCGCATCGCCGACAGGGTTTCGCGCGCGATCACGCGGCCCCCGATGGCAGCCTGTATGGGTATCTTGAACATGTGCCGCGGGATCAGCTCTTTCAGCTTTTCCACCATGACACGGCCGCGCTGCTCGGCGCGCGCCCGGTGCACGATGATGGCCAGCGCATCCACCGGTTCCTCGTTCACCAGCACATGCATGCGCACCAGGTCGCCCGGTTCATGGCCGATCATCTTGTAGTCAAAGCTGGCATAGCCGCGTGTCACCGATTTCAGCCGGTCATAAAAATCGAACACCACCTCGTTGAGCGGCAGTTCATAGATCAGCATGGCGCGCGCGCCGGCATAGGTCAGTTCCTTCTGCCGTCCGCGCCTGTCCTCGCACAGCTTCAGCACAGACCCGAGATATTCGTCCGGCACCAGAATGGTTGCCTGTATCCACGGTTCGTCAATGCTTTCGATATGGTTGGGTTCGGGCATGTCGGCCGGGTTGTGCAGTTCCAGCACGTCGCCCTTGATCAGATGAATGTTGTAGATCACCGACGGCGCGGTCGTGATGAGATCGATGCCGAATTCCCGCTCCAGCCGGTCGCGGATGATCTCCAGGTGCAACAGCCCGAGGAAGCCGCAGCGGAAGCCGAAGCCCAGCGCCGCAGAGGTTTCCATTTCATAGGAGAAACTGGCATCGTTCAGCCGCAGCTTGCCCATCGCCTCGCGCAGGTCTTCAAACTCTGCCGTGTCAACCGGGAAGAAGCCGGCAAACACCACAGGCTGTGCGGGCTTGAAACCGGGCAGGGCCTTGTCGCACGGGCGTTTTTCTTCCGTCACCGTATCGCCCACGCGGGTGTCGGCCACTTCCTTGATCTGTGCGGTCATGAAGCCGATTTCACCGGGGCCAAGATCGGCCACCATGTCAGGCTTGGGCCGGAACACGCCAACCCGGTCCACCAGATAGTTGGCGTCCGTGCTCATCAGCTTGATGCGCATGCCCTTCTTGAGTTTTCCGTCGATGACGCGCACCAGCACGACCACGCCCAGATAGGCATCATACCAGCTGTCCACCAGCAGCGCCTTCAAGGGCTTTTCCGCATCGCCACCCGGTGCCGGCAGCTTGTGCACGATCGCTTCCAGCACTTCATGAATGCCGATGCCGGTCTTGGCTGAAATTTCCAGCGCGCCCGACGCATCAAGCCCGATCACGTCTTCAATCTGCTGCCTCACCCGGTCCGGCTCTGCCGCAGGCAGGTCCACCTTGTTGAGCACCGGCACGATCTCGTGATTGTTGTCGATGGCCTGATAAACGTTGGCCAGCGTTTGCGCTTCCACGCCCTGTGCCGCATCCACCACCAGCAGCGATCCCTCGACAGCCGCCAGCGACCGGTTTACCTCATAGGCGAAGTCCACGTGGCCCGGCGTGTCGATGAGGTTCAGCTCATAGGTCTCGCCATTGTCGGCTGTATAGTCCAGCCGCACTGTCTGTGCTTTCACGGTGATGCCGCGCTCGCGCTCGACATCCATCGAGTTCGAGCACCTGTTCCTTCATCTCGCGCGCGGTCAGCCCGCCGCACACCTGGATCAGCCGGTCAGCCAGGGTGGACTTGCCGTGGTCGATGTGTGCTACGATGGAAAAATTGCGGATATGAGAAGTATCTGTCATGTCGCGGTGTTTGGCAGTGCTTTCGGTTGCCGTCAAGCGGACAAATGGCCCTGCATTGCGGGGTGGACTGTAATCTGGAATTATTCTAAAAACGTAACCTGCCCAGCAACCTGACAAAGACAAGAAGCCCCCGTGAAACCTTTCGCCGACCTGACTGAAAAAGAAATTCTCGCCCTGGCCATTGCCAGCGAGGACGATGATGCGCGCACCTACATGTCATTCGCCAATTCGCTGCAGGAGCAATACCCCTCTTCAGCGCGGGTGTTCATCGACATGGCAGAGGAAGAGCACGAGCACCGCCGCCGCCTGACCGAGCTGTTTCAGCAGAAGTTCGGTGACTTCATCCCCCTGATCCGGCGCTCCGATGTGGCCGGTTTCGTCAAGCACAAGCCTGCCTGGCTGATGCAGCAGCTGTCGCTCGACACGGTTCGCAAGCGCGCCGAGGTGATGGAGCTTGAGAACTACCGCTTTTACAAGCAGTCCGCCGAGCGCAGCAGTGATGCTGACGTCAAGAAGCTGCTGCTGGATCTGGCCGAGGAAGAAAAAGGCCATGAATCACTTGCCGCCAAGCTGACCGAAAGACATCTCGACGCCGATACCAAGCTGGAAGAGGCCGATGCTGAAAAGCAGCTGTTCCTGCTGCAGATCGTGCAGCCCGGCCTGCTAGGCCTCATGGATGGCTCGGTTTCAACGCTGGCGCCATTGTTTGCGGCCGCATTCGCCACCCATGATACCTGGCAGACCTTCCTGGTTGGGGCTGCCGCTTCCATCGGGGCAGGCATTTCCATGGGCTTTGCCGAAGCCTTGTCCGATGATGGCGAGTTGACCGGGCGCGGCCACCCCTACATCCGCGGTTCTGCCGCCGGTATCATGACAGCCATTGGCGGCCTGGGTCATACCCTGCCTTACCTGATCACGGATTTCTGGACCGCGACATTCCTGGCGGTCATCGTGGTGTTCATCGAATTGTGGGTGATTTCCTGGATTCGCTACAAGTACATGGACACACCGTTCATGCGTGCAGCCTTCCAGATCGCTGTCGGCGGCTTCATCGTGTTTCTTGCCGGCATACTCATCGGCAGCGCCTAGTCCAAAACGCACGTAGAGCACCGCAAGGTGCGATGCGCAAGTTCTGGACCCCCCTAGAGAAGCCCAATCCTGCCGATTGCCGGCAGCTTGATCGCCAGGTCATCGAAGTCCACGCCGATGGTCGAGCCGAGGAAGTGAATTTCGATGCCTTCGCGCAGCGCAATACCGGCGCCAAACAAGCCGTCATAGGAAACCTGATAGCCGGTGCCTGATGGCATTGGCGCCATCTGCAGGCCCGGACCCAGCCAGTCCTTGCCGACCCCTGTGGGGTCAAGCTCTGCACCAAGCTCCGGCACGGCGCGTGCAATCGCTGCCACAAAGGTGTTCGAGTTGGGGCCGGGCCACACCACATAATCACCCGGCATTGACCATTTGTAGTTGCGCGCCGCGGCGATGATCCTGGGGATCGCCGTTTCTGCCTCGGCACCATGCAGCTGGCGGATGATTTCCGGTTCAGATGAATACCAGCGCCCGTCGGGGTCATAGGCGTTGTGCCGCACTGGCCTTCCCCATCCGACAACCTCAAAGCGGTCATAGGTCGAGGCTCCCCTGGGCTTGACGACAATCCAGTGATGCACGGCAAAAATGCCCTTCCACCGGCCCGACCTTGCAGCCATGACATAGATGGCTGCGGGCATGTCTTGCGACGCCCTGGGCAGTATCCCTGCCGATGACCAGTCGGCAGACCGCCAGCTTGCTGCCCAGCCTTTCGAATAGGACCAGGCAGCGCCTGCCGCAATGGGCAGCACGATCAGGACCAATACGGTCCCTGCGAGGAATTTTGAAAGTCGCCGTAACATGGTGCCCACTTGAACTCCCGATTGCGGCTCAACCATGACCAGTGCCGGCCAGGGCTGTCAGACGCCCAGCAGTCTGTGCTGCACGTCTTCAGCCTTTTTCAGCTCGGCTGACGTCCCGGACCACGCCACCTTGCCCTTATCGACAATGAAGTGCCGGTCGGCCAGCTTCAGCAGGTCTTTCAGGTTCTTGTCCACGACGAGGATCGACAGGCCGCTCTTGCGGATGTCAGACAACGCCGCCCAGATCTTGTCGCGGATCAATGGCGCAAGGCCTTCGGTTGCCTCGTCCAGCACCAGCAGTTTGGGGTTGGTCATCAGCGCACGGCCCACCGCCAGCATTTGCTGCTCACCGCCTGACAACAGGTTGCCCATCGAGGTTGCGCGGCTTTCAAGCTCGGGAAACAGGCCATAAACCTTGTCGATGGTCCACGGGTCGGATTGCTTCAGATGATTCGAGGCTGTTGCTATCAGGTTTTCGCGCACCGACAGGTTGGGGAATATCTGGCGGCCCTCGGGCACCAGCCCGATGCCAAGGTTGGCGGTCTTGAACGAGGGCAGTTTTGACACTTCCCGGCCTTCAAACTCGACTGATCCGGCAGACGGCCTGACGATCCCGATGATCGAGTTGATCGTGGTTGTCTTGCCCATGCCGTTGCGCCCCATCAGGGTGACAACCTCACCGGCCCGCACGTCAAATGACATGCCGAACAATGCCTGACTGGTGCCGTAGCGGGCTTCAAGGTCTTTGACTTTCAACATGCCTCAGGCCTCCCCGAGGTAGGCGTTGCGTACGGCCTTGTTCTTGCGGATATCACCGGGCTTGCCGGTTGCGATGATGCGTCCATACACCAGCACGGAAATCCGGTCGGCCAGTGCAAACACCGCGTCCATGTCGTGTTCGACCAGCAGGATCGTCTTGTCGCCTTTCAGGCTTCTCAGGATTTCGATCATCGCCGCGCTTTCCTCGATGCCCATGCCGGCCATCGGCTCGTCCAGCAGCAGGAACGTCGGGTTGGTTGCCAGCGCCATTGCAATTTCCAGCTGGCGGCGTTCCCCGTGAGACATGGCAGAGGCAATTGCACCGGCCCGTCCGGCAAGCCCCACCTTTTGCAGGATTTCCATTGCCGGCTTGCGCAAGCTGGCCTGCGTTGCGGCATGATCCCAGAACCGGAACGAATGGCCATCGTGTGCCTGAACGGCCAGCGATACATTGTCGATGACGCTCATGCCCATGAACACTGAAGTGATCTGGAACGAGCGCGCCAGCCCGTAATGAGAGCGCCTGTGGGTCGGCACCGAGGTTATGTTCCTGCCGTTGAACACGATGCGTCCGGTATCCGGGGCAAGGTCGCCGGACAACTGGGCGATCAGCGTTGTCTTGCCCGCACCATTGGGCCCGATGATGGCATGCAGCTCACCTGCCTCGACCTTGAGCGAAACATCGTCCGTCGCAGTCACGCCGCCGAAGGATTTTTTCAGGTTGCAGATATCCAGCATGGTTTCAGCCACGGCTCCAGCCCCGCTGGATCAGGCCGTTCAGCCCGCCCTTGATGAACAGAACCGACAACACCAGCAATATGCCAAACGGCAAATGCCAGTAGGTTGTATAGGCCGACAGCGTTTCTTCCAGAATGAGGAATACAACCGCGCCGAACACAGGCCCGAACAATGATGCCGTGCCGCCAAGGATCACCATGAACATCAGCTCGCCTGACCGTGGCCAGCTCATCATGTCCGGCGAAATGAAGCTCTGGAAATTGGCCAGCAGCGCGCCTGCAAGTCCACACATGGCCCCGGCAATGACATAGGCCGTGAGTTTGTAGGCATAAGTGTTGTACCCCAGCGCCTTCATTCGCGCCTCGTTGGAGTGGCATCCCCTGATCACCATGCCGAAGCGCGAGTTCACGATGCGGTAAACCAGATAGATCGACAGCAGCAACAGCACATAGCACAACAAAAACAGCACCAGCTTGTTTTCCAGGTCGATGATGTTGAGTACCGAGCGGTTGTAGATTGTCAGCCCGTCATCACCGCCATATTCATCCAGCGACAGGAAGAAGTAATACGCCATCTGTGCAAACGCCATGGTGATCATGATGAAGTACACGCCCTTGGTGCGCAGGCAAATTGCCCCCGTCACCAGCGCAAACAGCGCACAGGCACCTATCGCCAGCGGAAAATGCAGCCAGCCGGAGTTCAGGCCGTAGTAGGCAGGAATGCCGACACAGAATGCGCCAATGCCGATATAGGCTGCATGACCAAATGAAATCATGCCGCCAAAGCCGAGTATCAGGTTCAGGCTCACCGCAGCAATCGCCAGGCATACAAGCCTGGTGCCGAAATCAAGCGACACCAGTTGCAGGCGTACGCCCATGAGGTGTGAAATCACCGGCACAACCAGCAACGCCACCATGAAAATGAGAGTGATGATGCGCCCGCTCGGACTGCCAAACAGGCTCGGCCTGCCCATGTGTTCGCTGAGGGATGTGGAGACGTCGGTCATCTAGCGCACCTTTGGCGGGAACAGGCCCTGCGGGCGCAGCGCCAGCACCAGTGCCATGATGATGTAGATCAGCATCGACGATAAAGCAGGCCCCGCCGTTTCGGCTGCATGCAGCGGAATGACATACTGCAGCAGGTCGCCCAGGTAGGACCGGCCCAGTGTATCTATAAGCCCGATCAGCAGGGCCGCGATAAACGCGCCCTTCATCGAGCCGATGCCGCCGACGATGATAACCACGAAGGCGGTGATGATGATGTCATTGCCCATGCCGATGGAGGCTTCGGTAATCGGGGCAATCAGCATGCCGGCAAGTCCCGCCAGCACCGCGCCCAGCGCAAACACCGCAGTGAATAGCGTCTTGATGTCGATGCCGAGCGCGCCGACCATTGTCCGGTTGGATGCGCCGGCCCGGATCAGCATGCCAAGGCGTGTGCGCCCGATCAGCCAGTACAGTCCGGCTGCCATCAGCAGGCCGCTGCCGATGATCACCAGCCGGTAGGTCGGGAAAATGATGCCGGGCAGGATCTCCACCTGGCCGCGCAGGTATTCAGGCAGCGGAATGGCGATGCCCTGCGGCCCCCAGAAAATATGCACCAGCGTATCGGCGATCAGGATGAAACCGAATGTCGCCAGCACATGGTCAAGATGGTCGCGTTGATAGAGATGCCGGATAACGCCCATTTCCAGGATCAGCCCGACCAGCCCGGTCAGGATCAGGGCCAGCAGCACCGCCAGCGGAAACGACCCGGTCCAGAATGTCAGCGTCGCACAGAAAAACGCGCCGATCATGTACAGCGAGCCATGCGCCAGATTGACGAAGTCCATGATGCCGAACACCAGCGTCAGGCCCGCTGCCAGCAGAAACAGCAATATGCCCAGCTGCAGTCCGTTCATGAACTGTATGAAGAATAGTGTGCTCATGTCCCCTTGCCACCCGAAAACCGGGCCCTCACCCGGCTGTCGTATTACCTTCTTCGGATATGCTGCCAGCTTGGTGAACTACAGCACAAGCGTAAAAGATAAAAGGGGAGAACATTGCAGGTTCTCCCCGGTCAGTTTGTCCGTCGATGTCTTATTTCGCCAGCGGGCATTCGCCGACGTACGGATCCTGATGGTTTTCATAAACCGTTTGGACTACCTTGGTCGTCCAGTTGCCATCGGCGTCGGCCACCACTTCGCGCAGGTAGAAGTTTTCAATCGGGAAGTGGTTCTTGCCATAGGTGTACTTGCCGCGAACCGACGGATAGTCGGCCTTTTCCATGGCAGCGCGCAGCCCGTCTATGTTGCTCATGTCGCCGTTGACAGCCACAACACCTGAATTGATCAGGCCGATGGAGTCATAGGCTTGCGCTGCATAGAACGATGGATAGCGCTTGTACTTTTCGCGGAAGCTCGACACGAACTTCTTGTTGGCCTCATTGTCCAGCGTCGGATCCCAGAACTGTGTCAGTTGTGATCCCAGCACGCCGTCGAGCTTTGCAGCCTGCAGCTTGGGCAGCGAGATCGCATCCACGGTGAACACCGTGTAGAGGTCCATTGTGCCCTTCAGGCCGGCCTGCTGGTACTGCTTGATGAAGGCGCCGCCTGCCTTGCCGGGGTAGAACACGAAAATTGCTTCCGCGCCTGACGCCTTTGCCTTGGCAAGTTCAGCCGAGAAGTCGAGCTGGTCCGGCCATTTGGTCAGGTCCTGCCCCTTGATCTCGCCCTTGAAGGTGCGCTGCACGCCCGCCAGCATGTCCTTGCCCGCGGCATAGTTCGGCCCCATCAGGTACAGCGACTTGACGCCCTTCTGGTTTAAAACCTCGCCCATCGCCATTGGCGTCTGGTCGTTTTGCCATGATGTCGAGAAGAAGTTCTTGTTGCACAGCGGGCCGGCAATCTGAGATGGGCCTGCGTTGGAGGAAATCAGGATCTTGTTTGCATCAAACACCGACTTTGCCGATGCCAGCAGGACGTTTGACCACAGATAGCCTGCAACAATCGGCACATTGTCCTGCTGCACCAGCTTGTCGGTCTTCTGCTTGCCAATGTCGGGCTTGAACCCGTCATCTTCAAAAATGATTTCGACCGTCTTGCCGCCCATCTTGCCGCCAAGCTGTTCCATGGCAAGGTCAACGGCGTCTTTCACGTCATTGCCGATGACGGCAGCAGGTGTGGTCAGCGTGGTTATATAGCCGATCTTGATGTCGGCAGCGTAGGCGGCAGACGCCATCAGCGCCAGGCCAAGTGCGGCCAGTCCTGTCTTTTTGAACATTCTCAATTTCCTCCCGAGGTTATTTTCAGTGCCGCCTTGGTTGATGCAGGCGCGCTACCTGATTTCACGATAGAGACAAACCCTGCGGACTTCCAGCACCAATAGCTGGAAATATTGTGCATTGCCTGAGGTTTCGGTGATCCTGCCGGTTTGTTCAGGCCAGCCTGCGAAGCCGATGCTGCCTCGACACACTCATGTAGCCTATCAGGGCCACGATGACGGCAAGAAACACAACACTTGTAATGGTGGTGCCAAGGCCAAGTCCGCCAGCGGCATGCGACTGAGCCAGCAGGTCGCCGAATGATGCGCCCATGGGTCGTGTCAGTATGTAGGCAAGCCAGAAGGCAACAATGCCGTTCAGGTCTGCAAAATGGTAGGCCGCAGTGATGGCCGCGATAATGCCGGCAAACATCAGCCCGGTCAGCAGGTATCCAAGCCCGAGGCCCTCGGCGATCATGTCACCGGCAGCTGTACCCAGAGCGAACGTCAGCAGGATGGCAAGCCAGTAAAATGCCTCGCGCCTTGTGGTATGGATGGTGTGGATTGAAAGTGTGCGCTCTGACCAGTACCACACTGCAAAGATTGCGATCAGTGCTGCAACGAACACCGCTGTCGTCACCTCAAGCGGTATGTTGTACGTGTCCACCAGGCTGTCGGTGATCAGCGTTCCCACAACCGATACCATGACGACAGCAGTCCAGTATGCCCATGGCACATACCGCTTTTGGGCAAATTGCACCGCAAGCACGACAGCAAGCAGTCCCGACATGATCAGCGAGGTTTTTGGCAGCCCCATGTGCATCTGGAAGATGATGTAATCAGCTGCCGTCTCGCCAACGGTCACAGCCATGAGCTTGACCAGCCAGAACTCCCAGTCGACTTGCGGCACGCGATTTGTTGAATTGACCGGGGTGGAGGCCATTGTAGTCATGATGTTTTGGTGCCCTTGCAGTTGACAATGGTTCGCTGTCTGTCTTGCCAGCCTGAAATGCGGCAATTGTCGGCACGGTATCATTGGCGGTTTGTGCAATTGCGGCTGTTTCGCGGATTAACCCGATTTAACCTGCCCGGTATCTTGTTGTGCAGGGCCTTGCCTCGCCAGCGGCTCATGCCTAACCTGCCCAAATCAAAAGGGAGCCGCCCGGCCATGCTGTCAAAAGATGTCAACGACCTGATCACCCGGACCGGCAGGCAAACACCGTGCGGCAAGCTGATGCGCCAGTACTGGCATCCGGCCGCCTTGTCTGACGAACTCGCAGGCCCGCGCAAGGTGGTGCCGGTCAGGCTCATGGGTGAAGACCTTGTGCTGTTCCGCGACAATGAAGGTGAGCTGGGCCTCATCGGGCGTCATTGCCCGCATCGCGGCGCCGACCTTTGTCACGGGCGGCGCGAGGACAATGGCCTGCGCTGCCCGTTTCATGGCTGGCACTTTGACCGGAACGGCCAGTGTGTCGAACAACCCGGCGAGCCGGAGGGCTCAACGATGCACGAACAGATAAAAACCGTCTCCTATCCGGTGGTCGAGAAAAACGGCATCGTGTTTGCCTTCATGGGTGACGGTGAGCCGCCTGCCTTTCCCGGGTTTGATTGCTTCAAGGCGCCCGCTACCCATGTCTTTGCCTTCAAGGGCCTTTGGGAGTGCAACTGGCTGCAGGCCATGGAGGTTGGCATTGACCCGGTGCATGCCTCTTTCCTGCACCGGTTCCTGCGGGACGAAGACCCCGCTGAAGCCTACGGCAAGCAGTTCAGGGACAAGGCCGCCAACACCGACATGCCGATGACGCAGCTTCTGCGGGAGTATCCGCGCCCTGAAATCAGTGTCGAGGAAACCGGCTATGGTCTTCGCCTCATTGCGCTGCGCCACCTTGATGATGGCCGCACCCATGTCCGCGTCACCAACCAGATTTTCCCCGAAGCCATCTGCATACCCATGTCCAGCGAGATGACCATCACCCAGTGGCATGTACCCGTCGATGACACCCACTGCTACTGGTACTCAATGTTCACCTCGTTCGGTGAGCCGGTGAACAAGCAGCTGATGCGCGACCAGCGTCTCGGGGAACACCGCCTGCCGGACTACGCGCCGCTGAAGAACAAGCGCAACAATTACGGCTACAACCCGGCCGAACAGCAAGGCGAGACCTATACCGGCATGGGGCTAGACATCAACGTCCATGACCAGTGGGCGGTGGAAAGCCCGGGGCCGGTTTTTGACCGCACCAACGAGCATCTTGGCACCACCGACAAGGCAATCATCGCCTACCGCCGGATGCTGCGCAAAGCCATCGAAGCCGTTGAAAGCGGCGGGCATCTGCCCGGCCTGCCAAATCGAGAACCGCTTGATGTTTCAGGCCCGGTCTCGGTGGATGCCATTGCGCCGGATGCGGACTGGCAGGGTGTCTGGCGCAAGCGCGATGCCGAGCGCCGTGCCGCCTGCGCATGGGCGTCAAATTCATGAGCGATGTGGGCCGCGAAGGGCTTGCCGCACTGGCAGGCGTTGATGGCCAGGACCGCCGCGCCGCCTGTCAGTCGGTGCTTGAACAGATCGAGCGCCACGGTCTCGAAACCATCCGCCTTGCCTTTGCCGATCAGCACGGCGTGCTTCGTGGCAAAACGCTGATGACGGCGCAAGCCCGGAGCCTGCTGCTCAACGGGTGCGCCATGACATCGACGCTGCTGGCCAAGGACACTGCACACCGCACCGTGTTTCCTGTGTGGGAAGCAGGTGCGGGGCTCGACATGCCCGAAATGGAGGGTGCCGGGGATGTCATCATCCTGCCGGACCCCGCCAGCTTCCGCGTGCTGCCCTGGGTGGATGGCTGCGGCTGGCTGCTGTGCGACCTGTATTTTTCCGATGGCAGGCCTGTGCCGTTTTCGGTGCGTCAGGTACTGCGCAAGGCCGGCACCGAACTGGCCGGTCGCGGCATGGGCATCCGTTTTGGCCTGGAAGCCGAGTTTCATGTTCTGAAGGTTGAAAACTGGAACAGGCGCCCGCACGATGCTGGCCAGCCCGGCAGGCCGCCTGATGTATCGCTGATGACGCACGGCTTTCAATACCTCACCGAAACCCGTGCCGATGAGCTGGAGCCGGTAACGGAAATCCTGCGCCGGGCTTGCGTGGCGCTGGGGCTGCCGGTGCGCTCCATCGAGTGCGAGTTTGGACCCAGCCAGGTGGAGTTTACCTTTCAACCCATGTCGGCGGTCGAAGCGGCAGACGCCATGACGCTGTTCCGCTCCATGGTCAAGCAGGTCTGCCGCCGTCAGGGTCTGCATGCGACGTTCATGTGCCGCCCGCAGGTGGACAACCTGTTTGCCTCCGGCTGGCATGTGCACCAGTCGCTGGTCGATGCGAAGTCCGGCAACAACCTGTTCATGCCGCAAAACGACAAGGCACTTCTGTCAGACACCGGCCTGCACTATGCCGCTGGCCTGCTGGACCACGCCGTTGAGGCATCCGTCTTCGCTGCCCCCACCATCAACGGCTACAAGCGCTACAAGTCGTTTCAGCTTGCGCCGGACCGGGTCAGCTGGGGCAGGGACAACAAGGGCGCCATGATCCGCGCCGTGGGCGGGGCAGGCGATCCCGCAACCCGGCTGGAAAATCGCGCCGCTGAAATCCGCTGCCAATCCCTATCTGCACCTTGCCGCGCAAATCTGGGCCGGGCTTGACGGGCTTGACCGCAAGCTGGATCCCGGCGCGCCTGCTGACACGCCTTACGCCACTGATGCGCCGATGTTGCCAACAAATCTCATGGACGCTGTCGCGGCCCTTGATGGGGCAAGACTGTTTCGGGACCGTATGGGCGATGGCTTCATCGACTATCTCGTCCACATCAAGCGCGCCGAAATCACCCGCTTCCTGTCCGAGGTGACCGACTGGGAACACCGCGAGTATTTTGACGTGTTTTGAGGGTGGCCTGCTGTATTGTTGACAGCATGTCTCAATCGCAATAAAGTTTACGTTACGGAATAAACGTAAATTCAAATTGTGCGGGGGTGGGCTGATGCAGATACTTCAACAGGCACAGGATATTCTGCGCCCCGGAACCGCAGACAAGGCAGCAGAGGACTCCGGTTCGATCTTTAACAGGCAGCGGCTTGCCAGTATGGTCGGCGTTGCAGCCATATTATTACCGGTAGTCCTGTTTGTTTCGACCCTCTTCGGTTCGGCGTTTTATCAATCAATCAGCCACTTCTACTATTCAAAGTATCTGGGCACATTTTTTGTTGGTGTATTGGCGACTGTTGGGGCGCTCATGCTGGCCTACAAGGGAGAAAACAAATGGCAGACACGTTTGGCCATCACGGGCGGGGGGATGACGTGGTTGGTTGCTTTCTTTCCAACGAAAGGTGCCGGCTGCAATGGATGTGGCGAGCTGATTGGTCGTGCATTTGGCATATTTAGCGAAGTGCCGGGCGGTACTGGAATGTATTCGTATTCCAAGGAGCAGGGTCCTGGCCCTACATTCACGTTGTTTGAGTATGCCGGGATAATCCACTACGGCAGTGCTTTTGCACTGTTCTGTATCCTGGCTTTATTCACATTTTTCATATTCACGATTGTCCGTGATTTTCACTATGAAGATGATGGCAAAACCTTGAAATGGGAAAAACGTGTCAGAAATCGCATTTATAATATTTGCGGCAGCCTGATCCTGTTCTCCATTGTGATGATGATGCTGTATTCTTTTAATAATGTTGCTTGGGAAAGCTGGTGGAACAGTCGCAAATTGACATTCTGCTTTGAGGCCCTTGCGCTGATGGCCTTCGGTTTTTCATGGCTTGTGAAAGGGCGGTTTTTGTTCGGGTATCTTGAAGATGCCCGGGATAAACGGGCGCGGGAACAAAACGCTTGACAATGTTCCTATTTTGTTCTATAAGTGCTGTCATCTGATCTGGCTGGAAGGAATGGCTAGCGTTTCCGTTCTCAGGTCAGGCTGAAGGTCTCGTGGCGGGCGCGGGAGTAACGCCTCGAAAGCCATTATGGCAACCCGACTTCACCCCGCCGGGGTAACCGGCGCGACCATCAAGGGGGGTGTGTTTCGGTGACTGCATTTCGGATTCCAGGTCCGAAACAGTTTGTACGGCAAGCGCCGTGCACGTCTCAACAACCCTGCGCTTGCGCAGGAAAGTTGTTGAACCACCTGAAATCCACCTCATGAGCGTGAAGGGGTTGCAGCACCTGTCAGACGGGCCGCTCGGTGGAGCGCCATACTTTCTATCTATACGGTGCAAAACCTGAGTGGCCCGTATTCCATCTGTTTGAGCTCACGGTAGTTCCCGCTACGCGTGACCCCCTCCGCATGGGCGGCGCAGGAGCGCCGACGCGCAGTCGCGCGCCTGGGTGGTTATCTCAAACCCCTCACCACTTCCTCCGTCATTCCAGCGAAGGCTGGAATTCACTGCACGGGTTGTACGCACAACCGTTGTTATTGGACCCCGGCCTGCGCCAGGCTACGACATGAGAAAGGTCGAACGGACAGAAACCACCCCCGAAGAAGTGAGGAAGCGCAACCGCGCATCAGGCGGCAGACCCCCGCGGGTGATGCTCGTTCGACCCCACTAAACGACATAAAGCAACATGCAAATCGCACGTAGAACACCGAAGGTGCGATGCGCAAGGTTTGCATCAGGCAAGAACCCCCGCGGGTAAAGCTGTTCGACCACCAAAGAAGAACAAAGCCCGCCGGCTCATCCCATCACATCCTTCGCCCGTGCAAACGCCGTGTTCGCTGCCGGCACGCCGGCATAGATCGCCGTCTGCATCAGCACCTCGCGGATGGTTTCCGCTGATACCCCGGCGCGCACCGCTGCACCCAGGTGCAGATCAAACTCTTCCCAGCGTGACAAGGACGCACAAATCGCCAGCACCAGCATCCGCCGCGTCGTTTCATCCAGCCCCGGCCGCGTCCAGATTTCGCCCCAGGCATAGCGGGTGATCAGGTCCTGAAAGTCCGCGTTGAAATCGGACCGGTTCCGAATCGATGCGTCCACCCAGTCATCGCCAAGCGCCGCTCTTCTGCGGGTCATTCCGGAAGCGAATCGGTCATCGGCGGGCAAGTCCGCGCTGCCGATGAAGCCTGTCAGAGCGCGGGTGAAATCATCGGGGCGTTCGGCATTGGAGATGTGGGCTGCATCCACAACCACATGCACTGCGCCGGAAATTTCAGCCGCAATCATTTCGCCGCGTTCGGGCGGTGTGGACTGGTCATGCCGCCCGGATATGATCAGCGTCCTCGTGCTGATCCTGTTGAGGTCTCCAAGCGTGTCGGCGGCCTTCAGCATCAGCGAACAGCCGAGATAGCCTTGCGGGTTTGTCTGTTCCAGCACATTGCGGAAATCGCTCACCGTGCCGGGGTCGGACGCATGAAAACTCCCGGTAAAGAACCGGCCCAGCACCATGTCGGAGATCGCCTTCATGCCGCCGTCGCGAATGAGGTCCATGCGCTGGTTCCACATTTCAGCCGGTCGGAAATGCGGCGAGGTATCGGCCAGTGTCAGGCTGATCAGCCGGTTGCCCTGATGAATGCCAAGCCATTGCCCGGTCAGCCCGCCCATGGACAATCCGCAAAAATGAAACGTCTTCAGCCCCAGATGATCTGCAATGCCAAGGACATCCGCGCCAAGCCGCTCCAGCGGATACATGCCGTCCGGCACATCCGATGCGCCATGTCCGCGCTGGTCATAGCGCACCACGCGGTATGCGTGCTTCAGCGCATCCGCCTGTGCCTGCCACATCAGGTGATCACAGCCCAGCGAGTTGGAAAACACGATTGCTGGTGCATCAACCGGGCCTTCGGCACGATAGAATATCCGGCACCCGTCGTCTTGTGTCACAAATGGCATGGCTCAGCTCCTCTGGTTTCGGCTACCCCTCTCACCGTAAAAAGCCTTGCCTGTCAAATGCAAAGCCGTAACCTGTCAGATCAACGCGCACGCGAATCCCGCGCACAACATTTGGGAAAAACCCGCTGATGGCGATACCGGGCAGTGCACGAAACCCACAAACCCCGCAGGACCAAAATGTCACCACCGGCATCCTGATGATGATGGGAGCGGTCGCGACCTTTGCAGTTATCGATGTGTGCGCCAAGTATCTGGTGGGTATGATGCCGCCCATGCTGGTGGTGCTGGCGCGATATGGCCTGTCACTTGTCTACGTGCTTGGGCTGATGTGGTGGACGGGCAGTCTGAGTTTCAGGTCCAGCCATCCGTGGCTTCAGGTCATGCGCGGCGTGATGTTGCTGTCCACCACCATGATGAATTTCGTGGCCCTGCAATACCTCCGTCTCGACCAGACATCGGCGATCTTCTTCTCCAACCCCTTGTGGGTCTGCGCCCTGTCGCCATTCCTACTGGGCGAGCACATCGGCCCGCGCCGCTGGGCGGCGGTGGTTATCGGCTTTCTCGGCGTGCTTCTCATCATCCGGCCTGGCGCCGACAGCTTTCACTGGGCAATGTTGCTGTCTGTTGCAGTTGCCATCGTCGGTGCGCTTTACCAGATAACCACCCGCAAGATTGGTGGCCGTGATCCAGCGCTGGTTTCTCTCCTGCTTGCCTCGCTTGTCGGCACCAGCCTTGCAACACCTCTTGGCCTGGCAGACTGGGTGACGCCGGGGCCTGGTGTGTTCGGCCTCATGTTGGTCATGGGGCTTGCCGGCGGTTTCAGCCATCACCTGTTGATCAAGGCACACACCATAGCGCCTGCGCCAACGCTTGCCCCGTTCATCTACACACAGATCATCTGGATGATATTGCTGGGCTATCTTGTGTTCGGCGATGTGCCGGACATATTCACAATCATCGGTGCAGGCATTGTGGTTTCCAGTGGCCTGTACGTTTATTATCGGGAGCAATCCGTCAAGCGCAAGGCACACCCATGAGCAGTTTGAAAATCAACCCGGCTGTCGCAACCCTGGAAGAAGAAGGAGCCTTTTTCGTCCTCGACAAGGCCCTGAAGCTGAAAGCCGAGGGAAAACCGGTGATCAACCTTGGCATTGGCCAGCCGGATTTCGCGCCGCCTGCCCATGTTATTGAAGCAGGTCTGAAGGCGGTAAGGGACGGGCCGCATGGCTACACCTCGCCTGTTGGCATGCCCGCATTGCGCGAGGCAGTTGCCGACAATGTGGCTGCGCGATACTCGGTTCCGGTTCAGCCCGATCAGGTTGTCATTGTTCCCGGCGGCAAGGTCACGATATTCTTCGCCTGCATGGTGTTTGGGGGAGCAGGCGCTGAAATTCTTTATCCTGATCCCGGATTTCCGCCCTACCGCGAGGCCATAAAGGCCGCATCTGCCAGGCCTGTGCCTTACGCCATTCGCGAAGACCGCAATTTTGGCTTCGATGCTGAGGAAGTGCTGTCCCAGATCACACCTCAAACCCGGCTCATCATCATCAACTCACCAGCCAATCCAACCGGCGGTGTGGTTGATGGTGCCGAACTGGACAAGCTGGCAAAGGGGCTTGGGGCGCACCCTCATGTCGCCATCCTGTCTGACGAGATCTATTCGCATCTGGTGTTTGAAGGCGCTGGTTTCAGGTCTCTGCTGCAATACCCCGAACTGGCAGACCGGGTCATCCTTCTGGATGGGTGGTCCAAGACGTTCGCCATGACAGGCTGGCGGCTGGGTTTTGGCATATGGCCGAAGCAGCTGGTCAATGCGGTGCGAGGCCTCATCACGGTTGACCATTCCTGTGTGAACGTCGCTGCGCAAATGGCAGGCCTTGCAGCAATCACCGGGCCCATGGACGAGGTCGAGGAAATGCGACAGACCTTTGCCCGCAGGCGCGATGCGGTTGTGGCAAGCCTGAATGCCATGCCGGGTATAACCTGCAGGGTGCCGGGAGGGGCATTTTATGCGTTCCCGAATGTCACCGGCACGGGCATGGGGTCAAGGCAGCTGGCAGACAGGTTGCTGACGGAGGCAAATGTAGCGCTTATTCCAGGCGACAGTTTCGGCAGCAACGGCAAAGGCTATTTGCGTCTGTCCTATGCAGCAGGCATGGAAGACATCGAACAGGCGATGACCCGCATCTATAAGTTGCTGTCTTGATAGGTGGAAAGAATTTCCCGTGCCAGATGCCGGGGTGGGGCAAAGGGTGAGGGCATGACCCGGCACGGGATATTTCTTCTTGTTTGCGCAGGAAATCTTTCGACTTGTGATTTGCTACTCAACTGACGCTTTCCCTGCACGAATGAATTTCTAGTGCGCTTGCATGACATTGTGATGTCGAAACCTCTCGAAACCTTGATTTGTCAATCTGACCATCATGTAACAATTTGGGCGCATGAGCATTTCGCGAAGAAAATTCCTTTCAACCGCGGCCGCATCAGGCCTTGCAGTCGCTTGTTTTGCGTTTCTGGTACCGGGGGCGGCAAAAGCGTCCCCCTCGATCATGTCGGCTCCCGACGCATTGGCCGCGGCGCAATCCGGTCAGATCATTCTGGTCGATATCCGTACCCGCAGCGAGTGGCAGCAAACCGGTCTGGCGCAGCCTGCCTTGCCGATTTCCATGCACGAAGCAGGCTTTATCCGCAATCTTGCCGCTGCTCTTGGCGGTGACCGTACCCGGCCTGTCGCAATCATATGTGCTGTTGGCGGGCGTACCGCTCACATGGCGGGTATATTGAAAACAGCGGGCTTTACCAATGTCTTTGATGTGTCTGAAGGCATGTTTGGTTCAAGTGCCGGACCGGGCTGGCTGAAACGTGGCCTGCCTGTCAAGGCGTGGCTGCCAGACTGATCAGGGCGTTTGCCCAACCGGCCTGCAATTCGTCTCTCGCAAGGTCAGGCTCACCACAAAGCCGATGCCGGCCCACAGCACCAGACTGATGAACGCGAAGCTGTAGTCACCCGCCTGATACAATCTTGCTCCATTCACCAGAGTGCCGTCCCAACGCTGGTCAAGCATCCAGCCGATTATGGGTTGCAGCACGGCACCGGCGGCCACAGTCATGCCATTGATCAGGCCGGATACCGTGCCGTGCGACTGCTTTCGCGATACCTCACGTGCCAGCGCAAACGTAATCACCATGCAGCCTCCGGTGAAGCCCGCTGCAAACAGGAATGCGGTCATGACAGGCAGCGATATGCCTGGAACAAATGCGATTGTCGCCAGAACCATAAAATTGAGACCGCTGCCAATAACCACCGGAAGCTTTCGTCGCCGGATCCGGTCGGATAGCCAGCCGGCAAACGGTGCGCCCAGTGCCCAGCCAAAAAGGGTGAAGGAAGTGTAAAAAGCGCTGCTGGCCCTGTCCAGCCCGTATGTGCTGGCAAGATAAGGCACCCCCCACAGTCCACCCAGAGCAAGCATCGGACCAGACATGGCCATCGCCACGATTGCCAAACGCCAGATCTCGTTGCGCTTGATCGTAGCCTTCAACCCCGTCCATATTTCAATCCAGCGCACGTCATTTGCATGTTCTTCATCTTCAGCAGCAGGAGAGTTGCGCACGACCAGGGCAATCAGCAGGGCGAGTACTGCCGCAAACGCGCCCGACCAGATCATTGTCTGGCGCCAGCCAACAGCTTCAACTGCATACGCCAGCGGAGCCTGTCCCGCCATGCCGCACACCATGGCGAAAAACATTGACAGTCCAGTCAGCAGCGCAAAATGGCGCGGTGCAAACCATTTGGCCGCAAGTGCCATGCTCGAAATGAAGCCGACAGCAGATCCGGCGCCAATCAGAAACCTGCCTGCGTAGGCTTGATGCAGCGAACCGGCCAGCCCAAATGCGATGCTGCCGCCGGCGGCGGCCAAAAGCGCGACAGTCAGCAGCAGACGCGCTCCATAGCGGTCAAGCAGCGCGCCAATCGGCAACTGCATTGCTGCATATGGGTAGAAGTAAAGTGCAGACAGTTGCCCCATTACCGCACCTGAAACTGCAAACTCCGCCATCAGGTCCGGCACCATGACGCTTGGTGCGACCCGTTGAAAAAACGCATACCCGAAAGCAAGGGCACTCAATGACCAGACCGAAAGGGCCAGCAACAGTGGAGCAGGCCGATCAGTTTGTGAAGCTGGGCTAGAAGAAGGGGAAGCAGTCACTAAGGTCTCGATGCTTGCAGCATTTGGTCATGTGACAATTGTCTGGACATGAAGACCGCAAAAGTAAAGCCCCGGGAAGGCCTCTTCGGGGCTTTGCAGGCCGATACCTGCTGGAAAACCGCCCGCCTGAAGCATCATCCGGGCAATTGGAATCATTTGCCCGGATAAAGGTGCTCGGTTTCAAAGTGTCAGAGTAATTTCATCCATCCACGCGGATGGATATTGCTCTAGCAGTTGGTTTCCTTGTTGTTGCACCAAAGGGTAAGACCTTCGCGTGGCCGCTGGGATACTGTTTCTTCCAGGGTAATTGCGCCGGTTCCAATAACGTATCCGATGATCGGTTGAAAGCTGGTGCAAACCCGGGCTGCGACAATATCATTGCCCTGTTCGGTAAGCTTGTCGAGGTCTGAACCATTCGGGCCGGATCCAGAACCAGCACATCCGCCGCGAGTGTGTTTCCATCTTTGGCTCACGTTGCTGCCATCGCGTTTGTAGTTGGTGAGTTCAACGTTGATTCCGCTTGCAGGCAACGGTTTCAGTATTGCATCAGCAGCCAGAATAAACTGATCAAGATTGGCCGTGGTGACACTAATAGATTCTTGGGTGGTAAGATCAGCGACGGCACTGGCTGCCACGGTAATCTTGCGCTTTACTGAAATCACCGCGGTTGCGTCAATCATGCCCAATGCAAGCACGATCATGAAAGGGAACAAAAGTGCAGCTTCGATGCTGACCACCCCGTCACTCTTTCTGCCGAAGCGTGCAATTCCTATGAGCCATCCATTATGAACCTTGCCGGTTCCTGCTGTATTGGTTTCAGTCATGACTGTTCTTTCTGAAGCGAACTTTAACGTGGTTTGCTTTGTGGGCCATTCATCTAAAATGGTTCATTGCGGAAAATGGCAACGCCACGAACCAGGCGTTTGTCGTCTCCAAGGTTGACCAGAAAGTGTGGTGGTGGAGTGGTCGTGCCATTCAGATCAAGCAATCCCATGACGCCCGGAGTGAACAGTTCCCAAACATAAAATGTTTCAACAACAACGACTTGCCTTTGCAAGCCAGGGGTGAAAGCACCATTTTCCGGGTCATTCAAGTCGCCGTCGGTCGTTGCGGTTGTCTGATTGGCAGCGGCAGTGAAGTTGTTGCGGACTTCGACGTTTACGTAGACCTTGCCGCAATCAATGTAACCTGGCAGCAAGTTGCAAAGCTCATTCTTGAAGTCGCCCTTCGACATACCACCATTTTGGACTTGGCCTGTGCGGATAAGCCTCGCGGCTGAGGTCGTCGCGCTCTGCAAGCTATACTCGGTGACGAAGGCTATGCCGGCTTCGAAAGTTACAAGCAGGAGGAAAAAAAATGGGCCGCCTACCATGGCAAATTCAATAGCGGACACGCCATCATTTTCGCGGCGGAAACGACGCCCCAATCGGCGAAGCGATTTGCATATTGCCAGAATCATTGCAACCTCCCAACTTGAGCCTTTCCCAAATACGGATATTTTGGGGAACAGGTCTCGAAATAACATCCGTTCAGAAAACATACATAGCGTCATGTTTGCTAGAATTGATGCAGTTTGGATTTTACCGCTGTTGCCCTTACAAGTTGTAAAAAAATCCCTGAAATCTTTATTGGTATTTTTAAGTATTTGTTAACCTTGAGTTATGCAAACCTTTGACTTGGTTATTGTATTCAATGCAAGGCGAAAAATAAGGCCGAGCCGACTTTTGTCGACCCGGCCTGCATGGCACGATTTTTTTGTCACTATTGCGCAGGACTGCCTGTAGAAGTGCTCGCTGCACCCGTGGCAGCAGCCGTTTTACCAGCGCTCTGATCCATCATCTGCTTGAACTGCCCATCATCGTCATTCACGGTGAGTACGTTGTCGCAGAACGGTTCGCAGTGCAGGGTCTGGCGAGCGCCGCCGCGGAACAAGCTGACGACGTTGGTTTCCGCCCTTTGGACCTTGACCATCATGTTCGCTATCTGGTTGCCGTTAAGGTCAAGTACGATGATCTTGGTCCGGCCTGTGTTCTTGCCTATCAGGACCAGCTTGTCGCCCTGGATGCTGGCATCTGCAAAGAATGGATTGGAAACCACCAGTGCTGAAGGTTGCCCGGAAATCTTGACCATGCGGGCATCATCAACATCAATGCTGATGGAAGGTTCGGCAGTCGCTGCGCCTGACATGGTCGCTACACTTGCAATGCCAACGGTTGCTGCCAGCATCATGGATCTTGTTGTTGCGAGGAAGCTCATAGACTTACGGTCCTTGTTCGCATGTTCATTTTCACAAACCACCTGAATGTGGCGTTTATGTCTTGCGTTGTATAAGACCTTAAAATGGTGAATGAACCCTTACACTTGCCCAAAAGCTGAAGAAATCTCTTCGTGCCGGGCTGACCTCCTGCATTATAATATGTACGGGCCAGGCAGGGGCTTATCGTGACGACGATAACCCAGCAAGCCAGTTGGCTCGACAGCATTGGCGATGCCTATTCTTCAAAAACAGCGTTACATGCAGGTTTGTCATTTTAAAAAAATCTAATCAAGTAAAACTTAAGATAAATTTATATATAATTGTATCCATTCTTCTGTGGTAATAATTTGTTTTCCATTCCTAGATGATCGTTCTAACGATTGCCGTTTTCCATTCTGCATTTACTTCATGTTAATAGCTGGGGCCTAGTTTGATCCTCGGTTCAGACGCAAACCCCCTCGGGGATTTCCCAATAATGGGTAGTTTGATCCAGTGCTGTAAAAACTGTGAGTAAATCTAAGGAGAGAGTAATATGTTTGCACGTTTCATGAAAGACGAATCTGGCGCAACTGCTATTGAATACGGCCTTATCGCTGCTGCGACTGGTCTGGCCCTGGTTGCTGTTATGCCAACCATCGGCGACAGTCTGGAGGCCCTGTTCGGCACCATCAACAGTAATTTGTCATAGAGTTGATGGCGGTGATGCTGGTTAACAAAGCCAGCAGTAATATTGCCGACTAAAGAAGCTATACCTGCCAACAAGTTTTTGCGGCAGGAAAGTTCTAAACAAGCTTCAGAAAGCCGCTGGTCTTGCACCAGCGGCTTTTTTCGTTGCTTGATGCTTGCTTGTCCTTCGCCTCTTGAATTCCAGAACGAAGTGCAACACCCCAGACTTGATATGATATCAGGTCGGTTGGAAGAACCAGAGGAGTGTTGCAGTGGAAACATATCGTCATTTGAGCTGTGAAGACAGGGATCAGATTGCCGTTTGGCTGGTGGCCGGACATAATAATGCATCCATCGCCCGCATTCTCGGGCGGTCCCCTTCAACGATCAGCCGGGAGTTGAAACGCAACTCACTGCAAAGCGGCCGGTACTCGGCCCAGATTGCCGATGGGGGCTATATGCATCGCCGTCAGCGCAATGCAGTGATCGAACGCGATGAACGGCTTGCACTGTTCGTACGTGACCGGCTTGCCGAAGGCTGGTCCCCACAACAGATATCCGGTTGGCTTCGTTCCGGCGTCGAGGCAGGTTTGCGCACTGTGGCCATGGAGACCATCTATGGCTTCATCTACCGTGCCGGCCAGAAGGCCGATGAACTGTGGCGTTATCTCACACGCCGCCGCAGGACGCGCCGTGCACTGCGTGCCAGGCCTTCTCGTGACACCATCAAAAACCGCACTTCCATCCACGAACGCCCGGAAAACGTGAATAACCGCTCACAGATCGGCAACTGGGAAGCTGATTTGATCATCTGCCAGCGCACCAGGCCTGTGCTGGTGCTGCACGAACGCAAGTCCCGTGTAACCCTTGCCGCCAAGCTCACCGGCAAGTCTGCTGCAGAGACAGCCGGTGCAATCATGGCCATCTTCAAAAGACTTGATCCGATATTGCGTCAATCGATCACCTTCGACAACGACACCTGTTTTGCCCGCCACACTGTACTGCGCGATGCACTCAGCATGACAACTTGGTTCTGTGATGCCTATGCCTCCTGGCAGAAGGGCGGCATTGAGAATGCCAATGGCAGGTTGCGGCGCTGGCTGCCTTGGAAAACCAATCTCGATGAGGTCTCAGACGAGGACATCCAGGACATCGTCATGACCTACAATCTCACGCCGAGAAAGTGCCTTGGCTACATCACACCAATCCAGGCGCTCTTTCAAAACCTTGGCAGAGATGTCAGATTGACGTTTGCTTGAAAACGTTGCACTTCGCGTTGGAACTCAGGCCTGCGTCAATGCCGCCTTCTTAAGCATGGTACGCTGGACGAATAAGGCGCGCTTAACTGCCCGTTTACTCAGCCGTGAGACCTTGTCCTTAGCAAAATCCAGTTTCACAAGCCGCCTGTCGCGGCCCGGTGTTTGGCCAGGGGATACACACCAGTCATGATTGACATTGTAGTACTAACTTTTTTTCCTGTTCTGGTGATTGCCGCCGGGATCGGCGATTTCATGACCATGAAAATTCCAAACTGGCTAAATGGCCTTATCGGTATCAGCTTCTTTCCGGTTGCGTTGATGGCAGGAATGCCTCTTGAACAAATCGGCTGGCATCTGGCAGCAGGCCTGCTCTTGCTGGTGGTCGCATTTACATGTTTTGCCTTTGGCTTTTTCGGCGGCGGTGATGCGAAGATGCTTGCTGTTGTTGGTCTCTGGCTTGGGTTTGAGCAATTCGGCGATTTCCTGATCTGCATGGCTCTGGTTGGCGGTATTATGGCAATCGTCGCCAAGTTCTGGTGGTGGATCAAGCTGGAAACAGACACACGAGGCATGGAACAGCTCAAAGGCATGTTCAAATCGTCGATTGAACTGCCATATGGCATTGCCATAGCTGCAGGAGCCCTGTTTTCCTTTCACCAGAGCTGGTGGGTTACCGCCATGAATGGCCAGATAACCGGTTAAGTTGTCTAGTCGGATTACTTTCATACGCCCGCTTTAAGCGGGCGTTTTTTGTTTTTGCGGCGCAAGCGTGAGCATTTTTCGGCGAAACTTGGATTGTTTAGTGGCGGTTAACCATAATTTGACGTTTCCACCGCATGCTGTCTCTCGAAATATCTGTTTGAATTTCCGTTTTGCACTGGAGTGTCATTAAATGAGTAAAACGCGTTTCATCGTAATGGGCGTTGCCTTGGGTGCAGCCGGATTGGCAGCGTTTCTCGCCAATGGTTTTCTTGCGGCTCCTCCAAAAAAGGAAGTGGTCGAAGTCAACAAAATTGCGATGACATCCGTACTCGCCACCCTGAAGGATATTCAGGTGGGTGATATTCTGGATGCGTCAAACCTGGGTTGGAAACAATGGCCGTCGGACCGCGTTACCCCGGCGATGATCACCCAGACAGGCCGCTCTGACGTATTTGAAGATCTCAAGGGCGCACGTGCCCGCGCAGGTATGTTTGAAGGCGAACCGGTAAACAATCGCCGCATTGTCAAGATTGGAGACGCAGGATTCTTGGCAGCAGTCTTGCCAAAGGGCATGCGAGCCATCTCGATACGCGTATCTGCAGAGACTGGCGCTGGCGGCTTTATCCTTCCGAATGATCGTGTTGACGTTTTGTTGACCCGCAAGGAATCAGGTAACCGGGACATATCCGACACGGTTTTGACCAATGTTCGGGTGCTCGCAATCGACCAGCAGATCAAGACGACTGAAGACGGTGGCCAGGTTATTGTAGGCAAAACGGCAACACTGGAACTGGAACCGAAACAGTCTGAAATTCTCGCACTCGTAGAAAGCTCTGGTCAGTTGTCCCTTGCACTCCGCTCCCTCGCGGACCGCGGCGACAAGGACCTGGGTGATGACGGCCCGCGTGTATCTGAACGGTACGCCCGCGGTTCCAATGGCACCATCAAGCAATTCCGCTATGGCATCGTGAACCAGATCGCGAACTCAAACTAAGGCAGACAAGTTATGTATCCCTCACTCCTCAATATGCCCAAATTTGATGCGGGCGCCAAAAACTTCACAAATGCCCTGCTGTCGCTGGTTGCTGCTCTTGCAGTTATCTTTACGGTACTGGTGGCCGGGTTAACCCCGGCCAGGGCCGCAGATGACGCACGCTTCCTGCGCTTGGGCGTTAACAAGTCGGTAGCGATCAGGTTGCCGGTCGCTGCAAAGGATGTGCTTGTCGGCAATCCATTGATTGCGGATGCGGTCGTGCGCACCAGAACGACAGCGTATCTGTTTGGAAAGCAGCCTGGTCAGACCAACATATTTTTCTTTGATGAGGCCGGTCGGCAGATACTCAATCTGGACATTGATGTTTCAGTTGACACTGTTGGCCTGAAGAAGCTCATTGATCGTGTGATCCCCGACAACAAGATTATCGTGGACACCGTTGGTATGTCGGTTTTGCTGCGCGGCGAAGCCGCGAATTCGTCTGAGGCCAAGCAGGCTTATGACATCGCCGTTAGGTTTGTCACAACGGACGCTGTGAATACGCCTCCGGCACAAGGCCGCGCAGATGCAGCTGTTATTTCGGCGATATCAATCGCTGCTCGCGAACAGGTTACCCTGCGGGTTCGAATTGCCGAAGTGCAGCGTGAAGTGCTGAAGCAACTGGGCGTGGACTATAACACCGCGTTCTCATCCGGCAGCCTTGCCGCTGGCATGCTGACCGGCAATCCATTCTCATTGAGTGGTGTGCTTTCAGACGGCAGCTCGGGAGTTGGGTTTCCAACCAACGCGATCAGCAATCTTGGCGGCTCCGGCAGTGTCGCTAGGTTGCAATACGGCAACAGCATTGATGCTTTTATTCAGGCTCTGGAAAGAGACGGCTTGCTGCGCACACTTGCAGAGCCAACCTTGACAGCGATTTCGGGCGAGAGTGCAAAATTTCTGGCTGGTGGGGAGTTTCCAGTCGTCACCGGTATTGACCGGGACACTGGCGTCCGGACCGTCGAGTTCAAGGAATTCGGTGTTGGCCTTGGTTTCTCACCAGTTGTGCTGACAGCAGGTCGCATCAGCATGAAGATCAATACTGAGGTGTCTGAGCCTGATGGAAGTACAGCGGTAAGCGGTATCATTGGCTTGAAGACCCGCAAGGCTGAAACAACTGTCGAACTTCCTTCAGGCGGTTCGCTGGTCATGGCTGGTCTCATTCAGGAAGATACACGTCAGAACATCAATGGCATCCCGGGTGCAAAAGACCTGCCGATTCTGGGTCAGCTGTTCCGCAGCCGTGATTTTAGGCAGAACCAGACAGAACTCACTGTCATGGTCACGCCGTTCATCGTCAAGCCGGTCAACGAACGTGAATTGACCAACCCTGCTGAAAAACTTTCGGTTGCCACAGACCGCCAGACCATCCTGTTCGGTCGCCTGAACAAGGTGTACGGCAGCCAGGGTTCCGGTACAGGCAAGGGTTCCACCTATCACGGCAATGTTGGTTTCATCGTTGAGTAATGGCGTAAAGCCACGGAGAAATAAAATGAACAAGTTTGTATCAAAGTCCCGCTTCGCGCTTCGCTCGCTGGCTCCGGTCGCCGCCCTTCTGGTTCTGACCGCATGTCAGCACCAAATGTCCGGTGCAGTGGATGATATCTACATGCCGCAGATGCATTACGAGAAGCATCCGATCCAGGTTGCCAAGGGAACTGTAAAGCTCCAGGTGCCGACACGGTCTGCCAAACTGGATGCAAAAGAGGAAGACGCAGTCCGCCGCTTTGCCCAGCAGGCCAATGACACAGATGCCTCGGAGGTATTCGTTCAGCGCCCCGCAGGTGGCATGGTCGGTAATGCA
Source organism: uncultured beta proteobacterium (assembly GCA_963784505.1). GTDB lineage: Bacteria > Pseudomonadota > Gammaproteobacteria > Burkholderiales > Gallionellaceae > Gallionella. The sequence goes on along the minus strand of CAWASY010000033.1, from coordinate 54,441 downwards.
GTTGCCGGCAGGATTGCCCAGCTTCTTGAGCGCGAAGGTTTCCCGTCACATAAAATTAAGCATGTTTCGTATAAAGGTGGGGCCCATTCACCTGTTCTTATGTCTTTTTCCCGCAAATTTGCGGTAACAAGTGAATGCGGTGACTGGTCTGACAACCTTTCAGAAACCTATTCCAATCAGAATTATGCCAATTTCGGATGTGCGCAGCAGCATAACCTCGCTGCCATGGTTGCAAATCCGCAGGATATCGAAACTCCACGCACGTCGACATCGGCGAGCGCAAGCAGGCGGAATGAAATCTTTGACAAGTATATCAAGGGTGAAGACACGACGGCAGCTCAAGCCACGCAAAGCCAGGTAAGCGCAGCCAAGAACTAACCCCTTTCACTAGCGAGCATCACCATGACCCAGACTGAACCACAATCTTTTGCGACAGCTGACAGCGAGCCAGTTGTAGCTTCCGTTCCCCGCATCAACATCTCTGTGTTCTGCACTACGCAGGCCACGACAACCGCGATGCAGCAGGTGGTTGGCGATCGGCGCATGACCCGTGCTCATGTAGATGTGCACAATGGCGGCATCATGGCAGCAGCCCAGGCATTCTCCCAGTCGACAACGCCAGATGTTCTCATTCTTGAGACCGAAGGCTATCGCGACCAGGTATTGTCAGAGCTCGGCCAACTGGCTCAGGTCTGTGATTCTTCGACGAAGGTCATCCTGATTGGCCACGTAAACGATGTGATATTGTACCGTGAACTCATTCGTCAGGGGTTGAGCGAGTATCTGGTGGCTCCGGTGCACCAGTTGCAGGTGATTGATGCGGTTAGTTCACTGTTCAACGATCCCGACGCTGATCCGATTGGGCGGATCGTGGCGTTTGTCGGCGCAAAGGGCGGGGTTGGTTCAAGTACTATTGCACATAACATTGCCTGGCTCGCATCCAGCAAGTACATGGTGGACACAATTGTATCTGATTTGGACATGGCATTTGGCACTGCAGGATTGAATTTCAATCAGGACCCTGCACATGGCATGGCCGAGGCAATCGGCTCTTCAGACCGTCTGGATCAGACAATGCTTGAGCGTCTGCTGACGAAGTGCAGCGACCGTTTGAGTCTTTTGTCTGCACCAGCGCAGGTCGAAAAGGCACTTGGAATCAATGTTGACACCCTGGAGCCGATTATCGATGCCATTCGCAGCAGCGCTCCGTTGATCATACTGGATGTCCCTAATGTCTGGACTGACTGGTCAAAGCAGCTATTGAGCAATGCCGATGATGTCATCATTACTTCAACACCGGATCTGGCGTCTCTTCGTAACACCAAGAACCTGTTTGACTTCCTCACCACGGCCCGACCCAATGACAAGGCACCGCTGGTTATTCTCAATCAGGTCGGAGTTCAGAAGCGACCTGAGATCCCTGTGTCGGAGTTTTCCAAGGCTCTCGGCATCGCTCCAATAGCGGTGATTCCGTTTGATGCATTTGTCTTTGGCACTGCATCCAGCAACGGCCAGATGATTGCGGAAGTGAACGCCAAATCTAAACCAGCTGAAGAAATACAAGCTCTCGCCCAGTTGTTGGTAGGCAAGAAAGTGGATGCGCCAGTCAAGGCCAAGGGTGGGTCGGCTCTTTCTAAATTGTTGCCCATGTTGAGGAAGAAGTAATGTTTGGAAAACGGGGAGATACACCAACAACCCAGCCGCAGGTTCCGCCCGCACTGCCTGCCGGCGTGGCAACACAGGCTCCGCAGGCAGAGCCAGCAGCCTCTCAGGCACAGGTGATCCCTGGCCTGGACTTGAGTGGCGATAGCGCGCAACAGGAAGGTGCCGAAAATACACCAGCACCCGCAGCGCAGGAGTCCGTACCTGCAAAAACGGCAGTTGCCAAACCGGCTCGCGCTGCTCGCACCGGTCGTTCTGATAACTATTACGATATCAAGACCTCGATTTTCAACGCGCTGATCGACGCAATTGACCTGACCCAGCTGGGCCAGCTTGAACGTGATGCAGCGCGTGACGAAATTCGGGATATTGTTAACGAGATCATTTCTCTCAAAGACGTTGCGATGTCGATCGCCGAGCAGGAAGAGCTGCTCGAGGATATCTGCAACGATGTTCTGGGGTATGGCCCACTCGAGCCGCTCCTGGCCCGTGACGATATTGCCGACATCATGGTCAATGGAGCTACCATGTGCTTCATCGAAGTAGACGGCAAGATGCTGGATGCTGGCATACGTTTTCGCGACAACGCACAACTTCTGAACATTTGTCAGCGCATCGTGAGCCAGGTGGGTCGTCGCGTAGATGAAGCAAGTCCGATTTGTGACGCCCGACTGATGGATGGCTCGCGTGTAAACGTGATTGCGCCGCCATTGTCCATTGACGGTGCCGCACTGACCATTCGTAAGTTTAAGAAAGACAGGTTGAAACTGCCTGACCTGGTGAAGTTCGGCTCGATTACGCCGGAAGGCGCCGAAATTTTGCAGATCATTGGCCGCGTTCGCTGCAACGTGCTGATTTCGGGCGGTACCGGCTCTGGTAAAACCACCCTCCTGAACTGTCTGACTGGTTATGTTGACCACGAAGAGCGCGTCATTACCTGTGAAGACGCCGCCGAACTTCAGCTTCAGCAGCCTCACGTTGTGCGCCTCGAAACACGTCCTCCAAATCTTGAGGGCGAGGGCGAGATCACCATGCGTGAGCTGGTCAAGAACTGTTTGCGTATGCGCCCAGAGCGGATCATCGTGGGTGAGGTGCGTGGCCCGGAAGCATTCGATTTGCTGCAGGCCATGAACACGGGTCACGATGGTTCGATGGGAACGCTCCACGCCAACTCTCCGCGCGAAGCCCTGTCACGTCTGGAATCGATGATTACGATGGGCGGTTTCTCGCTGCCATCAAAGACCATCAAGGAAATGATCACCGGTTCGATTGACGTAATCGTTCAGGCAGCGCGTCTTCGTGACGGTTCACGCCGCATTACCCACATTACGGAAGTGGTCGGCATGGAAGGCGATGTCATCATCACGCAGGATCTCTTCGTTTACGAAATCCTTGGTGAGGATGCCAATGGCAAGATCGTTGGCCGTCACAGGTCCACCGGCATTGCACGTCCGCACTTCTGGGACCGCGCTCGTTACTACGGCGAAGAAGGCAGGCTGGCAGCCGCGTTGGAGAGCGCCGAAATCGCAGACGAAGAATACAACGGTTAATACCCAAAAGGTACGGAAGAGGCACGGCAAAAATGGAAATGAGCCCGGAAATGACCAAAATCGCCTTCGTGATTTTCGCCGCACTCAGCGTTGGCGGCCTTGCGATTGGCCTGTTGTATCCGTATTTTTCCGGCGAGGCCGACACCACAAGACGAGCACGCCGCATAACCTCTGGCGAAGGTGTGGCCAAGGCCAAGAGTGGTGGCGGCAAGGATAAGTCCGCCGCCCGCCGACGCCAGATCCAGGACACCTTGAAGCAATTTGAGGAAGCCGAAAAGAAGCGTCGAAAGAAGTTGACCATTCGGCAGTTGATTGGTCAGGCTGGCATAGATCTGACCATGAAGGCCTTCTGGACTGCGTGTGTGGTCGTTGGCGTAGTGTTCTTCATTGTGCCTTTCATCGTGGGTGTGCCCATCTACGTCGCAGCAGCGGCAGCTCTGGTTGGTGCGTTGGGTTTGCCGCGCTGGTTCCTCGGTATGCTCGCCAACCGGCGCCGCGAAAGGTTTCTGCATGGATTTGCCGATGCCATCGACGTGATGGTTCGGGGCATCAAGGCTGGTCTGCCGGTCTCCGATGCGCTGAAGATCATCGCCAAGGAAACCCCTGCTCCGATTGGTCCGGAATTTGCCGATGTTGTCGAGGGACAGCGTGTTGGAATTACCATTGATCAGGGCCTGGAACGCATGTTTGAACGGATGCCCCTTGCAGAGGTCAACTTCTTGTCCATCGTGATGGGTATTCAGGCAAAGACAGGTGGCAACCTTGCAGAAGCTCTCGGCAACCTGTCACGTGTTCTTCGTGACCGTAAAAAGATGAAACAGAAGATCACTTCTGTTTCGCAGGAAGCCAAGTCTTCCGCAGCGATCATCGGTTCACTGCCGTTTGTAATCGGCGGTGGCATGATGGTCTTGAACCCGACCTATCTGTTGCCCTTGTTCGAAACCAAACTTGGCAACGTGTTACTTGTCGCATCGGGACTCTGGATGAGCATAGGTGTGCTCGTTATGCGCAAAATGATCAACTTTGACTTCTGATCAAGCTAGGAATTGACCGATAATGATCGAATTTATCCATTCACTGCTTGAGGCACGCAACCTGATCACCATTCTGGTGGCGGTGTCGGCATTTGCCACTGTGGTCACACTCACAGCCCCGCTGATGCAGGGCGACCAAATGCAGGCCCGCATGAAGACGCTGGCTGTGGAACGCGACAAGCTGCGCAGCCAGAATCGTGTTACTCTACAGGACAAGGATTCGCGGAGACTCCGAGACAACGCGCCCAAGGGTGTGGCCTCACAAATTGTGGATGCGCTGAACCTGAAGAAGTTTCTTGAGGCGGAAACATCGCGAATTAAGTTGCGTCAGGCAGGTTTGCGTTCGGAAAAGCACCTGGTCACCTACCTTGCTGCCCGCGCAATCGCTCCCATAATTCTTGGCGTTATCGTATTCGTTTATTCCGCAACGGTGTTTGCCGATCAGGTGACAGGATCCATGCGGATCGTCACGGCCTTTATCGGTGCTGTTGCCGGATTTTATTTGCCAAACCTGTTCCTGTCAAACATCATCAAGCGCCGCCAGCAATCCATTCAACGCGCATGGTCTGATGCATTGGATCTTTTGCTGATCTGCGTTGAAGCCGGCATGTCAGTCGAAGCAGCGATGGGGCGGGTGTCGCAGGAGATCGGATCTCAGTCAGTTCCGCTTGCCGAGGAGCTTACGCTCACAATCGCCGAGCTTTCATTTATCGGTGACCGAGGCAAGGCGCTGGAAAACCTTTCGCAACGTACTGGCATGGCAACTGTCAAATCGGTTGTTACAAGTCTCATCCAGTCAGAGCGCTATGGTACGCCCGTTGGTGTGGCCCTGCGTGTTCTCGCGCAGGAGAACCGCGACGATCGGATGGCCATGGCCGAGAAGAAGGCTGCAGCACTGCCACCAAAGCTGACGGTGCCTATGATAGCCTTTTTTCTGCCGGTTATTTTCGTTGTGTTGCTTGGTCCGGCAGGTATCCTGGCGTTCGGCGGTTAGAGCATCATCCGGGGCAAATGGAATTGTTTGCCCGGATAAAGATGCTCTATTCCTGAGTGCTGGAGCAGTTTCATCCATCCTTGTGATTGAATATTGCTCCAAACCTGAATGGTAACCACTATCCTCGAGATCGTGGAGAAATCAGGGGGTCTTGACCTGATAAAAATGCCACCCCTGGTTTTCCCCGGAGATGGCTTTTTGGTTGGTCGAAAGGATCCGGCTTCATTCAGATGACGTCACCTGACCGCAAGAATGATACAATCTAGTGGATTGCCCAAGACAAAAGAGTCTTGATTTCGGATTCCCGTTCGTTTGGTTTTGTGCGACTGTTGTGGATGCTTACAGGAGTATCATTCACGGTTTCGCCCGCCGACCGCAAACGACTTGAGCGGATCATTGCTGACCCTAAATCATTGCAAAAACACGTTTGGCGCGCCAGGATCATCGTGGCCAGTGCCGATGGTCTTGGCACCAACGCGATTATGGCTGTGACGGGCAAGTCCAAGACCTGTGTATGGCGCTGGCAGGAACGGTTCATGCGCGAAGGTGTAGACGGCCTTTTGTATGACAAGACGCGCCCGCCCGGCACGCCGCCGATTGAAGCCCATCGGGTCGAAGAGATCATCGCCCTGACACTTAAACCTCCGCCGCACGAGGCGACCCACTGGACGGTGCGGGCAATGGCCAGGGTGGCCGGTGTTGCAGCCTCAACGGTGCAGACGATCTGGAAAGCCCATGGCCTTGCTCCTCATCGCTTCCGGCAATTCAAGCTATCCAATGATCCGCGTTTCGTGGAGAAACTGCATGATATCGTTGGCCTTTACGTCTCCCCACCAGCCCATGCAGTCGTGCTGTCGATTGATGAAAAGTCGCAAATACAGGCGCTTGATCGTACCCAACCGGGGTTGCCGATGAAGAAAGGCCGGGGTGCAACCATGACCCATGACTACAAGCGCAACGGCACGACTACCTTGTTTGCCGCCCTCAATGTACTCGATGGCACAGTCATCGGTCAGAACATGCAACGGCACAGACATCAGGAGTTCATCCGCTTTCTCAACCAGATCGAACGGTCTGTCCCCAAAGACAAGGAAATCCACGCCATCGTGGATAATTATGCGGCCCACAAGAAGGATAAAGTGCAGGCATGGCTTGCACGCCACCCACGCTGGACACTGCACTTCACCCCGACATCAAGCTCATGGCTCAACGCCGTCGAAGGCTTCTTTGCCAAACTGACCCGTCGCAGGCTAAAGAATGGCGTGTTCTACACGTTGGTCGACCTGCAGGCGGCAATCAACCGCTTCATCAAGGAATACAACGCCAAAGACGCAAAGCCGTTCATTTGGAAAGCTGACCCGGACAAAATCATCGAAGCTCGAAACCGAGGGTTCCAAACGTTGGAATCAATCCACTAGCTGGCAGTCTTCATCTGCTGCCAGGTGTTTTGCTGGTTCAACATGCGCTTCAGGAACGCGAGGTTCTGTTCAACCTGTTCTGGCGGCAGATCCCTGCTGGCGATTTCGCTGGCTTCCTGAAATCTGCCCTGCAAGCCGACGGACAACGCCAGATTTTGGCGAAGTGTCTGATTGAATTCACCATCCGGCAGTTTTTGGGCTGCACGCAGCGATGCTTCAGCCTGTTTGAGGTTGCCTTCCAGGATATATGACATGCCGATATTGTTGTGGATGCTGACTTCCTGCGGCTGTTGGGCCAGTGCATTCTGGTAGGCATTGCGGGCATTCTGGTGCTCACCAGTCTGGTCATAGGCCGAGCCAAGTGCGGAATAGACCTTCCAGTTGTTCTCTCCGGCAGCAACAGCCTTGTTCAATTGCTCAATACCTGCTTTGGCCCGGCCTGAAAGGATCAGCTCCTTGCCCAGGTATGCAATCAGTTTTGCATCCTGCGGATTGTGGGTCAGTGTTGTTTCGAGAACCTTGATCACGGCACTTTTGTTGCCGGCAGAGTCCAGAAGTCGTGCATAGACGACGGCGTTGCGTACACTCTGCGGCTTTTCGCGCCAGGCCTGGGCAGCTTCAGCCGTTGCCCGGATTGAGGGCTGGTTGACTGATCCGGTGGTGACCGGATCTGCATTGTCTGATGATAGATTGCCTTGACCGGCGCAGCCTGTTGCCGCGAGTGCCGCGAGACAAATTGCAGAAATTGTCGCGCGGTGTTTTTTCATTGTGTAAATTTGCATACGCATCAAATCACCCCTATCGATGGAATCACCGACTGGCCCTTGCCTCGTTGGGATGATCTTGGGGCCGCAACCCTCAATAAACTGTTAACCATGATTGACGGTTCATTGCGCACCCGTCATTTTATGAAACAATCGCCGGGCTGCATCTGCACAAGAGCTGTCGCTATCCAGGCTTCCATAAACCAAGGCTTAAATCTCTATGTCCGACGTTCAAAATATCCTAATCATGCAATCAGTTTCCAGTTCGACAATCCCCGTTCACTTTGTGACGCGTGATCAACTGCCCGGCGTTCTCAAAAAGCTGGATGCATTCCAGCAGGTGTGGGTCAAATCAAACGAATTTGAAGCTGCGGCCGATCAATTCCTGTGTGTCGGTGATGCCGGTGGCGGACTTGCGCTGGTGCTCTATGGAATTGATACATCTGCCAACGCCGATGCTTTTGCACCTGGTGCGCTTTCAACAAGATTGCCTGCCGGCACGTATTCTATTGCAGGGGAAGTGGAAAACCCGGAACTGGTGGCCCTTGGTTGGTTGCTGCATGGCTACAGGTTTTCCCGGTATCTACCAGCCACGAAGAGGTCCGCAACCAGCAAAGTCGCCCGCCTTGTCTGTCCATCGGGTTGCGACATTGATGCGCTGCTTGCACAGGCGAAGGCCGTGGAATTGGGTCGGGACCTGATCAACACACCAGCGGAGGACATGGGACCAACAGAGCTGGAGGCCGCTGTGCGCAGTCTGGCCAGGGCAAACAAAGCCAAAATGGCGGTTGTCAAAGGGGCGGCACTTCAGAAAGGGTTTCCGTTGATCCATGCAGTTGGCCGCGCGTCGGATGATGCGCCGAGGCTGCTGGACATGAGCTGGGGCCTTGCAAAGGCTCCAAAGGTGACGCTGGTAGGCAAGGGCGTGTGCTTTGATACCGGCGGTCTGGATCTGAAGCCGTCTGCCGGCATGTTGATCATGAAAAAGGATATGGGCGGCGCCGCCGCAGTACTCTCTCTGGCTTCCATGATCATGGCGGCAGGGCTCAATGTTCGCCTGCGGGTGTTGATACCGGCAGTTGAAAATGCTGTGGCAGGCAACGCTTTTCGTCCCGGTGACATACTCAAATCGCGCAAGGGCCTGCATGTTGAGATCGGGAATACTGACGCGGAGGGCCGGTTGGTGCTCGCAGATGCGCTTGACTTGGCCGACAGTGAAAATCCTGATCTTCTGGTTGACATGGCAACCTTGACCGGAGCCGCACGGGTGGCGCTGGGTCCGGATCTGCCGCCATTTTACACCGACGATGACGAACTCGCATCACAGCTTCACATACACTCCATGGCCTGTCATGATCCAGTCTGGAGAATGCCGTTCTGGCACCGTTACGACGAAATGTTCTCATCACCGATTGCTGACATAAACAATGCAGGAACTGGCGGATTTGCAGGCTCAATCACTGCTGCGTTGTTTCTGAAGCGGTTTGTTGAGCGGTCGAAATCATACGTACACCTTGATATTTATGGCTGGGTGCCGTCTGCGCGCCCCGGCCGGCCGGCCGGTGGAGAGCCGCAGGCTGCACGTGCGTTGTTTTCATTGCTCAGCCAAAGGTATCCACCTGCCAAATAGTGCTTGCCGGGCGTAAACTTTGCCGCTTAAATGAAACGGGTCCGTAACGAGTAGGTAGGTTTGCGTCCGTATGAGTTTTCATTTGTCCACTGGTGAGGTTCTGAACCTTTGGCACAACGTGCATCTTGCGCTGGTGCGTGATGATGAGCCGGATCTGTCAGCACGGCAAATATCCGTATTGTTAACCGTTTATCTGGAAGCTCCGCCGCATACTGTGCGAGATCTGGCCGCAAGGCTTGGAGTTTCAAAACCGGTCATCACCCGTGCACTGGATACCATGGGCAAGCTGGGTTTGGTAACACGCAGGCGAGACGAAAAGGACCGCCGCAATGTTTTGATCCAGCGGACCGTGGATGGTGTGCTTTATGTTGAACGACTTGCTGATACAATTGCCGGGCGGGCCAATGAACTTGGAATATCGACATGAATCTTGATCGGCGACTTCATGCTTATCGGGAAGATCTTGCCGATGCTGCTCTGCGCGGCAGGGTCGATGCCTTGCGTTTCGTTAAGCCGGAACTGCGCCAGGTTTCAGTGTCTCACACAGCGCTTCATTGCGAACCACGCATTGATGCCTCCACTGTAACTGAAGCCTTGCTGGGCGAACCGGTGAATGTGTTTCACGTCAAGGATGGCTGGGCGTTTGTCCAGCTGGTGATTGACAGCTACGTCGGATACATGCCGGCGCGTTGCCTCACCAGCCAGGTGTTGGACCCGACACATCGCATCGCCGTTCCGTCGTCATTGTTGTATGTGAAGCCGGACATGAAATCCAATCCGGTGCAGCAGGTCTACATGAATTCGCTGGTCTCGGTTGTAAAAGTGGAGGGTGAATTTGCACGCCTTCGCGACCACCGCTTCGTATGGGCCAGGCATTTGATGCCGGTACACAAGCATTGGGATGACCCGGCAACAATCGCTGAAGCTTTCGTCAATACACCCTATCTGTGGGGTGGCAAGACATATGCCGGCCTCGACTGTTCAGGGCTGGTTCAGCTTGCCTGGCAGGCATGCGGTTTCGATTGCCCGCGCGACACCGACATGATGCAGGACGGATTTGGCGAACCGCTGAAGCAGGACCGCGAGCTGAAACTGTTTCGAAACGATCTGGTGTTCTGGAAAGGTCATGTCGGCTTGATGCTGGACGACACAAACCTGATCCACGCCAACGGTTATCATATGCAGGTTGTGATCGAACCACTTGCCAGCGCAATCAAAAGAATTGCCGAGCTTTATGGTCAGCTCACCGGCGTTTCGCGGGTGCCGGAAATGGCAGAGCTTGAAGCTCCCGGTGAAGCCGCTCAGTAGCCCGCCTTGCGGTCTACCACATTGCTGAGTTGCCCACCCAAGCGATGGGTGTTGATTTGCTTCAGGATATAGCTGCACAGGGCGTCAGGGTCACTGTCGGCTGCGTTGTGCGGTGTAATCGTAACTCTGGGATGGTTCCACAATGCGCTGTCAGGGGGCAGGGGCTCGGTTTCAAACACATCAAGCGTCACAGCGCCAAGCTCGCCCGCATCAAGGCTTGCCAGAATATCAGCCTCAACCTGTAACTTGCCGCGACCGGCATTGATGATGACAGGCGCACCCAGCGGTCCGTCGTGGCTTAGTTTTTTGAACAGTGGCCGGTTGAGAATACCTTGCGTGGCTGGTGTGTGCGGCAAAAGACAAACCAGAATGTCGCTGACCTCCAGGAATGCGTCCAGCTCGCTCTGACCTGTGTAGGCGGTCACACCCTGTATGGATTTGCGCGAATTGCTCCAGCCATTGACCTGAAAACCCAGGTGAAGCAGCTTTTCTGCTGCATCTCTTCCCAGCTCGCCCAGGCCCATGATCCCGACGCGCATCGAAGATGCGGACCACTGCGGCCTGTCCCCCCATTCTCCCCTGACCTGGTCATCATCCTGCAGTCTTTGCTGGCGATGATGCATCAGTACATGCAGGCAAATGTATTCGCTCATGCGCATGGTGAGGTCGGGATCGACCACCCGCACCAACGGCACGTCAGGCAATTTGGGTTCACGCAGGATATGGTCGACCCCGGCACCAAGTGAAAATATCGCTTTCAGGTTTGGAAAGCCTGCAAAAACACCAGCGGGTGGCTGCCAGGCAAGCGCATAGTCGACGGTCTCTGGCGCATGATCCTTGTTTGGCCAGACAATCACTTCCATCTCCGGTGTCAGCTTGCGGAACCTGTCAACCCAGGGCTGGGGGTCCCAACTGGATATGATAAGGGCGAGTGTTGTCATGGCCTACTGTGCAATCCCTGCGCTTCGTTCAACCTTCAGGTTGAAGGCAGCGGCCAGCAATGCCTTGGTATAATCTGTCCGGGGGGCTTCAAAAATCTGCCGTGCCGTGCCCTGCTCCACCACCATACCATTGCGCATGACCACGACATCATTGGCCAGTGCACGAACCACCTTAAGGTCATGGCTGATAAACAGGTAGGCCAGGTCATGGTCTTTCTGGAGCTTGCGCAACAGGTCGACGATTTGGGCTTGCACCGACATGTCCAGTGCGCTTGTGGGTTCGTCCAGCATGACAAACTTTGGTTCCAGCACCATGGCGCGTGCAATCGCTATGCGCTGGCGCTGGCCGCCGGAAAATTCGTGCGGATAACGATCCATTGCTTCGGCTGGCACTGCGACCTCTTCCAGCGCCCTTGCCACACGTTGGGTGCGTTGGTCATAGGTCAGTTCGGGTTGTTGGATCAGCAGGCCTTCCTCGACGATTTGGCGGATCGACATGCGCGGCGAGAGTGATCCGTAGGGGTCCTGGAATACCACCTGCATGTCGCGGCGCAGCGGCCGCATGTCCTTCTCGGTTTTACCGTCTATCCGGTTGCCCATATAGACGATTTGGCCTTCTGAGCTGATCAGCCGTAAAAGTGCCAGACCCAGCGTTGTCTTTCCGGAGCCTGACTCACCTACAACACCAAGCGTCTGTCCGGCCCGCACAGTAACCGAAACATCATTGCAGGCTTTGACGTGGCCAACCGTGCTGCGGAAAAATCCGCGCTTGATGGGAAACCACACTTTCAGGTTTTCCGTTTGAATCACCACAGGAGCCTTTGCGTTGGCAACAGGTGGTTTGCCCTTGGGTTCGGCCTCCAGCAGCATCCTTGTGTATTCATGCTGAGGTTTTGCAAACAGGGTCTTTGTCGGGCCCGCCTCGACGATTTCGCCCTGCTTCATGACGCAGACACTGTCCGCCACGTTGCGAACAATGCCGAGGTCATGAGTGATCAGCACAATCGCCATGCCGAATTCTTCCTGCAAGGATCGCAAAAGCTCAAGGATTTGTGCCTGCACAGTCACATCAAGTGCGGTAGTTGGCTCATCTGCAATCAGCAATTCCGGATTGTTGGCCAGTGCCATCGCAATCATCACACGCTGTCGTTGCCCGCCGGACATCTGGTGCGGATAAGCTCCGAGCCGTTCGGCAGCATCGCGAATGCCAACTTTATCCAAAAGCTCAAGTGTGCGTTCCCGCGCCCGGGCTTCTCCCATGCCTTGATGTACCTGCAGGATCTCGCCGATCTGCTGCTCAATCGTATGCAGCGGGTTGAGCGAGGTCATTGGCTCCTGGAAAATCATCGTGATGTCATTGCCGCGCACCCGGCGCAGGTCGCGCTCGTCGCTGTCCAGCAGTTCCTCGCCCTTGAACATTACAGAGCCCGACGGATGACTGGCGGCGGGGTAGGGTAGCAATTTGAGGATGGACAGGGCGGTCACAGACTTGCCGGACCCGGACTCACCCACCAGCGCCAACGTCTCACCACGTTTGACATCGAATGACACACCCCTGACAGCATGGGTGGTGGTTTCACCCTGTTGAAAATCAACCGCCAAATCCCTGACGCTCAGTATGGTTTCACCAGCCTTCATGAGAACGTCTTTCTCGGGTCAAAGGCATCGCGGACTGCTTCACCGATAAACACCAGCAGCGACAGCATGATGGATACAATGGCAAACCCTGTAAGGCCCAGCCACGGAGCCTGCAGGTTGGCCTTGCCCTGCGCCAGAAGCTCGCCCAGCGAGGCAGAGCCGGGCGGCAGGCCAAACCCCAGAAAGTCGAGCGCCGTTAGCGTGGTCACCGAGCCGGACAGGATGAACGGCATGAAGGTAACGGTTGCCACCATGGCGTTTGGCAGCAGGTGCTTGAACATGATCTTGCGGTCAGACAGCCCGAGCGCGCGGGCAGCTCGAACATATTCAAAGTTTCGTCCGCGCAGGAATTCCGCCCGCACCACGCCCACCAGCGCCGTCCAGGAAAACAGCAACATGATGCCAAGCAGCAACCAGAAATTCGGTGTCAGGAAAGCGGCAAGTATGATCAGCAGGTAAAGCGTCGGGATCGATGTCCAGATTTCAATGAAACGCTGGAACAGCAGGTCGGTCCAGCCGCCGAAATAACCCTGCACCGCGCCTGCCGCCACACCGACAATTGAGGAGAGCACAGTCAGGATGAGGCCAAACAAAACCGAAATGCGGAAGCCGTATATCAGGCGTGCGATCACATCGCGGCCCTGATCATCTGTGCCCAACCAGTTCATGTTGCCGAATGTGCAGTTTATGTCATCCATGCCCTTTTCGTAGCGTGCGCAAGCCTGCTCTTTTGACAGCGAGATTGCAGGTGGCGAAGGTGCCGGGCTCGGCAGTTCGTTGTTCACGGTCTGATAGCTGTAGCGGATCACCGGCCAGACCATCCAGCCATTTGCATTGATTTCTTCCTGTATGAACGGATCGCGAAAGTCGGTATGGGCGAGGAAGCCACCAAATTTCGATTCCGGATAGTCATTGAAAACCGGAAGAAGAATCTCTCCCTTGTAGTTGGCAATGATCGGCTTGTCGTTGGCGATGAACTCGGCAAACATTGAAGCAACAAACAGCAGAAGGAATATCCAGAACGACCAGAAACCTCGTCGATTGGTCTTGAACAACGCAAGGCGGCGCTGGTTGATACCGGACAGCCGCGACGGTTTGACAGGTTTGAGCTCGACTTCATCAATGCGGCTGGCTGCGTCCATCTTCACACCTGCCGGGATTCAAAGTCGATGCGCGGATCGATCCAGGTATAGATGAGATCGGTCACGAGGTTTGTCACCAGACCCAGCAGCGAGAAGATGTAGAGCGTGGCAAACACCACCGGATAGTCGCGGTTGACCGCAGCTTCAAAGCCCAGTAGGCCCAGCCCGTCGAGTGAGAATATCTGCTCGATCAGCAAGGAGCCGGCAAAAAATGCGCCAATGAACGCGCCAGGAAATCCCGCAATGACAATCAACATGGCATTGCGGAAAACATGACCGTAAAGAACCCGGTTTTCGGTCAGGCCCTTGGCGCGAGCCGTAGTGACATATTGTTTTTTGATTTCGTCGAGAAACGAGTTTTTGGTCAGCAGTGTCATGGTGGCAAAAGACGAGACCGCAAGTGCTGTCAGCGGCAGCACCAGATGCCATGCGTAATCAAGCAGCTTCTCCCACCAGCTCAGGTCGACAAAGTTGTCCGACACGAGCCCGCGCAGCGGGAAGATGTTCCAGAAAGACCCGCCTGCAAACAGCACGACAAGCAGGATTGCAAACAGGAATGAAGGGATCGCATAGCCAACGATGATCACGGCTGATGTCCATACATCAAACCTTGATCCGTCGCGCACTGCCTTTGCCACTCCCAGTGGAATGGAAATGGCATAGGACACAAACGTCAGCCAAAGCCCCAGCGATATGGACACCGGTAGCTTCTCCTTGACCAGTTGCAGTACGGGAACGTCTCGAAAATAGCTCTGCCCGAAATTGAACGTGGCGTAGTTCTTCAGCATGATGAAGAAGCGCTCATGAGTCGGTTTGTCAAAACCGAACTGCTGCTCAAGTTTCTTGATAAACTCTGGATCCAGCCCCTGCGCACCGCGATACTTGAAGCTGCCCTCGCCAGCGCCTGCAGCACCACTGCCAACCTCACCGCCGGCTCCGCCACCGATCCGGGCTGTTGCGCCCACGTCTGTGCCCTGCAATTGTGCAAGCACGCGTTCAACCGGGCCGCCGGGTGCAAATTGAACAATTGCAAACGAGATAAGCATGATGCCGAACAGGGTCGGGATCATCAGCAGCAGTCGTTTGGCGATATAGGCACCCATGCAGGTATCCGGTCAGGTTGCGATTTGAAACTGTTCAAGCCGTTAAAGTGATTCGCCCCTATGGGCCACGTTTGACACTAGCTGCCTTGGCAGCATCAATCCACCATGTGTCCAGCACGCCGCGATCGAATTTTGGCTTGGTTGCCGGTTTGCCGAAAATATCCCAATACACCAGTGTATGCGCGCCTTTGTACCACTGCGGCACCCAGAACCGCTCAGCCCGCAGTGTCCGGTCCAGCGCGCGCGCCGCTGTTGTCAGCTGCTGTCTGTCCTTTGCCTGCATGATCGTGTCAATGAGACTGTCCACTGCTGCACTCTTGATGCCTGCTAGGTTGAAGCTGCCGGGAGTGGCGGCATTGGCTGATCCGAAGAACGCCTTCAATTCCACACCGGGTGTTTCAGACATGGAAAACCGCTGAACCACGACATCAAAATCAAAGCTCTTCAGGCGCTCCTGATATTGCGCAGCTTCCACCTGTCTGATCGAGGCATCGATACCCAGCAGTTTCAGATTGCGCACATAAGGCCCGATGACCCGTTCGAAAGACGGAGCAAAAATCAGAAACTCAAGAGTAAACGGTTTGCCATTCTTGTTGACGCGAACCCGGTTCTTCAATGTCCATCCCGCTGCATCCAGCAGCTGGTTTGCCTTTCCCAGCAGCTTCCGGTCCTGGCCCGACCCGTTCGTCACAGGTGGTTCATAGGCTGTATCAAAGACCGCTGGCGGCAGCTTGTCCTTTAGCGGTTCAAGCAGGGCGAGTTCACCGGCGTCAGGCTTGCCCTTTGCGCGCAAGCTTGAGTTTTCAAAGAACGAGCCAGTGCGCTGATAGGCATCAAAAAACAGGTTCTTGTTGGTCCACTCAAAGTCGAAGGCAATATCCAGCGCTTCACGCACCTTCGGATCAGAAAACTTGTCGCGTCGCATGTTGAGGAAAAAGCCTTGCGCACCCGATGCACTGTCATCAGGCAGGGTTTCCTTGATCAACCGGCCTTCTTTCACAGCCGGAATGTCATAGCTGGTAGCCCAGTCCTTTGAGGTGAATTCCTCTCTGAGATCAAGGCTGCCTGCCTTGATCGCCTCAAGTTCGGTTGTCCGGTCGCGGAAATAGAGCAGCTTTATTTCGCCGAAATTATATCTGCCCACATTGACCGGTTTGTCCTTTGCCCAATAGTCACCGCGCCTTTCATAGGTGATGAACTGGCCCTGCTTGAGATCCTTTACCTTGTAGGGGCCGGAGCCTAATGGCGGCGCGAGCGTGGTTTTGTCAAACTCGGTTACCTGGTAAAATGCCTTGGAGAAAATCGGAAGCTGCGCAACCGTTGCCGGCAGGTCGCGGACATTCGATCCCTTGAATCGGTAGGTCAGTTGATAGGGAGCATCAACAGTGCAGGTTTCGACATCAGTGAGCGAAATCTGATAACTCGGGTGCCCCTTGTCCTTCAGCAGGTCAAAACTGTTGCACACATCATCCGCAGTCAGCCTGGTTCCGTCCGAGAACCTGGCTGCTTCATCAAGGGCAAAACTGACGCTCATCTTGTCTGTTGCCACATCCGCGGTTTTTGCAACCAGCGGATACACGGCATCAGGCTCGTCCCGGTTGCGCACCATCAGCGTGTCGAACAGCAGAGACAATTGCTGGGCAGGAACTCCCTTGAGAATGTAGCCATTGAGACTGTCAAAGGTAATGCGTCCTTCGGTGCCCAACGTCGTAATACGCCCGCCCTTCGGGGCCTGCGGGTTCACATAGGGCAGGTGGGCAAAGTCAGCCGGCAGGGCCAGTTGCCCAAATGCAGACAGGCCGTGTTCCGGTTCAGCCTGCGCAGCACTTGCCAGAAGTGCCAGGCCGGCGACACTCAATATTGAAACCCGCATCAGGATTTCACCTTTGCGGCTTTCGCCTCGTCAAACCACCAGATTGATGGAAAGCCTATTGAGTAGTCTGGCTGGATTTCCGGTTTGCCGAAGCGGTTCCAGTAGGCGACCCGTTCATAGGGGATATGCCACATGGGCACGACATAGTGGTTCCACAGCAATGCCCGGTCCAGCGCCCTTGTGGCGATGACCAGCCCCTTGCGGTCGGTGGCAAAAATCACATTGTCGATCAGCTTGTCGATGACCTCGTTCCTGATGCCAATGAGGTTGCGGCTGCCATCGCGTCCGGCTGACTCTGATCCCCAGAAGTCGCGCTGCTCGTTGCCCGGCGAAAGTGACTGTCCCCAGTTGCCAACGACCATGTCGTAATCGAAGGTTTGCGTGCGCCTTGTGTACTGGCTGTCATCAACGGTTCGCACCGTGGCCTGAATGCCCAGCAGTTTCAACTGCTGCACATAGGGCAGAACGATGCGTTCGAACAGCGGCGACACCAGCAGGAATTCCAGTGTGAATGCTTCACCCTTTTCATTGCGAAGCGTGCGGTCGCTGCCTGTCGTCCAGCCTGCTTCTGCCAGCAGCTTGCCTGCCATGCGCAGGTTTTTGCGCTTGTCCGCAGGTGATGCATAGGACGGATTGGTGTACTCCTCAGTGAACATTTCAGGCGGCAGCTTGTCTTTCAGGGGCTCCAGTATCGCCAGTTCTTCAGGACCGGGCAGCCCGGTCGCCGCCAGTTCCGAATTGGAGAAGTAGCTGTTGGTGCGTACATACTGGCCAAAGAACAGGTTTGTGTTGGCCCATTCGAAATCAAATGCAAAATTGAACGCGCGCCGCACTCTTGCATCAGCAAACTTCTCCCGCCGGATATTGAACGCATAACCTTGCATGCCGTCGGAATTTTTCAGGATAATCTTTTCCGTGACGACATCGCCGCGCTTGACTGCCGGAAAGTCATAGCCTGTGGCCCAGTCCTTGGAGGAATTCTCTACCCGGAAGTCGTAAAGGTCACCCTTGAAGCCCTCCAGTGAAACCGTGCTGTCGCGATAGTATATGACCTGCAATTCATCAAAATTTGACGAGCCTCGATTGACCGGCAGATCCTTGCCCCAGTAATCGTTGACCCGCTCTAGAGTGATTGAGTCGCCCGCCTTCACCTTGGTTATCTTGTAGGCCCCATTGCCAAGCGGCGGTTCAAGCGTGGTCTCCGTCAGCTTGCGTTCCTCGCCGCGGACATCCTTGCCCGTCCACCATGTTTTTGAAAGGATGGGCAACTGGCCGACAATCTGTGGCAGTTCGAGGTTTCCGGTTTCAGAAAACCTGAAGGTAACTTCGTTGTCTGCGGTTTTCTCGCCAGACGCGACGTTCTTGTAGTAAAAATTGTAGGCAGGATGCGCTTCCTTTAGGGCAGTCATTGACCAGATCACATCTTCCGGTGTCACTGGCGAGCCGTCGTGGAACGTTGCTTCCGGGCGCAGTTTGAATGTGACGGATGAAAAGTCTGCGGCCCTTTTGACCGCTTCGGCGATCAGGCCATATTCGGAGCCGGCCTCATCCAGCGCACTGGTCATCAGGCTGTCCATGGTTTGGCCAACGATGCTGGCTGAGTTGCCCTTGAAACTGTAGGGGTTCAGGCTGTCGAAGCCGCCTACGGAAAACATCCTCGCTCTTCCGCCTTTCGGCGCATCGGCGTTCACATAGTCGAACTTGTTGAATCCCGTCGGGTATTTCAGGTCGCCAAACAGTGATAGTCCATGCCGCCACTCATCCGTCTGGGCCATGGCTTTTTGTATACTTGCCAGCGGCAACCCTGCGGCTGCAGCGGCAGTCAGTTGAAGAAGGATTCTGCGATCTATCAAGGGTTGAACTCCTGAAGCGGATAAACTTGCTGTCAAGTGTATGGGTTCGGCGCGCAAATGAAAACACCGGCAGTTGCGTGCCGGTGTTAAAACTTGGTCATGATTCTGTGATTGCCGGTTGCGACGATGGTGCTGACTATTGCGGATTGTCAGACAGGGAGCGCAGATAGGCAATCAGGTCAGCCCGCTTGCCATCATCGCTGATGCCGCCGAATGTCATTTTGGTGCCGGGAGCATAGTCCTTTGGCTTCTTGATGAAAGCATCAAGGTTTTCCGGCGTCCATTTTTCAGCCGACTTCGATTTCAGCGCATCGTCATAATTGTAATCCGAAACACTGGCGATCAGTCTGTTCACAACATCCCACAAATGTGGCCCTACTTTGTTGGGACCGCCTTTTTCGCTCGAGTGGCAGGCCTTGCAGGCGCGGAAAGCAGCCTCGCCCTTGGCCGCATCACCAGCAGCTGTTGCAACTTGCGTTGCCGGTGCAGATGGAGCTGTTTCCGCCGCTGTCGCGGTGGCAGGAGCAGCAGTTGCCGCGGATTCAGTGGTTGAAGCAGCTGCGGGCGCCGCTGCTTCCGGTGCAGGCAATTCCGCTGGCGTATCTGCGAGTGTACGCAAATAGGCCAGAAGGTCGGCTCGCTTGGCATCATCGCCAATGCCGCCGAAACCCATCTTTGTGCCTGGAGCAAAGGTCTTTGGCTTCTTGATGAACTCGCTCAGGTTCTCGAATGTCCATTTGTCAGCAGATTTGGATTTTAGTGCATCGTCATAGGAGTAATCGGAGATGCTGGCAATCGGGCGGTTCACTATGTCCCACAGGTGCGGACCAACCTTGTTGGCACCATCCTTTTCTCCAACGTGGCAGGCCTGACAAGCCTTGAAGGCTGTCTCACCCTTTGCAGCGTCGGCTGATGCAAGCAGCGTTGCAATGGACACAGCAGGTTTGGCGTCCGCACCAGCCACTGCAGTATCGCCAGTTTCAGGCACATCGATCTTTATCGCTGTCTCTTCCGGCTTTTCGGCATGATAAATGCTGTCAGAAACGATATTTAGCCCCATCACAAGAAGCCCGGTACCGATTACGGCACCAGCAATCTTGTTGAACGTCATTGTGTCCATTCCGAACATGCTTACCCTCGATTGTCTTGTATAATTCCAGGCACCTTTTCCGGGACGCTGCGCGGTGCGCTTCACATGCCGGTCGAACTCGCGATCGGCCACGTCGTTGACGCAGCAGCCGGCCGAGCGCATCAGCACCGTACCGAAGACGAATACCAGCAGCAAATGCCAGCCCGGCCAGCCATCGGCAGCGATCCACAGCGCCGACAGCGTCGGCCACAGCAGCAACAACCAGCCCGCTGGTCGGTCCCAGCGGATCAGGTCGAGGTAGAGGTCAAGGCGCGAGGCGGTGGTGTTGTTCATCACCGCGTCATTTTGTCAGGTGGCGAAGCCGGGTGTATAACCCAGCGCAATCAATTTGCAGAGACTGTTCTCGCGCAACGGACAGGCCTCTGAGCCAAGGAGCAAACATGGGCGCACAGTGGAAGGCCAAACACAAGGACCTGGCGTCGAACGCCAAGGGGCGGGTTTTCGGCAAATTGTCGAAAGAAATCATGATCGCCGCACGCAACGGCGCCGACCCTGACCTGAACCCGCGGCTGCGCATGGTCGTCGAGCAGGCAAAGAAGGTCTCGATGCCACGTGAAACGCTGGAGCGCGCCATCAAGAAGGGCGCCGGGCTGCTTGGTGACGCGGTGCACTATGAGCGCGTCACCTACGAAGGATTCGCCCCGCACCGCGTGCCCTTGATCGTCGAGTGCCTGACCGACAACATCAACCGCACCGTGTCCGAAATCCGCGTGCTGTTCCGCAAAGGGCAGCTCGGCGCGGCCGGATCGGTGGCCTGGGATTTCGACCATCTGGGCCTGATCGAAGGCACACCGGTTTACCGAGTCAATGGATTGATCGAGTATCTTCATGGTTTCAAGATACGAATCATTCATTTCGCCTTCAAAATTTGATAATCTTCCCAGGTAGGCGATGTTGAGTTTGGCTGCCCAGAGTAGCGATCCGATGGAATCATGAAGATCAGCAGCAATCCGCTTTCGTTCGGTTTCCTGAGAATCAATTTGCGATTGGATCATCTGTTGCTGATAATCCAGTTCTATGATTCTTCTCTTTTCCTGTTCTTGAAGCATACGTTTTTGATACATAGATATAAATACGGCAAATCCAGTTATTAGCAAGAGCATCCCTACGGAGCCGAGGACGATAATGTAGATGACCTCACCTTGCGATAACTCTTCCATAAACCGATAGCAAAAAGTATATTCTTAACGATGTTTAGCAAGTTATGTAAAATCCACATCGTCTTGTGCGACCCTGCTTCACCATAGGTGAGATAATTTTTTACGAGGAACAAAAAGAAATTTCCACCATAGTAGGTGAGTACACCAAATGAAATCCATAGCATGGGCAGATGTTGTATATGGATGGTAGGCAGATCATTTAGCAAGCGGTAAAAATAATACAAACAAAAACCGATTAAGATCAGACAAGCCATAACATTAGAAAATGTATTAAAGACAAATGGCCCCTGAATAAATCCAATGTTTAGTAGGCAAAATATTATTGATAACAGAAGGATCAAATTAATTACACTAGAATGTTGTAATTGACTTCGGAAAACGATGATCAATAAAGATAGCTGCGCAATCATAAAAATATTCCCGATCCAATAGGTATTAAGAGAGTATTTAATAAGTACCAAACTAAGTAAATCGGCTAGTAAAGATAATATCAGAAGAATTCTTAAGATCTTTAACCCATCAGTCATTCTTTTCCATTGCAGGATGGCAATGGAAAGTGGGATTGCAACTGAACCGAATGAAGAATACGCAATATAAAATTCAAACTGCATTTACAATAACCTAAACGATAGAATAGTAAATATACTAAGCCTAAAGTGAATCGTCAGGACAATAATCTGGACACGGAAATGAAAAGTCTGCAACGATATTTCCGCCTTCACCCATGGTTGCTTCTTCCGATGGGCGTAAATCTTCGCCTGCCGCATCAACCCCCACCAGCAAAAGTTTTTTTACACCTTTATCATCAAGTGCATAATATATTCTTATTCCCACACAACCGGATTCATTCAGCAACTGTTGAATGATTTCTGTTCCAAAAAAATGAGCCCGAATATCATCCGGATTTTTTAAGGTGGCTTTGTAATTAGCTGCCCATCGGGTAGCTGTTTCGAGATCGATGGGATCACCTTCTGATCCATCAAACAATTGATCTCCGTTCCGGGCACGGCTTGAATGTTTACTCTGTCCATCCGAAAGTGTGCCTGAAGAAAATGTATTATTCGGATTCATTGTTACCTCTTGTTCATTACAAGAAAGTGAAAGCGAAAGCAGGTGATAAATGATGCTGAGTTTGTGATGATCTTTTCATGATTTATGCGGGTTAAAAATTAATAATTTTGCTTTAAATATGAATGCTAGTTATTGCCTCTGTGAGGACAACAGCTTTTTATATGGGAGTAACTCCCATAATTTTTTTAGATAGCTTCTCACAGTAGATTATTTGAAGCAAGTGTTATCCATTCATCTAAAGGATGAAATCAACGGCACCTGTATTGTGTATATTTTTTACTCCTTTGAAATAGAAAAAACAACGTTGATAAAATCAGCGTTGTTCTTTCTTTAACTGAATTTTCTTTATAAAGAAGCGATCACATTTGAAGACTTCTTTGTTACTCCTCTTTGTGTTTTGACACAGGCTGAATTTTGAGAAAAGAATTACACTATTTTGATCATCCGACCGCCTTCCATGGTTATTTACTAATCGCTACTTGACTTTTTCATTTAAATTTGGGACGTGAAAGCCTTAATTTTCATATTCACTCTTTACTTAACTGCGTTGTCAGTCTATCCTTGTTATGAGGATGAATGTCTTGACGAATTAAGTATGACCTGCAACGCAGGTCAGGACGACCACGAGAAAGAGGCAGACCTCTGCACTCCATTCTGTATAAGCGCATGTTGCTCCATCTATTACACTCCTCAATTTGATTGTGTTCTCGTTTTCTTAAAATCAATGCCTGAAAATTCAACATACATTGTAACCGTTACTCCGCAGGTTGTTATTTCCATTTGGCAGCCGCCAAAACTCGCATAGAATTTTTTTCCAGCTCTCAAATAAATAATGTGGAGGGCATCTATTCATTTTTTATCACATCAATTAAATATTTTTCTATGCGTATCATAGGTATAATCCTTTTTGCATTTATATTTTCATCGGCTTATTCTCAAAATACTTTTAAGGCATTCGTAAAAGATAAGGAAACATTGGGGGCTTTGCCCGGAGCCACTGCAATTATTAAAAACTCCACGTTGGGGACAAGTGCGAATGAAGCGGGGTTAATTCATATTCAAAATGTACCAGACGGTACCTACGTAATCGAATTTAGTTTTGTAGGGTATCAAAGCCAATCCATCACACTAACCTTTCCATTGAATTCAACTGAACCCATGGAGATATTCTTAGAAGAAACGGAAGAAGAACTTGAAGAGATTGTAGTTTCTTCAACCCGAAGCAGTCGAACCATTGCCGACATTCCTACCCGCATTGAATTTATTGCTGGTGAAGAGCTTGAAGAGAAAGGCAATATGAAACCAGGTGACATCCGCATGCTTCTTAATGAAAGCACGGGAATTCAAACTCAACAGACATCGGCCACTTCGGCAAATGCTTCGATTCGTATTCAAGGGTTGGATGGTCGTTATACTCAAATTTTGAAAGATGGATTTCCGTTGTATGCCGGGTTCTCTGGTGGGTTGGGTTTGTTACAAACACCTCCATTGGATTTAAAGCAAGTAGAAATCATAAAAGGGTCTTCGTCAACATTGTATGGGGGAGGTGCTATTGCTGGTATGGTGAATTTAATAAGCAAGAGACCTACTGAAGAACGCGAGCTTCGATTTTTCGTCAATGCTACATCCGCAAACGGATTGGACGTCAACGGATACTATGGACAGAAATTAGGCAAAATTGGTATGACCTTATTTGTTGGAAGAAACAGTAACGCTCCCTACGATCCCGCTAATATTGATCTTTCTGCTATTCCTAAGTTTGAGCGCTACGTTATCAATCCAAAATTATTTATCGATCTAAACGAAAAGAACACCCTTGATCTTGGGTTGAATTTTATAACTGAGGATCGCATTGGAGGCGACATGCTTTACATTGATGGAAAAGGGGATGCAACACACAGTTATTTTGAAAAGAATAATTCTGACCGATTTTCAACGCAACTATCATTTACTCATACACTAAATGAAAAGAGTACGATAAATATTAAAAACAGTATCAATCATTTTAATCGAGTAATTAACACACCGGGCTACGAATTTAACGGTGTACAAAACAGCACTTTCACGGAAGTGAATTACGTTTCCAACCACGAGAACAGTGAATGGGTGGGAGGAATCAATCTATGGACGGATGGATTTTCCGAAACACAATTAACATCTACTCCGCTACGTGATTATAATCAAACAACAATGGGCGCGTTTATACAGAATAACACGAAGCTCTCAGAAAAATTCAGACTAGAGTCTGGGTTGCGCGGAGACTATGTGATTGATTATGGATTTGCTCTCCTTCCACGATTATCTCTTTTATATAAACCAACTCCCGCATTTTCTTCCCGACTTGGCGGAGGGTTAGGGTACAAATCACCAACCATCTTCACCGAGGAGAGTGAACGAATACAATATAGAAACGTACTTCCTATATCTTCTGTTAACGAACAAGCTTGAGAAATCATACGGTGCAAATTGGGACTTTAATTACAAAACGTCTTTTGCAGGAGGTGCTGTTGGGTTAAGCATCAATCAACTTTTATTTTATACCCATCTGAACGATCCTTTGTTTCTCTCGGCATTTCCATCGGGTGATTATGAATTTATTAACATCAGTGGATATACAGACAGTAAAGGAACAGAAACGAATGTGAAATTTGATTATGGACATTTTAAGCTTTTTATCGGCTACACGTACACAGATACTAAAATTCACAGCAATGGAACAGTACAGCAGAACCCGCTCACAGCAAAGCACAGATTAAACAATGTGCTCATGTACGAGATAGAAGATAAATTGAAAGTGGGTCTTGAAGCCTATTACTTCAGTCCTCAAAAACTAAGCGATGGAAGTACTGGACGAGAGTATTGGATTTGTGGCTTGATGATCGAGAGGCTTTGGGAACGGTTTTCGTTGTTCATCAACTTTGAAAACTTTATGGATACACGACAAACTCGTTTCGGTTCAATCTACACGGGCACTATTACTAATCCGGTTTTTAAAGATATTTATGCACCCATGGATGGGTTTGTAGTAAATGGAGGAATAAAGATCAAGCTCTAATTTAGTTCATAAGCAGCCTCAGTATTTCAGTTGCTTCTTTAAACTGCATCGTTTAGCACGGATTGAGACTAATATCCTTGTTCTAGCAGGATCACAAAAAAGCTTGATAAGAAATTATCAGGCTTTTTTTTGCGCTTGCTTAGGCAGAAACTAGGCGTCAATCCACCAAGTAGAACATAAAAGATTCTTACTTGAGCTTATAGGCAACAACAGATTTCTTGAAAAAGGTGGGAACGTAAACGATGCGCTCGGCAGAATTGTAGCCAATATCGGCTGTGTTTCTCTTTTGTTCGCGAGTATCCAGTAGTGTCGACAACTTTCCGTCTTTATCCATGTAATAGATCAAGCCTGGCCAGCATGAAATAACAAAGTCTCCATTTCCTACGGGCTCAATTCCATCGCCACCAATTTCAGTAACAGCAATAGAAACCAGTTTTTTATCGGCACCTGTTTTGAACACATCATTAGCAGTAAGCAGATATAGATCATTGCCGACTGCTTTCAGTCCATTCACACCCTTAAGGTCACTCAGGTAAAGTTCAGCTTTTCCTTTTTTGATCTGATGAACCTTTCCCAGTTTAGAATCGGAAACATATACCACACCATTTTTGTCGATGGTAATATCATTAAGGCCGGTGGCGCCTTCAACCGGAATTTTTGATTCAATCTTTCCAGTTGCTGTACTGATCACAACAACTTCTGTAACATCAGCAACAAACAATTTTTTATCCCATACACCCATTCCTTTTGGCGCATTCAAACCTGTTACCCAAGTGGCGTTTAAAATTTTTCCGTTCTTGTCGATCTTAGCAATCTCACCCTTTCCATCCACATCCCACGGTGCTCCATCAATCAAGGACACATAGATTGCGGTTTTGTCGAACAGCACTGATTCGGGAACTGCGAGCGTGGTATCGGTTTCCCATATTTTTTCAAGTGTGTGTTGTGCTTGGCTGACCGTTACAAACAATACAAAAAGAAAGGAAAATATGATTTTCATAGGGTGAGATTAATAATAGATATAAAAGTATATTAATAATTCCTAAAAAGAGAACCAGTATATCTATAATCTTGGCTTCGATGATCCTTGTTCTACTCATAGTTTCTATAAGTTTTTAAACACTTGTCATCATTGCTATCTTTAGTCTTTTGTTAAAGACTATAATAGTTTGATCCATGACAAACGCAATCTACCTCGCCACTACAGAGCCTTACTCCGGAAAGTCAATTATAGCGCTTGGTCTTGTTAATCTTTTGGCAAGTAAAACAGAGAAGATAGCTTACTTCAAACCGGTAATCAGCAAGGAGGGTGCGGAGAAAGACCGACATCTGGATACAATTTCAAGTCATTTCAAACTGAATATTCCGTATCAGGATATGTATGCGTTTACGCGTAACGAAGTCTTTAAGCTTCTTAATTCCGGTAACGAAGCCTATTTTATTGATACCATCATTGAACGCTTTAAGCGACTTCAGGAAAAAAATGATTTTGTGGTGGTGGAAGGAACGGATTTTATGGGTGCCAGTACGAACCAGGAATTTGATGGCAATATTTCCATCGCGAAAAATCTGGGAATACCGGCTGCGATCATCGTAAAAGGCGAAGGAATTTCGGTTCAGGAGATTGTTGATACTGCCGTATCAACCACAAAAAGTTTTATGGATGAAGGTGTGCAGGTGCTCACGCTCATCGCCAATAAAATTGACATTGAGAGCGAAGAAGAAATCAGGACACAGCTCGCCAATGCTTTACCGAAAGGAATCATTGTAACCTCTATTCCTTCGAACATTGATTTAGGGAGTCCCACCATGAAGGAAATATTTGAATCGGTGGGCGGCAATATTTTGTTTGGAGAAAATCTGATGTCCAACCAGGTGGATCATTCTATTGTTGGTGCCATGCAATTGCACAACTGCTTAACGCGATTAAATAATAACACACTGATTGTAACACCAGGCGATCGGGGTGATATTATCATTGGTGCACTACAAGCGAATATTTCTAAAAGCTATCCCAAAATTGCGGGCCTTGTTTTAACCGGTGGATTGGTACCGGAACAAACCATCCTAAATCTTATTGAGGGATTAGACACAATTGTTCCAATCATCTCGGTAAAAACAGGAACCTTTAAAACGGTTACACACGTAGCCAATGCGAAATCCCGTATTTATCCGGAGAACAAAGAAAAAATAGCGCTTGCCATCAGCATGTTCGATAAGTATGTAGATGTTAAAGCGCTGGAAAAAAAAATTGTTTTGTTCCGCACCAGTAGCATTACCCCGCGCATGTTTCAATATCAAATTGTGAAGCGGGCAAAGGAACATAAAAAACATATTGTACTTCCTGAAGGTGACGATGATCGCATACTTCTTGCGGCTGATGCATTAATCAAGCAGAATGTTGTAGACCTTACTATACTTGGTCACCCGGAAAACGTTCATGCTGCACTACAGCGGTTGAACATTTCAATGGATCTGGAAAAAGTAAAAATCATTGACCCGTCAACTTCCGATCGGTATGAAGAGTATGTGAATACACTCTATGAGCTTCGGAAAAATAAAAATGTTACGTTGGAGATGGCGCGTGACCTGATGCTGGATGTATCGTACTTTGGCACCATGATGGTGTATAAAGGGGAGGCCGATGGAATGGTTTCAGGCGCTGTTCATACTACACAGCACACCATACGCCCTGCATTGCAATTTATTAAAACCAAGCCGGGTGTTTCAACAGTCTCCTCTGTTTTCTTTATGTGTCTGCCCAATCGCGTTTCGGTTTTTGGCGATTGTGCTGTCAATCCTAATCCAACATCGGAACAACTTGCCGACATCGCGATTTCTTCTGCTGAAACCAGTAAGATGTTTAACATCGAACCAAAGATCGCTATGCTTTCTTATTCATCTGGCTCATCAGGTGAAGGTGCCGATGTTGAGAAAGTAAGAAAGGCAACAGAAATTGTACGGCAAAAGAGACCTGACTTGAAAGTAGAAGGTCCCATTCAATACGATGCAGCTGTCGATCCTACCATAGGTAAAAAGAAAATGCCAAACTCTGAAGTAGCAGGACAAGCAAGTGTGTTGATATTCCCTGATTTAAATACAGGTAACAATACTTATAAAGCTGTTCAACGTGAAACCGGAGCACTGGCGATTGGACCCATGTTGCAAGGTCTTAATAAACCTGTAAATGATCTCAGCCGAGGATGTACCGTTGCGGATATCTTCAATACAGTAGTGATCACAGCAATTCAAGCACAGCAATAATGAGTTGTTTAATTCCTAATATCTAGTATCTAACTACTAATGTCTAACGTTTCTCTAAATGAATGTCTTCGTTATTAACTCCGGAAGCAGCTCGATAAAATATCAACTCATTCAGATGCCAGAAGCCACCGTTGTTTGCTCTGGATTGATTGATCGGATAGGTCAGGAAGGTTCAACCATTCATCATAAAGTTTTTATTCATGGAAGTGAAAAGGTAAAAAAAGAAAGTTTATTAATCCGTGATCACGCTGCCGGATTAACAGCGGTATCACGACTGCTAACCGATGCCGATATTGGCGTAATCAAAGACCCGAATGAAATTGATGTAGTGGGGCATCGTGTAGTTCATGGTGGCGAAAGTTTTTCGGAAACGATGATCATCACACCCAAGGTAAAAGAAGAAATTAAAAAACTATTCTCTCTTGCTCCGCTTCATAATCCACCAAACTACCTGGGCATTGAAGTAGCCGAAAAAATTTTTTCAACGGCAAAACAAGTAGCGGTTTTCGACACGGCCTTTCATCAAACGATGCCGGCTGTTGCCTACCGCATTGCCATTCCAAAATCATTTTATGATGAACATGGTATTCGCAACTATGGCTTTCATGGCACCAGTCACAAGTATGTTTCCGAAAAAGCAGCAGTGTATTTGCAAAAAAACAATTCTAAAATTATTGTTATCCATTTAGGGAACGGGTGCAGCATGAGTGCCGTTCGCGAGGGTGTTTGTGTGGACACGAGTATGGGCTTCGGGCCGATGAATGGATTGATCATGGGCACACGTACCGGTGACATTGATCAATCGATAATCTTTTACATGGTCAATCATTTGAATTATTCTCTGGAAGAAGTGAATACAATCCTAAATAAAAAAAGCGGGATGCTCGGCCTGACCGGGTTCAGCGACATGCGCGATGTGAAAGCGGAGTGTAACAAAGGAAATGAGAAGCTGTGCTAGCCTATGAAATGTATGGGTACCACATCAAGAAATACATTGGTGCGTTTGCTGCCATACTCAATGGGTTGGATGCAATAGTCTTTACGGCAGGTGTTGGTGAAAATGATTCACTCACAAGAAGTCTGGCTGCAAAAGACATGGAGTATTTGGGTATTCATATAGATGAGGAGAAAAACAAAGCAACGGGTAAAGGAATAACAGAGATCAACACGACAGATTCACCCGTAAAGATTTTGATTGTTCCAACGAACGAAGAGCTAGAGATTTCGCGCCAGTGTTATGCGTTGTTGAAGTGAAGTTCATACAGCATTACTCATTGTAATCAATGCTCTATTGAGATGAATTTACTGCGTAATCTTTATTTCATCAATGACTTTGCCGGTCAGGTCAATTTGTTGGAAGGTTAATATTTTGCCTTTCGTTTCGATCAGCGAAAAGGAATGCCGGTCGGAAATAAATTTTTCAGTAAAGGGCACCCAGTTTCCAGGAATTTCGTGTCGCCAACTTTCTGGTTTGTCACTAAGGTTGGTATCATACAAACCACCACCACCTGCTCCTGTAACGATATAAATTATTCCGTTTGGCTTGGTTCGGGTTACGCCATCATACAAGGTATCAAGGGCAAAGGTGCCGTTCACTCTACCTTCCGGGGAAACGTCATACCGTTTGCCTGCTTCAATTATTGCGGGCGCAAAAGTAAGCGGAACACTTCGCTGATAATTATGAACATGGCCAGTAAGTACCAGATTCACGTTAAGTTTTTCAAATACAGGTGTCAGTAATCGCATAATCTGAAAATTATAATGAGCCTTACTGGAATTAAATCCAGGTTCATGGAACACAACAATTTTCCAATCGGCTTTGCTACTGCTGATGTCGCGCTGAAGCCATTCTAAGAGTGCAGGATCAAGCGGGTTGACATAATCGTTTGCATCGAGGCAGGTGAAATGTACATTTCCATGATCGAATGAATAATTCGACATCCGCGGAAAGCGAGGTTTCGTATTTTTCTTAAATGCTTTTACTAATGCAGAACTTCCTTTTATTGTTGTAGGGGAGGAAACATTTGGTCCGTTTAACGGTAAATCATTATAATAATAAAAAGCATAGGCTCCGGGCTCTTTATCCAAACTGTCAACGCGAACATCGTGATTACCAAGCACCATGTAAAACGGAATGTTGTTCATCAGTGCAGCACCCTTGGCAGGTTCATTCTGTTGTGGCAAGTAATACGGGAAAATATTTTTCCGATATTCTTCTTCGAGTCCATTTTGGTATACGTTATCACCGGTGGTTACAACAAATTGTGGTTTCTGTTCAGCTATGCGATAGGCAATGGCGGCTTGTTGTGATGTTCCGGCACCGAAATCTCCCAACACAGCAAATCGAGTAAAGGGTTTTGTTGTGCGTGTGCGAAACGAGTCACGCGCTACAAGTGTATTATTTATCTTTACTTCATAATGATACAGCGTGTCAAATTGGAGTGGTGATAATACAGCGCGGTATAGGTAAGTAGTTTTTCCTTTCAGATTTAGTTGTACAGAGGAAATTTTTGAAGAAGTGATTTTGTTTGCAGGACCATGGAGGTTGTATGACACGGTGAAATTTCCAGGAATGCTATCCGTTTGCCAGATCAACACTTTTTGTTCTTTCCTGAGATCAGAAGCATTACCGGGTTGCACGTAAGGCCTTACCAGAATTTGTTGCGCGTGTACACTGTAGGTCAAAGCACAACAAAAAATAAATAGGTTCAGAATGATGATTGTTGATCGACTCATACGATAATTTAACGAATTTCAAATTCAATATAAAGTAATCAACGTTTTTATAAAAATAACATGGTCATAATCTTTACAAGTATATCCAATCATTGCTGAATATCTTTAATGTACTCGGCATGGCTCGAACATCAACCAATGTAACTTTTGGAATTTGGCTAATGGCTCGGGCACGGATCAGGAAATTTTATCGACTGGCATTGCAGTTGATTTCAAAACTACCACGTGAGGCGATGAATGTTTGAATAATATTGCCCATCAGGTTGTTGCTAAACATAACCCATACATACTTACTGCTTGAACTGGACAGAGAAGTACAACCAATCTACTTTCATTTCTAAATTATTTTTCACGATCGCATCTTTTACTTTCGATCATAAAATTTTTCATAGCCAGAAATGAATTAATCAGCTTATTTTTGTAAAAAAAGTACTTCCATGACAGAACTAGACCTGATTAAATTAGAGAAAAGAATCCGATCCAAAATGGAGGATATTAAAAATCAGCGCGTGAGTCTTAAAGATTCGGGTATTGGTGGGTTAATGAATTCATTAAAGAAAGTAGATGAAGCGCTTTATGAAAAGATCCTTCCCGAATATAAAAAGATGGCAGCCGAGTATAACATCTTTAAGTAAAAACGAATAAGGTTTGAGATGAGTTCAAAGACAGAAAAAACGATAGCAACAGAACGACTGATACTTGAGCGGCTATCAAATGACGACACTGATTTTATTCTTGAACTCGTCAATACTCCAGGCTGGATAGAATTTATTGGCGATAAGAAAATTTGTTCAATAGCTGATGCCGAGGTATACATTCAAAAAATTAATGCTACTGAAAATATCTATTGGACTGTAAAACTTAAAAACACTCAAGCCGCTATCGGATTAATTACTTTCATCAAGCGCGATTACTTACCGTATCATGATCTGGGATTTGCATTTCTGCCAAATTTTAATGCCAAGGGATATGGGTATGAGGCTACTAAAGCAGTCTTAACTTATTTGATGGAAGAAAAAGCCTTTGAAACGATCCTTGCAATTTCGTTACCCCACAACACAAGGTCAATCAACTTACTTCAAAAACTTGGATTTAAGTATCTGGAGGCAGTAAAGAATAAGAATGATACGCTTCATGTTTATAAAGCATCAATTCCAGAATTGATTCCTTCTTAAGAGGAAATCAATAACAAAGCAGTTTTTACAATAGCTATTTCACTAAAGCCTTCTGGCTCTTCATCTCCTGCGCCATTTTCACAGCTTCATAGGCGTTCACCAAGCCACCTGAAATACTGAGTTGATTAAAGTTTACCCGGCCACCATCTGGTTTTTGCACTTTCAGGTTATCAAACTTTCGGGCAGAGTTCATTAATATACTTTTCACTTGTTCTGCACTTAATTCAGGAAAGTAGGACATGAGTATAGCGGCAACACCAGCCGTAGTGGGACTTGCCATGCTAGTGCCACTTTCGTCTTTATATTTATTACCAGGCACGGTTGAATAAATATCAACACCAGGTGCAAAAAGGGAGACGGATTTTTTTCCATAATTCGAGAAATTACCTACAAACTCATCATCCGCACCCCAGGCAGAGGCGCCCACTTCCATCCAGTTTTTGGCTTCCTTTCCATCAGCATAAATGCGGGTTGGGTAATTTTTTTCGATGTCAATATCCTCCGAGTCGTTTCCGGCTGCGTGAATTAATAGCACCCCTTTCTTTTCGGCATAGCGTACGGCCTTATCAACAATTTCTTTTTCTGGTGAGAAAGATTTCCCAAAACTCATGTTGATGATATTGGCACCATTATCCACCGCATAATAGATTGCATTGGCGATGTCTTTGTCGCGCTCGTCACCGTTTGGCACTGCACGCACAGGCATAATCTTTACATTGTTGGCAATACCCTTTATTCCTAAATTATTTTTACGATCGGCAGCAATGATGCCTGCCACATGTGTTCCGTGTGTAGCATCAGGACCCGTTACATCGTTATTGCCATAATATTTTTCAGTAGGATTATTTACATCGTCTCCAACAATCTTTCGGGAATCAAATGATTCATTGTATCCATACTTTACAATCACGCCATAATAGTCAGTGCCTTCTTTTAGTTCTTCCAAATATGCTTCCAGGCTTTCATCCTCACCCATATTTCGATACATATTTAGCAGAAACCCTTTGGCGAAAAGTAAACCCGGTTCGGTTGTTTCAAAACTTTTCAAAGCCTCAGGCGAAATCGTATCAACACCCAATAAGGATTTCATTGTATCGATGCTATGAGCCACATTATTATATAGCGATGAGTACAATCGGTATTGCTGCTCGTTTTTGGCTTTCAGTTTTGTGTACTTGTCTTCAATTTTCTTAAAGCTCTCGAACTCTGTTTTTTGCTTCTTGTTTAGTTTGCTTTCATCGGCATTTCCGTAAATGGCCTTCAAGCGAATGTATTCACGGGTTAGTTCGTAGGTATCAGCATCCACGTTTCCGTTTGCACCGCCAATAAAATTCCAGCCATGCACATCGTCCACATACCCATTTTTGTCATCATCTATTCCGTTGCCGGGAATCTCTTTTTCATTGATCCAGATTACGCTTTTAAGATCTTCGTGGTCGATATCAACGCCTGAATCAATCACGGCAACAATCACGGTACGCGAGGGTTTATTTTTTAAAAGAGTTTCGTACGCTCGTTCGGCACTCACACCTTGAAGACTATCCATTTCGGGGTCGCGCAAAAACCAATCGTTAGGTATTGCTTTGCTAACCTGAGTCTGAGAAAAGACAGGAATTGTGATTACCAGAAAAAATATTACACGTATCAGATGCTTTATCATAGGATTTTATGAGTATAAAAATCGTGCTAAAATACTGTTTGGGGCGATAAGTGGTTATTGTTTGTCTCTAGAGTCACTTTTCGATCACTAATAGAAGTGAAGATTGTCAAAAAGGCAAAAGAAATTACTTCTGTGGGGAGTTTTCAAACTTGGCGGGGAATGGGTTCTTTGAGATGATCATTTTTGTAAAGCAAATAAACGCAACCACTATGATTTTATTTTGTCTACTATCCGTTTTCACCTTCTTTGGGGTGTTTTTCTATGCTGTTGTTAAATTACATGAGGAGGCTGAGTTTGGAATTAACGTAGGCTCTAAAAAACAACTGGTTTCAACACGACTAAACACTCAATAGAATTAGAAGCTTTTCTTAAAACAAAAAACCCCGAGAAATCGGGGTTTTTTGTTTTAATCGGATTTATTTCAGACTACGATCCACATGCTTCACACGCATCGGGATTATCCAGCGAACAAGCCATATCGGCACGCTTCTGATCATAATCTGTTTCCTCTACTTGTTGGTATGGAATTTCTTTCTGCTTTTCAGCCTTCAGTGCATACACGGCAGTAGGTTCCGTTACTTTTGTTAGCACGGGAGTAGCCTCAACGTGTGGTTGTTGCATGGCTGTTTTATCCAATGTAAACTTAATAGCATCAGCAGCAGCGGTAGAACGTAAATAGTACATTCCAGTCTTCAATCCTTTCTTCCAGGCATAGAAATGCATGGAAGTAAGTTTACCAAAGTTTGGATCCGTTAAGTGAATATTCAAACTCTGTGACTGGCAGATGTAAGCTCCACGATCGGCCGACATATCAATGATCGACTTTTGGGAAATTTCCCAAACGGTTTTATAAATGTCTTTGATATTTTGAGGAATCTCGGCAATTGGTTGAACCGAACCGTTGGTTGCGATTAACTTCTGGCGCATATTCTCGCTCCACAAGCCCATGCTTATCAAGTCTTTCATCAAGTGCTTGTTGGCAATGATGAACTCGCCCGATAAAGTTCTGCGGGTATAAATGTTTGAAGTATACGGTTCAAAGCATTCGTTGTTCCCTAAGATTTGCGAAGTAGAAGCAGTAGGCATAGGAGCCAGCAACAAAGAGTTACGAACACCATGTTGTTTTACTTCTTTCTTCAAACTATCCCAATTCCAACGACCTGACTTAGGAGTTACTCCCCACATATCAAACTGGAATATTCCTTTTGATACCGGTGAGCCTTTGTAGGATTCGTACGTGCCATTTATTTTCGCTAATTCCATAGAAGCTTCCATGGCCGCATAATAAATCGTCTCGTGAATGTCGGTATTTAAACCACGTGCCTCTTCTGAATCGAACGGCATGCGGAGTAAAATGAATGCATCCGCTAATCCTTGCACACCAATACCAATAGGGCGGTGGCGCATGTTAGAGTTACGAGCTTCAATTACAGGATAGTAGTTTACATCAATCACCTTGTTCAGGTTGCGTGTAATTACTTTCGTGATGTCATAAAGTTTCTGATGATCGAATGTTCCCTCCTCTGTTACAAACTTAGGTAACGCGATAGAAGCCAGGTTACAAACGGCTACTTCATCCGGTGATGTGTATTCAATAATCTCAGTACACAAGTTACTTGACTTGATTGTACCCAAATGCTTTTGGTTAGACTTGCGATTCGCTGCGTCTTTGTAAAGCATATAAGGTGTTCCGGTTTCAATCTGGGCTTCCAGAATTTCAAACCAAAGGTCTTGTGCTTTTATTTGCTTGCGGAACTTGCCTTCCTTCTCATACTTCTCGTACAAGCGTTCAAATTCTTCTCCATAGCAATCGCCTAAGCCGGGTGCTTCATTGGGGCAGAACAAAGACCACATTTCATTGCTCTCAATGCGTTTCATGAACAAATCCGGAATCCACATGGCATAGAACAAGTCGCGCGCGCGCATCTCTTCTTTACCATGATTCTTCTTCAATTCAAGAAACTCAAACACATCGGCATGCCAAGGCTCTAGGTAAATCGCAAAACTTCCTTTGCGTTTGCCACCGCCTTGATCCACATAGCGCGCTGTCATATCAAAGTTTCTCAACATCGGCACAATGCCGTTGGATGTACCACCAGTTCCTTTAATATAAGAGCCTTTTGCACGCACATTGTGAATGCTAAGACCAATACCTCCGGCCGATTGAGAAATCTTGGCAGTTTGTTTTAGGGTATCATAAATTCCATCAATGCTATCATCCTTCATGGTAAGAAGGAAGCAGGATGAAAGTTGTGGCTTGGGTGTTCCTGCATTAAACAGGGTAGGAGTTGCATGGGTAAACCACTTCTCCGATAGCAAGTGATAGGTTTCAACTGCAGCTGCGATATCTTCGCCATGAATTCCCACAGCTACACGCATTAACAAATGTTGCGGACGTTCAACTACTTTTCCATCTACCTTCATCAGGTAAGAACGTTCCAGTGTTTTGAATCCGAAGTAATCGTAACTAAAGTCGCGATCGTAGATAATGGCAGCATCCAATTCAGCAGCATTCTCTTTAATCACCTTCCACGTCTCTTTCGAGATAAGGGGTGCATTCTGTCCATTCTTAGGATCGACATACGTGTACAGTCGCTTCATTGTGTTAGAGAAGGACTTACTCGTAACCTTATGCAGGTTAGAAACCGCGATGCGTGCTGCTAACTTAGCAAAGTCAGGATGCTTGGTAGTTAAGGAAGCTGCAATCTCAGCCGCCAGGTTATCAAGCTCTTGCGTGGACACGCCATCGTACAATCCGTTAATCACTTTCATGGCCACCTCTACCGGGTTGACAAAATTGGGATCTAAACCATAGCAGAGTTTTTCGATACGGGCCGTGATCTTATCAAACTTTACGGACTCCCGATGTCCGTCACGTTTTAGTACAAGCATTATTTAGTAGGGTTGTGTTGGTAAAAAAAATAAGTTTAAAAAATGGTAAGTCGAATGTATTAAAAATCTTCGTTTAGTGAAAATTTAGGAGACGAATCTTTTTCCATACTGTTCATTACTCCAGCTTTTTGGTATTCAGCTACTCGCTTCTCGAAGAAATTAGTTTTTCCGCGTAGCGAAATCATATCCATAAAATCAAATGGATTCGTAGTGTTGTAGATTTTCTTGCCCACCAATTCATTTAACAAACGATCCGCAACGAACTCGATATATTGACGCATTTGTTCAGCGTTCATGCCAATCAAATTAACCGGAAGTGCATCGGTTACGAACTCTTTCTCGATTTCAACGGCATCTTTGATAATATCAATCACTTTATCAACCGGCATTTTGTTAACCACATGCTCGGTGTACAGGTGACAAGCAAAATCGCAATGAAGACCTTCATCTCGGCTGATCAATTCGTTAGAGAAAGTCAGGCCGGGCATAAGGCCCCGTTTCTTCAACCAAAAAATAGAGCAGAATGAACCGGAGAAGAAGATTCCTTCTACGGCAGCAAAAGCAACTAATCTTTCCTGAAAACTTCCTTGATCAATCCATCGCAGTGCCCAATCAGCTTTCTTTTTAACACAATCCATCGTTTCGATGGCGTGAAACAACTTATCTTTTTCTTTCGAATCTTTTACATAGGTATCAATCAAAAGCGAATACGTTTCGGAGTGAATATTCTCAATGGCGATCTGAAATCCATAGAAAAATTTTGCTTCCGTGTATTGTACCTCGCCTACAAAGTGCTCGGCCAGGTTTTCATTTACGATTCCATCACTGGCCGCAAAAAATGCTAGCACATGAGTGATGAAATGTCGTTCACCGTCATTCAGGGCAACCCAATCTTTCATATCCTGTCCTAAGTCAATCTCCTCAGCCGTCCAAAAGCTGGCTTCGGCCTGCTTATAGTACTTCCAGATGTTATGGTGTTTGATTGGGAAAAGAACAAAGCGGTCTTTGTTTTCTTTCAAAATTGGTTCTTCCTGTAATGATTGACCCATCGTAGAATATTTTTTAAAGGTTAACTATATGTTTTGGCGAACAAAAACAGGTTGCTTTGGCTCGCGATTTATACAAACTTTTTAGTGAGCAGAGATTGAGAGAAGAGTCAGCAATCCAAACAACACCATCGACAAATATTCGAAATGATGAAGGAAAAACAAAGGGGTGATTTTTGCGCAAAATCTTCTTTCGCCATGTACTTTTCATGTAAGTGTTTGGTAGATAGTTGTTTTAAATTCATTCGTCAATTAATAGATGAGATGAAAAAAAATCGATTTTTTTTAGCCTCCATTTTATTAGTTTGAGAGGATAAAATTGCTAGTGTTTATCTATTCAGTTTTAATAAGTGAAGATACCCGGAATGATTTTGAAAGGATAGACCTTCATCATTTACCATTGCAGTTTCGTAAAATACCCCAATGAGACTCACAAACGAGCTTTTTTAGTCGACTTTAATGATTTTGATTTTCACTTTTGCTTTTCATATTGATTGACTTATCTTTGCAGTCCATTTTTAAAAATCAATAACATGTACGCAATAGTTGACGTTGCAGGAAAACAGTTTAAGGTGGCTAAAGACCAATATATATACGCTCCCAAAATGGAAGGCGAGGCTGGTTCAAGCGTTTCGTTTGATAAAGTTCTTCTTTTGGATAATGATGGAAGTGTAGAAGTTGGCGCCCCTACTGTAAAAGGTATTAAGGTATCTGGTAAGATATTAGAACATGTGAAAGGTGACAAAGTGATCATCTTCAAGAAGAAACGCAGAAAGGGCTATGCCGTGAAGAATGGCCATCGCCAGCAGTTCACTAAAGTTCAAATTGAAACAATTGGGTAATTTTTGAATTTTGAATCTTAAATTTTGAATTAAAGAGTTATGGCACACAAAAAAGGTGAAGGTAAAGTAAAGAACGGTCGCGAGTCGGAAAGCAAAAGGCTTGGCATTAAGATATTTGGTGGTCAAAAAGTGATCGCGGGCAATATTATCGTGCGTCAGCGCGGAACAAAGCATAATCCTGGTCGTAATGTAGGTATTGGTAAGGATCATACCTTATTTGCTCTTACTCCAGGAGTAGTTGTTTTTAAGAAAGGAAAAGAGAACAAATCTTTTGTTTCGGTTCAGGCTGAAGCCTAGTTCTTAAAAATCACATCAAAATTTTTAAAAGCACCCTCAATTTTGAGGGTGCTTTTTTTATTTATGCTATTTTTTTAAGGGCTTGGGTTAAGTTTTTTTATTTTTTTGATAAAAGGTAGATTCTGCTTTTTCAATGCCATGCAAACGAAGGAAATTCTGATTTTACACAATATAGCAAAACAATATTTTAATTATTGAACTTTGTTGGGTCGCTTTTTATAGAAATACTCCCTAACATTGGGTTATTATTAACCTAATGTTAAACCTAAACCAAAATCTATGAAGAAGATTTTACTTCTTTGCTCACTCGTTTTTGCGCTCGGAGCTTTGCACGCGCAACAACGATCCGTGTCAGGAAAGATTACCTCTGCCGAAGATGGCAGTGCTTTGCCTGGCGTTAACGTGTTGCTGAAAGGCACAGCAACTGGTTCGGTTACCGATGCTGACGGTAACTATAATTTAAGTGTTCCCAGTTCAGGGGGCATTTTAGTGTTTTCTTTTATTGGACTTCAATCTCAGGAAATCGAAATTGGACAACGATCAGTAATTGATTTGTCCTTAAGCCTTGATGTAAAGAGTCTCTCGGAGGTTATTGTTACTGCACAGGGTATCATTAAAACTAAGAATGAATTATCCTATGCGGCACAAACTGTTGGAGGCGATGCCTTGAGCAGTAATCGTGATAACAACTTGATGAACTCTCTTTCTGGAAAAGTTTCAGGGGTTCAGATTTCGAAAAACAACAGTATGGGGGGGTCTACCAATGTGATTATTCGAGGCTACAAGTCACTAACGGGTAATAATCAGGCTCTATTTGTAGTGGATGGTGTGCCGGTA
Source organism: uncultured beta proteobacterium (assembly GCA_963784505.1). Classification (GTDB taxonomy): domain Bacteria; phylum Pseudomonadota; class Gammaproteobacteria; order Burkholderiales; family Gallionellaceae; genus Gallionella. The sequence continues at coordinate 14,346 of CAWASY010000033.1, read as the reverse complement.
GATAATGGCACTTACAATGACCCATTGACTGGTCGGGGAACTGCTGGTTATGATTATGGAAACGTAGGTGCGGATATTAACCCTGATGACATTGAATCAACTACGATTCTTAAGGGTCCAGCAGCTACCGCGCTTTACGGTTCTCGCGCTTCGAATGGAGTTGTTTACATCACAACAAAAAAAGGTCGTAAAAAAGGTGTTGGTGTTACCATCAATACAGGACTTACGGTGGGAACGGTTGATAAAAGCACTTTCCCTAAGTATCAAAATCAATATGGGGCTGGTTATGGTAAAGTATTACGGACCCACTGAAGATGGTTACTTTGACTTAACGGATGTAGATGGTGATGGTACGCTCGATAATATTACTCCTACCTATGAAGATGCTTCTGTGGGAGCTGCATTTGATCCAAGTACAATGGTGTATCAGTGGGATTCTTATGGTGACCCAACCAGTCCTAATTACCAAAAGAAGACCCCTTGGCTAGCTGCTCCAAGCACCCCAGTTGATTATTTCAGAACGGGTCTTACGTACAACAATAGTGTTGTCATTGACGGTGGAAGCGAAAAGGGGAATTTTAAATTAGGTTACACACGAACTAATGAGAAGGGAGTTCAGCCAAACAGCTCATTGGATAAAAATTACCTAAATTTTAGTGCATCGTATGAAGTGGTTAAAAACTTAACGGCTACTGCCTCCATTAATTTTACTCAACAACATGGAGTTGGCCGCTATGCTACTGGGTATGGTGGAAACAACAATATTTCAAGTTTCAGAGAATGGTGGCAAACGAATGTTGACATTAATGCTCAGCGAGAGGCCTATGAAAGAACCGGAGAAAATATTACCTGGAACTGGGGTGGTGGATTTCCGGGTAGATTGGGAACCATTTATTGGGATAATCCTTTTTTTGCAGCCTATAAGAACTACTCAGAAGATAGCCGTACTCGCTACCTTGGCTATACTAAGCTAGATTATAAGATCACTGACTGGCTAAATGTAATGGGAAGAATCTCATTAGACTCTTACAGTCAATTGCAAGAAGAACGCACCGCGGTGGGAAGTGTTAATTATCAACCGGGAGATTATACCCGAAGAGATCAAAACTATCAGGAATACAATTATGATATACTCATGACGGCCAAGAAGAATTTGACGGATGATATCTCATTCAATGCATCTCTTGGGTCTAACGTTCGAAGAACTACGGTAACAGGAATTTCTGCCGTAACCAATGGTGGATTAACAGTGCCTGGTATTTATGCGCTTTCAAATTCAGTAAATCAAATTGAAGCGCCAACTGAATTATTTTCGGATGTTCAAGTGAATGGAATATTTGCAGATGCCGGTATTGGATATAAAGAATTCATCTTTCTAAATGGTTCTTTTAGAAGGGATGCCTCTTCAACCTTGCCTAAGGGAAATAATGCGTATAATTATTTTTCGGCATCTACCAGTTTTGTATTCACCGAATTTATTGCTGAGAATCCAATCTTAACTTTTGGTAAGTTTAGAGTGAACTATGCTGAAGTAGGAAACTCAGCGCCATTTAACGCGTTAGCGGATCAGTACGTAAAGCCTACTGCGTTTGGCACTTCACCCCTATTTTCTTTACCAGCTACTAAGAATAATAGTCAGCTTTTACCAGAAAGAACCAAGAGTTTTGAAATTGGGGCAGAGTTTACATTGTTCGATGGTCGGGCGCGCTTTGATGTAAATTATTTCAGTTCTCAAAGTGTTGATCAAATTCTACCAGTTACGGTATCAACTGCTTCAGGCTTTTCTTCCAAGTATGTGAATGCTGGTACCGTTGAAAATAAGGGCTGGGAATTAACCCTGGGTGGAACCCCTGTGAAGGCGGGTTCTTTTAAGTGGGATATCAATGTAAACTGGACCAAAATACATAATGAGGTAACTGCCTTGTATGGTGATGTAACCAACCTTCAGTTAAACACATTCCGTGCAGGGGGCGGGTCATCGAATGCTCCGCTTGGTATGCCCTTTGGTACTATTTATGGAACGGATTATGTTTATACCAATGGACAGCGCACTGTGCTATCAAATGGTAGATACCAGAGAACTACTACAGCCACGAACCCGATCGGTAATATCAACCCAGATTGGACAGGTGGAGTTCAAAACACACTTAGCTACAAGAATGTTTCTTTAGGATTCCTGATTGATGTGAAGCATGGTGGTGATGTTTATTCGGCTGACATGTATTATGGATTAGCTACAGGTCTTTATGAAGAAACAGTTGGAGTAAACGAACTAGGGAACGAGATTAGACTTCCAAAGAGCCAAGGTGGTGGTATTTTAAAAGAAGGCGTTCAGTCTGATGGCTCTGTAAATACGGTTCGTTTGGCGATGGATGCCTATCCGATGAATGGGGGTACCGTAAATCCTATGCCTGCTTATGTGTATGATGCTAGTTACGTTAAATTGAGAGAAGTTGTGTTCTCCTACTCGCTACCTACTTCTATTGTTTCAAAATGGAGTGGGGTTAATTCTCTTACCTTCTCGGCAGTAGGTCGTAACTTGTGGATTATCCATAAGAATATTCCTTACGCAGATCCTGAAGACAACTTGGGTGCAGGAAATATTCAAGGTTACCAGGTGGGCAGTTTGCCTAGTGTTAGAAACATTGGTTTTAATATAAAGGCTACCTTCTAAATTTAATGAAAATGAGAAAACTACTTATAAAACCTTTTTGTGCAGTGTTGCTTCTGATTGCAACATCGTGCGTGGACGATTTAACAAGTCTTAATGTTAATCCGAAGTCCTATCAGTCAGGAACTATTCCGGAAGGACCGTTTTTTGCTAATGCTACAAGAAATCTCACAGATCAAATGTTGGATGGATTTAATTTTAAAATCTGGTCGCAACAATTTGCAGAGACTACTTACTTTACAACGAGTAACTATACACTAACCAATCCAGGTAATGGGTTTTGGGTAGCTCTGTATACTGGTGTGTTGCTTGATTATAAAGAAGCAAAAGCAATATTATTAAAGAAGCCTTCACTTTATCCGGGCGTTGATAATAATAAACTTGCCATGATTGAAGTGATGGAAGTGTATACGTATTATTTGCTTGTAACTACTTTTGGAGATATTCCATATTCAGGTGCTTTGAATACTAGCCTTAAGTCTGAGGCATTGGATCCAGACAATACAACACCTGCCTACGATGATGGAGAAGCAGTTTATGACGACCTGTTAGCACGATTGGATGCTGCTATTGCTAAGTTAAATCCAGGCGCAGCCAATGGTGGTGTGAAAGGCTTTGGAGATGCGGATATACTTTTCGATGATGATGTAACTGCTTGGGTAAAGCTTGCCAATTCATTAAAATTAAGAATGGCAATGACGATTGCTGATAGCAATCCTACAAAAGCTAAATCATTAGTGGAGAGTATTAATGCAGCTAATCTTATTCAGTCTAATGCTGAGAATGCAGAGCTAGCATATAAGGCAGTAACCCCAAATACAAACCCTGTTTGGGTGTGGTTGGTACAAAGTGGCCGTGAAGATTATGTAGCTTCTAATACTATGATGGATATTATGAAGGCACCAGTTGTTGATGATCCACGCATTCCCTTGTATTATACAAAGGATAAGGATGGTGGTTATTCTGGAGGTAAATATGGAACCAGTAATGCATACGTTACCTTCTCAAAAGCAGGTGCCAAAGTTACTTCACCTGACTGGCCAGGAATTTTGATTGATTATGTTGAGGTGGAGTTTTTGTTGGCAGAAGCTGCAGCTCGTGGCTTCACCGTTACAGGAACAGCACAGCAGCATTATCAGAATGGAATTCTTGCTTCAATTGATTATTGGGGAGGATCTGCAGTGGATGCGGCAGCTTATTTAGCTGATCCGAGTGTTGCTTATGCCACAGCTATTGGTGCTAACAATATTCAGAAAATTGCTCGCCAAAAGTATATCGCTATGTTTAATCGTGGCTTTGAAGCATGGGTTGATTACAGAAGATTTGATTACCCTGTGTTTAATGTGCCGGCAAATCCAGGGGGTCCATTCCCGTACCGGTATTCATATCCGAATGCTGAACAAACTTCAAATGGACCTAATTACACAGCGGCAGTAGCCGCCATGGGTAGTGATGAACTTGATCTTAAATTATTTTGGGATAAGAACTAATCATTGTTCTAATAAAAAAAGAGGCTGCCTTGGCAGCCTCTTTTTTTTGCCTATAAAATTCTAATTGTTTTTAAATCGATTGCAATGCAAAAAAGTCAATCTATTTCTTTCTTATAAAAGAAGACGCTATATAACTATGTTTCATTTATATGAGCGGCTTTAATAACTCAATACAGTTTACCAGCTTTAGAAACTTAATATGAGTCAACTCAACGCTGCTGTAAACAGGATAACTATGAAGGGGTTTTCAATAACCATTTCATTTATTTTGTTATGCACACTAAGTGCAATGGCGCAGTCTGTTCTCTCTAGTAAAATGAATGGCGCTGAAAATGGAAAGACGCTAAAGTTGGTGCTAACTGAATTAGAGAATGAATACCCGGTTCATTTTTATTATTTACCTGACTGGATAGAAGGTATTAAAATTGAGAAGAGCTACGAAGGATTCAACGTTGCCCACATGCTCGATGAATTATTTAAGGATACAGAGTTAACGTACATTGAATGGAGTGCTCATAGTATTGTATTGGTGAAAGATCCTAAAGCCTTAATAAAAACAAGAGAAATAATTAATAAGGCAAGCTATGAACAGAAAGAGATTGAACGAGTTCAATTAGGTGAACACGTTGAAGGTGAACAAAAGAAGATAGCACACCTAAAAGGAAAAGTTGTTTCAGGAAAGGATTCTGCTCCTATTGTTGGGGCGACAGTCTCTGTTTCAGATTTAGGTATTGGAGAATTAACAAATGCATCGGGTGATTTTGAGATTTCGATGCCAGTAGGTCGCCATGTCTTAAGTGTTTCATACGTTGGGTATGAAGATAAAATTATTGATCTAGAAATTTCAGGGGATGCTTTTTTAGAGACTTCAATTTTTGAGATTTCTAAGATGCTTGATGAAGTTGTTGTTACGGATGCAGCCTCTAGCAGGATAAGTACCAGAAAAGTTGGGCAATTACAGATAAGTATTAAAGATGTAAAGAGAGCGCCTTCATTTTTGGGCATGACAGATATTATCAAACAAATTCAGACGCAAACAGGGGTTACGACTGTAAGCGAAGCATCATCTGGTTTTAATGTGCGGGGTGGAAGCGTTGATCAGAATTTGATATTATTTGATGGTGTGCCTGTTTTCAATACTTCACACGCTTTAGGGTTTTTTACCGCCTTTAATGCGGAAGCTATCGGCAATGCAACTTTTTATAAGGGGGGCATCCCTGCTGAATTTGGTGGGCGAGTTTCTTCTGTGTTAGATATTACTACAAAAGAAGGAGGCTATGAAAAATGGGTTGGTAATGGAGGCATTGGTCTCATTGCAAGTGACCTATCTCTGAGTGGACCTGTTGTTAAGGATACAAGTTCTTTAACGTTGTCATTTCGATCTTCTTATTCCGATTGGATGTTAAATCTTTTAAAAACTAAGTATAAAGATATTGCTGATGGTTCTGTTTTCTTTTATGATGGTTCTTTTAAGTACAGTCATAAACTTAATCCTAAAAGTAAGTTTAGCATTTCAGGATATACAAGTTACGATAACTTCAAACTAGTAAATGACACAACAAATCAATGGCGTAACGTTACGTTTTCTGCTAAGTACGATCATGCAATTAACGACAATCTTTACTATAGCATAACAGCTTCACTGGGGCATTATGATTATAAAGTGATTGAAGACGATTTGGGTTCAGCTTTTCAGTTAAACTATGGTATTAATTATCCTTCCATTAAAATTGATTTTACTAACGAAGGTAAAACACATAAAATTCAGTATGGTGTCCAAAGTACATATTACCAGTTTATGCCGGGGAAGTTAAGGCCCACATCGAGTGAGTCAGTGATACGCGCAAAGGAAATACAAAAAGAGACTTCATTGGAAACAGCCTTTTTTTTGAGTGATGGATTTAAAATAAGCAGGCTTAGTATAGAGGCTGGGATAAGACTTTCTATGTATAACCGATTTGGCCCTGGTTTGGTGTATAGTTATAAAGAAGGCGAACCAATTGAAGTGCGAAACACAACTGACTCTACGTTTTATAATCGCGGAAGCATCATTAAAACTTATCTTCGCCCTGAACCAAGACTTTCTTTGCAATACTTATTAACTAAGCAATCATCCGTAAAGTTTGGATACAATCACATGTATCAATATTTACATCTGATTTCAAACACGGCTACCATTACACCCGTTGATATCTGGCAATCAAGCAATACATACTTTAAGCCTCAACGCGCGGATCAAGTGTCAATAGGATATTTTTTAAATAGTAAAAATGAGAAATACGAATTCTCAATTGAGGGTTTTTATAAGAAGGTAAATAATCTACTTGATTTTAAAGATGGAGCATCTTTAATCTTAAATGATCAACTCGAAACAGGCTTGTTAAGTGGTATTGGAAAATCATATGGTGTTGAGTCCATGCTTAATAAACTAATTGGGAAGTTTACATGGAGTATGAATTACACATATTCAAGATCACTCAGAAAGGTAGGAGGAGATGAACCCATAAATCAAGGCGATTGGTACCCGTCTAACTATGATCAGCCGCATATTCTTAATTTGAATTGGCGACTTGAACTAGCGCGCAAAGTTTTCTTTACGGGATTCTTCACCTATCACACAGGTCGCCCGGTTTCATTACCTGTTGGTTTGTATGATGTAAACAATGTGCCGGTAACAGATTTTTCAGAACGGAATAATTTTAGAATCTCTGACTATAACAGGCTTGATATAGCTTTAATTATAGAAGGGAATAACAAGCGAAAGAAAGTATGGGAAAGCAGTTGGGCCTTTTCTTTTTATAATGTGTATGCCCGTAAAAATCCTTACTCTGTATATTTTGCGGATAGTGGAGGTGGCACCTTGATTCCTTATCAACTCTCACTTATAGGCACAATTGTTCCATCTGTTACCTATCGATTTAAGTTTTAATTCAATGAGAGCAACGATTTCTCTATTGTGGTTATTGATTGTTGTAAATGGCTGTGTTGAACCATTCAACTTAAAATCTTCAAGCTATATAAAGCGATTGATTGTAGATGGTGAAATTACAGATCAGCCGGGTCCATATAAGGTAAAACTTTCTTTTTCAAAAAATGTATTGGATACAGAGGCGGAAATAATTCCAGCTGTAGGTGCTTCAGTTTGGATTGAAGATAATGAAGGTGTAGATGAGTTGCTTACTGAATTGAATGGTGAAGGAGGAACATACGTTACAAAAGATATACAAGGCCTAGTAGGCAAAAGCTATAGAGTCAAAATTATTACTCAGTCTGGAGGTACGTATGAATCAGCTTGGGAGCGAATAGAGCCTGCTGGCACAATAGAAGATTTATATTATGAATTTAATGAAGACCTGATAATACCCGATGAAGGTAAAAAATATGATTATGTTGATGGCTTTAAATTTTTTATCAATGCATCTAGCAATTTAGAAAGCAATGGATTGCTTAGATGGCGATGGACTGGTATTTACAAGATATTATCAGCACCTCAAAACAATACAAAATTTGTAGGCAGAGCAGAACTACCCGACCCCTTGCCTTGCAGCGGATATATTGTGAGTAATGGCAGACTTACTCAAGTGGATGAATGCACTTGCTGTATTTGTTGGGGGTATGATTATGGCACGGCAGTGAAAGTTTCAGATAATACAAATGTATCCTCCAATCATTTCAAGGAGGTTCTTGTTGGGCAGGTATTAATTTCAAGACCACGTTTTTACGATCGCTATTATGTTGAGGTGGAACAATTAAGTGTTTCGGAAAATGTTTATGCTTTTTGGAAATTGTTAGGGGATCAGCAGAAAGCGACTGGTAGTTTGTTTCAATCAAACTCGGTGAGAATAAGAGGAAATGTTATTTCAACCACCCACCCAGAGGAAGAGGTGTTAGGTGTGTTTTCGGCTTCGTCAGTAGTTAAGAAATCTTTTTATATAGATGAGAATGCGATTCCTTACGTAGTTGCCGAAATGGATTTAGCTCCGCAGGATTGTAGAAAATCTGTTAACAATGGAACTACAACGAAACCTGATTTTTGGTAACTTCTAGAATAATGACACATAGGTTTGTATTATTAATTGTTATTCTGGTTCAAGTATTTGAAACACTTGCTCAAAAAGAATTGAATCAAGATGCTGATGTTATTTATATAACATTTAATCAACCACAATATGCAGCAGGCGACACAGCTTTCTTCAGAATAAATATTCCTATCACCCAAGAGAAGCACGATAAGGCATTAATAAATATGGCTTTGTTTAAGGATGGGAATCAAGTACTTCTCCAAAGAACAATGGTAAAGGATGGGGTCTATGCTGGTTATCTCAGTCTAACATCAAATATTGTGAGGGGGCTCTATGTATTGGGGGTTGAAATAAATGGAATTTTCTACGAGGGAATTTTCAAAGTTTGCTCGATAGATGATAAAGTGAAAATATTCAAAACTGACTCAACCTTTATCTTCACTGATTTTGGTACTCAATCATACAACATGAGAGAAAACATTACAGTAAATGTGGAGGCTAAGGAGTTCACTAATGAAATAGTGACTGTTTCCATTATTCGCGATGACTTATTTGCATCAGAAAATGTTGTTGCCTGTAATCGTACCTACCAGAAGGATGAATCAAGTTGGAGTTTTTCCTGATTACTTTTCTGGAAGGGTGATTTCAACCCTCGGTAAGAAAGTGCCAGATTCTTTAAAGATCACATTCTTTTTACAACATAATGATTTCATCTATCCTGTCTATACCAGTAGCAATGGTCAGTTTAAATTTCCTCTGTTCAAAAATTTCGGGAGTGACAACGTATTCTATTCTATAAGCCATCGTGGCTCAAGTACAAATAATTTTTCAATTGTGTTAGATGAGATTTTCTCACGACCAACTCTTATTGCAGCTGAACAAGTAAATGACGGCCAGGTTGGTTACGAAGACTTTATTAAGAGGAAAAGGTTGATTCAGAAATCATATGAATTCTTTTTAGATCAAGCCCGTTCAGAAAAAGACGAGAGGAACATTGATTCTTTTCAGGGAGATATGGAAGTTAATCTAGAGAGATTTGAAAAATTTCAGACTATGTCAGAAATCGTTATAAATATTCTCCCTGCTGTTAAGTATAGAAAGAACCAAAAAAGGGAATCAGTTAGAATCTTTTTACAAGAGTCAGCTCAGGTTGCGGCCAACGATCCAGTTTACATAATCGATGGAGTAGTAACGGATAGCACGGAAGTGTTTTTAAGCCTGGATCCTGAGAAGATTAAGACTATTAAAATTTTAAGATCCGCTGAAAGGTTGCGCAGGTTCGGAGATTTGGGAAAGAACGGAATACTGGTAGTGGAGTCAAAAGTGTTGGGTGGTTTGCAAATTTCCCCCTCTTCTAAAAATCTATTCGTTACGGGTGTTAACAAAGGGGTCACATTTAGTTATGATGATTACGAGAGAAAAAGCCATTTAGCCCCGGATGTTAGATCATGCCTGTATTGGAATCCGAATTTAAAGCTAGATAGCGTTGGAAAAGCAACATTTACGTTTAAGACTGGTGAAATAACAGGACCTGTAAGGATAATTATAACAGGCATTTCTCAGAGTGGCGCTTTCCATTATTTTGAAAGAAAGGGTGTTTGTACGTTTACTAAATAATGCCCCGTTCCTGTGGCGATCAGGTTTTTTGCTATTCCTTCTATTTATCTTGAGAAAACAAGAAAACCCCACTTTTTTCGGGTAAGGTAAGTTGTTAGCAATATGTCAATTTCTCAAAGGATATTCCGTTTTTTAAATTTGAATTCTTTAGATGTTAGGGAATAATCCCCTATCTTGGATTACTTATTAACCTATTTTTAACCTAAACCTTTAAACTATGAGGAAATTTTTACTTCTCTGTTCATTCGTTTTGTGTACTGGGTGGTGCCTGGCGCAAGACCGCGATTGTAACAGGTAAGGTCACATCTGCAGAAGATGGCAGTGCTTTACCTGGCGTTAATGTGATTGTGAAAGGCACAACAATTGGAACAGGTACCGATGTGAATGGAAATTATTCATTGAATGTCCCGAGTTCAGGGAATACATTGATTTTCTCCTTTATTGGACTAGCCACCCAAGAAGTAGAAATTGGATCTAGAAACGTAATTGACGTTGCTATGGCTTCCGATGCAACTCAACTTCAGGAAATAATAGTTTCTGGGGTAGCAGGTGCTACAGACAAAAGAAAAATGACAGTATCAGTTACAAAAATTGGTGAAGCTCAGCTTAACAATGTGCCTGCTATGTCAATTGCTTCGGCCTTGACTGGAAAAGTAGCTGGTCTTAGAACTTCTTCTGTAGGAGGTGCTCCAGGCCAACAGGTGGATTTATTATTAAGAGGGGATAACGTTCTAAACGTTAGTGCATCTCCTCTTATTTTGATTGATGGGATAATTATGAACGGGAGCTTGGCTGATATCAATGTGGATGATGTTGAGTCCATGGAAGTGATTAAAGGAGCAGCTGCATCGGCATTGTACGGATCTCGTGCTGGTAATGGAGTAATTGCTATCACTACCAAAAGAGGAAAAAGTGGTGCTGCCAACAAACCACAGATTACGATTAGAAATGAAATAGGTACTCAAAGCCTTCAACATTATTTGAAGACCTCCGAATCCCATTTGTATGAACTTGCCCCGGATTGGGAGCAATTCCAAGGCAGGTACACGAAGTATGCTGGAGTTACTTACCCTGCAGATTATGTAAGTGGACAAAACTCTGGCATTTCAGGATCAAGAGCAATTTCTGCTGATGGATATATGGATAATCCTTATGGGGTGTATCGTTTTAATCCAGCAGATGTATTTCAGAAGGGAACTTCTATGACTAACTATATTGGTATTTCTAACAAAACAGAGAAGAACAACATTTTCCTGTCTTTTGAGAATAACAAGCAGGAGGGTGTAGTTCAATATCGCGATGGATATGCCAGACAAAACTTTCGATTTAACATTGATCAGGAAATAACTCCTTGGTTAAGAGTAAGTGCAACAAACTTATTTATTAACAGGCAGATACAGCAGCCCTCTGGTATTTTCTATAATGTAGCACGTATGGAGAAGGATATGGATTTGTTTGCTCCTAACTCTGATGGTCAGCCTTACAATTTAAGGATAAACCAATTTAATGGTGAAGTAACCAATCCATTATATGCTCTTTACAAGCAGAAAGATGATAGGCACTCACGCAGATGGATGGGAAATTACACTGCCAATGTTGAGTTTACTGATTGGGCGAATCTTGATGTTACTCAGACAATTGAGATTGAAAACTATAGAAGAGAGTTGATCAACCCTAAAGACACATGGAATAACCAAGGGGTTTATACAAATGGCGGACTTACTCAACAAAGTAGTGAGACTTCTACACAAAACACACAGGTTACACTTAACTTGAATAAGCAGTTTGGAGACCTTATTATTAAATCTAAGCTTTCTTATCTTGGCGAGAATCGTCATTATGAAGCTACAAGTGTAGCTGCTTCGGTATTTGTAGTTAAGGGCATTGAGGCATTCAATAACTTTGCATCTATCAATAACGCAGGATCTATATTAGGTGGTAATGTTGCAAAGACAAATGAAATCGCACAAAACTATTTTGGTATCTTAGGTTTAGATTATAAGGGCAGGTATTTGTTTGATGGAATGTTCCGATATGATGGATCTTCTCTTTTTGGACCTGAATCACGTTGGAATCCATATTATAGACTTTCAGGAGCGTATAGAGTTTCTGAGGATTTTAGCATTCCTGGCATTGATGAATTAAAAGTAAGAGCAGCCTATGGTACTGCGGGTATACGACCTGATTTCACATGGCAATATGAAATTTATTCGTTAACACAAGGAGTTGCTTCACCACAGCAAACAGGTAACGCATTTTTGAAGCCTTCTCAAACAGCAGAGACCGAGATCGGTTTAAATGTTGATTTCCTTAGAAGATTTAGCTTTGAAGGAACATATGCACAGTCCACTACTACCGATCAATTTATTAATGTGAATCTTGTTGGTTTCTTAAATGGAGGATATACCAATCAGTGGAGAAACGCAGGTACTATTGAATCGAAGACGTTGGAATTTACATTGGCAGCCAATTGGGTTAAGAAGCAGGATTTTTCCTGGAATTCTAACTTTGTGTTCTCAAGAGTGCGTCAACAAATTACAGAGTTGCCTATACCCGCATATTGGTTAGATGCATTTAGTGGTGACGTGACTGCATTCCGTGTAGCATCAGGCGAAACTTATGGTGCTATCTATGGCCATAGAATGGTTAGAACGCTCGATGAAATGTCTCAACAACTTGGAACAGGTGAAGCTATTGGTGATTATGTTGTAAACAGCGAAGGATATGTTATCAAAGCTGGAACAGAGGGTTTAACAACCGAAAGACCTGTTCTTTATAAGGAAAACGGGGAGGTATGGTTAGGTAATATAGGGAATGGTAATGCTAAATTTAATATGGGTATTGCCAATACATTCAACTACAAAGGAATAACATTATATGTTTTGCTTGACTGGAAAAATGGTGGTGATGTATACAACGCAAATGACCAACGCCTAGCATTTAACAACGTAAGTAAGAGACAAGATATGGCCGGAGTGGCTGATGGTGAAAAGAAAGTTGCTGCCTATTGGAGCACGGGAATGTATGATGCCAACTCTGCTAATGCTTATTGGGTAGAAGATGCAAGTTATTTGAAGCTGAGAGAATTAGCTATCGGGTATAATATTCCTAAGAAAGTTCTTGATAAAGTCTTTAAAGGTTCAGTTAAGGGTATAAACCTTAAAGCTGTGGGTAGAAACCTTTACACTTTTACAGGGTACTCAGGCTATGACCCGGAAGTAGGTACGGTACGTCAACCAATCGATGGTATTGGAGCTAACCCTATCTATCGTAACATAGCGTTTTCTTTAGGATTCAATTTGTAAAAAACTAAAATCTTAAAACATGAAAAAGATAAATAAATTTCTCTTAATCGCCTTTGCAGTAACGGGGTTGCTGTTTAGTTGCGAAGATTTGGATGTTGAAAATGAAAATACTCCTGGTAAATCAGATGTATTAGGGAGTGCTGAAGATATAGAAAAACTGGCTGCTGGTATTTATAATTCAGCATTTACTGGGGAACATAGAGTGGGTGGTGTACAAGCCATGTTAGCAACAGCTGCCGATCATGCGACCTGCTCGTGGGGTAATTTTGCAATGCGCGACATGTCATTTGAACCGCGCGATAACGCTTGGAATAATACTCCTGTTTATGCAAACCAGGGCTATACAAAGTATTCTTATGATAATTGGTACTCAGCTATCGGAGCAGCATCAACTGTATTGGATTTCACAGATGTCCAGGGCAAGCCAATCGTAATTGCTGGTGTTGATCAGACTAAACGGGCACAAGCATTTGCAAAATTTGGACTCGGTATCGCCTACGGAAATCTGGCCTTAATATTTGACAAAGCTCATATAGTCGATGAGAGTAAGACAGCGGAAGGTAATATTGATGCAGCTGTTCCATATCAAGAGGTTGCTGCTGCTGCGATTGGTTATTTGGATGAGGCATTGGCCTTATCGAATGAATCTTTTACCATTCCTGCAAGCTGGATGGGCTCTGCGGGTGATGTAAGCAACACCGATTTAAAAAAGATTATTAGTACCACTGCTGCTCGCATTCTTTCTTATCTTCCTAGAAATAAGACCGAACTTGCCAGTGTGGATTGGGCTAAGGTGAAAACGTATGCAGACAATGGTATTACATCGGATTGGAATGTGATAATGGACGGTACTAACAAATGGTATTTTGAGGCCGGGGATTATTTAGTTTATCCAGGTTGGGGTAGAACTGATATGTATGTAGTGAATTTGATGGAACCATCTATGCCACAGCATTGGGATGATAGCCCTACTTTCCCTACACCAGCAAAAGCAACAAATCCTTTGGATAGTCGCTTGGATACTGATTTTGCATATTTACCCTCCAATGACTTTCTTGCTGCAAGAGGTTACTATCATTTTAGTTGCTACAGAATGAAGCGATATGACGATATTTATACTGCTGCCATTGGATCTAAGCCAACTGTTATGAAGGCTGAAAATGATATGCTAAAAGCTGAAGCGAGAGCTTATACGAGCGATCTGGCTGGAGCCGCAGCTATTATTAATGCAGGTACTCGGG
>CAWASY010000032.1:0-14508 GCA_963784505.1 uncultured beta proteobacterium | reverse complement strand
AGTGACCATGTTCACCCACAGTATCTGCACAGGCGTAATCGGCAGGGTCATACCGAACAGTATGGCGAACAGAATTATCCCTGCTTCACCGCCATTGGTGGGGATGAGGAACACGATGGCTTTCTTGATATTGTCATAGACGGTGCGCCCTTCTTCGACCGCATGTACGATGGTGGCAAAATTATCATCGGCCAGCACCATTTCCGCTGCTTCCTTGGCGACTTCCGTACCCTTCATGCCCATTGCAACACCGATGTCTGCACGCTTCAAGGCTGGTGCATCGTTCACGCCATCGCCAGTCATGGCAACGATTGCTCCATTGGCCTGCAACGCCGCAACCAGGCGTAACTTATGTTCCGGGCTGGCGCGCGCAAACACATCCACATCAAGTACGGCCTGACTTAATCCGGCATCATCCAGCTGCATCCAATTCACTACCTGTCAACGCGCGACCGTTGCCTATATTCAGCAACGCAGCAATGGCGCGTGCCGTTTCTGCATGGTCACCGGTGATCATCACAACGCGGATGCCTGCAGCACGACAGTCGCGCACGGCAGCTATGGCTTCCTCACGCGGTGGATCGGTGATGCCGACCATGCCGAGCAGGGTGTAGCCATCGTGCATGTCGTTGAAGTTAAGATCGCGTTTTCCTCCATCGGTGGTTTTCATCGCCAGTGCCAGCACACGTTGACCGAGCGCCCCGGTCACGGACATCTTGCTGTGCCACTGCGGCAAATCGAGAGGCAAGTCCTTGCTCAAGCCGCGCTGCTGCTCACACATCGCCAGAACTTTCTCCACCGCACCTTTCACAAAGATAAAGGCATGGCCTTGATGATCGTGATGCAAGGTCGCCATGAAACGATGCTCCGATTCAAAAGGAATAAGATCGGTGCGCGGTAGCGACTCGTGTTCAAACACAGGGTCCATCCCGGCCTTCAAGGCCAGCGTGATGAGCGCACCTTCGGTCGGGTCGCCCACAATGTGCCATGTGCCATCGGTTTCACGAAGTGCGGCATCATTGCAAAGCAGCCCGGCACGCAACAGATCGAGTGTTGCGTCATGTCCGGCAATGTCCATCTCTTTGCCATCAAAGGAAAACCCGCCATGAGGTGCATATCCACTGCCGCTCACCTCAAGTACTTGTTCAGCAGTCAGCACACGCTGCACGGTCATTTCGTTGCGCGTCAGTGTGCCTGTCTTGTCGGTGCAAATCACCGTCACCGAGCCCAGTGCTTCGACTGCAGGCAAACGACGAATAATGGCGCTGCGTTTTGCCATGCGCTGAACACCAAGTGCCAGTGTGATAGTCAGCACAGCGGGCAATCCTTCAGGAATGGCTGCCACCGCCATACTCACGGCAGCGAGAAACATATCGCCGAGGCTGAATTGATGTACCAGCCAGCCAAATAAAAATATGATCGCTGCCACTGCCATGATTGCGATCGTCAGGCCGCGCCCGAACACATCCATTTGTCGCAACAACGGGGTAGTCAGTGTCTGCACCTCTTCAAGCAACGCGTTAATACGTCCGATCTCAGTATTGTCCGCCGTGGCGACTACCACGCCAGTACCCTGTCCATACACCACCAGGGTGCTCGAATACGCCATGCAATAGCGATCGCCCAGCACTGCCTGCGCACCCACTGCGGTGATGACTTTTTCCACCGCAGTAGATTCACCGGTCAGTGCAGCTTCATCGATGCGCAAATTTTTAACATTCAATAAGCGCAGATCGGCAGGTACTTTGTCGCCGGATTGCAGTAACACAATGTCGCCGGGCACGAGTGCTTCAGCCGCGATCACCTCACGACGGCCTTCACGCAACACAGTGGCTTCGGGTGACAGCATGCGCCGTATGGCATCCATTGCCTTTTCTGCTTTGCCTTCCTGAATGAAACCGATGATGGCATTGACCACCACTACACCCAAGATCACGCTGGTATCTACCCAATGCGCAAGCAATGCGGTGACTGCTGCCGAGGCCAGCAGCACATAGATTAGCAAGTTGTGAAATTGCAGCAAGAAGCGAAACAAGGGGCCGCGATGAGCGGGTGCAGTCAAACGATTTGGTCCAACTTGGCTGAGCCGCTTTGCTGCTTCGGCATGCTTCAAGCCTTCAGTATTCGAAACAATGGCAGTTAGCGCTTCTTGCGGGGTAATATGATGCCAGTCACTTGGTGTCATTTTTAAGCCTTTGTATACAGTTGGCTCACTAGCCAACAGGAAATCACACATTTGGTCATGATGCTTCGAGTCATATTAATCTTCATTTCCACCTTCACGCGAGTCGTTCCCTCTACCCCTGATGTCATGCTCATCGGCGCTCTTGTGACACTCGGCGCAATTATCATAATCGCGGATGCCTTCCTCGATATGTTTTCGGCGAATGTTTTCTGTCGTATGCTCATGGCAGCCGTAGCAGGTGTAGCGGGTGTAATTGTTGCCCTCATGGCAGGTCACGCAACTGGTGCTGTGGTCGCGGTCGAGAACGAAATACTTGTTGTGATCGAAAGTCGCGGGTGTCCATTTATTCTGGTTATGGCACTGGCTGCAGTTGCCGGAAATCTGTTTATGCAGCGAGTCGGCGGGCGATTTATGGCACGACTGGCATTGACCGAGCGTCACTTTTTGCAGCAAATCATGATTGAACCGGCCTTGTTGCCGGAATCGCTTCACGCCCGCGTGGTCGCTGTGACATGCAACGCAGTCCTGCGTGGTCAACTTCTGGTGAAATGGAGTCGAAGTAAGCGGCTTTAAGACTGGCAGCCCCATGGTCGTCAGACGCCCGACATCTGCAGGTTTATGGCAGGAGACACAGCGTTCCGATGCTGCCCCTAGAAACGGTGTATGGCAGGCAAAGCAATCAGTCTCCAGTTGTTGGTGGCCGGGAATCAGTTTGCCTGGACCTACCATCAGGTTCGGATAGGCGAAAGCCAGAATTGCGATCGCAATCAGGTTGGCGGCGAGAATGAATTTTAGTATCCGGCTCATATCCAGCCCCAGAACAAAAAGATGCTGATGATGTGGCCCAGTGCAAGCACCGCGAAAACGATGAAGATCGGAATGTGGACTTTCCGCCACTTGTTCATGGCATCTAGCGTCACCGCGTCCCAGAACATCGCCTGCTCCACATCCGAAGGCGACAGACCGTGACTCTGGAAGTGTTCGCGTTGCTCCTGAACATGGAGGCGTGAGCGTTTCAGCAGTAACTTGCCGACCATGCCGCTTACCGCATTCACCCCCATGGCTACCGTTGCCAGCCAGGGAAGGATGGCGTTGAAATGGATGCCGGCGTGAATCAGCACGAGTGATGCGCCTATCCATGAGCCGAATTCGTGCAGGGTCAGCAGCGTTTTGGGATTTCCCGACTTGATATATTTGCGCTTGCGCAGTGAATAGATCAGCGAGGCGATGATCAGGAGCGTTCCAGGTATGCCCAAGTAGCGACCGACCCAGACCAGATTCAGGCTATGCAGCAGATAGTCACCAGCCAGCGTGACCGCTGCCAGCATGCCTGCCAGCAAGGCAAAGGGCAGTATATGTTCACGCCAGAGTGTGCTCTTCATTTATGCCTCCAGAGTCATGTCAGTCTTCGGCGTACAAGAACAGAGCAGGCAAGTACCCGGAGCGGGATCGTAGTCTGGCGGCTGGGGATAAGTTACCTCTCCTGCCAGGATAGCCGTCTGGCAACTGCCGCAGCTACCGGCGCGGCAACTGCAATCGACATTGATGCCATGCGATTCGGCAAACTCGAGCAGGTTGGCGGCAGTGGCTTGCCACGGAAACTGTTTACCGGATATGGCGAAAGTGACAACGAGCGGAGTAGTCATTACCTCGTCCTGCGGCACGGCAACCGCAACGGTTTGTCTGCGCCTGATGGATGACGGACCAAAAGCTTCGAAGTGGATGTGCGCATCCGGCACGCCCCAGTCTTCTAACGCGGGCACCAGGCTCTCCAGCATCAGCGCGGGGCCGCAAATATAAAAATCGTAAGGCTTTAGCGGCAACTGTCTGCGCAACACGCTTACATCGATACGCCCCCGGTACTGATAATCGCGCTCTACCCCATCTTCCGGTAGCGGATTGCTGAAATAAAACTGCAAATGGAAATCCGGATGCGCCGCCGCCAGTGCTTCAAGATGCGCTTTCATCACCAACTCGCGACTATTTCGCACACCGTAGAACAACCAGACTTCGCGCCCAGGCTGTTCAGCCAGACTCCAGTTCAGCATGCTCAGCATCGGCGTAATGCCGATGCCGCCAGCAATCAACACTACAGGAGATGTACTGCGGTCAATATGAAAATGACCGGCGGGTGCGCGCACCTGTAGCAAGCTACCCACCGCCACCTGATCGTGAAAATATGTGGATGATCGCCCCGGAGGATAGTGGCTATCTTGAGGAGGCAGCATCCGCTTGATCGAAACGCGATAACCATCGGTACGAGGGGAATCCGACAGGGAATAGCAGCGGATGAACTGTTCTGTTCCACCATTTGTTGTCGGTATATCTAGGAGAAAGGTCAGGAACTGGCCAGGCTTGTATGGCAATAACGGTTGCCCGTCTTCCGGTATCAAATAAAACGAGCAGACAGATTGTGCGCTGTCTTCGGCAACCTTGCGGTCGACCCTGAATGTCCGTGAACCCGTCCATGCAGCAACGCCACTCTCTTTGGTATTTACCGAGACATCTTCCTGTGCCGGCAAACTCAATGCTTCCCCGCGGCTGCGTAAAACATAGTAGTCCAACTTGTGACGCCAGAATCGGATACCGAGAAAGATCGCCATCTGCAGCGCTATTCCCGACACGATCCATAGCAGCAAAGAAAGTGAGGTCATATAGTTAAGGCTTGCACCATATACTGAATAATTTAAAGACTATTGATTGAACTGACCATTGCCAGCGAACGAGATATTGCGAAACTTCGATTTGAACAAGTGTCATTCTCCTTGCAGTGCATCAAACGGCAGGAATGCGACGAATATAAAATTGGGCGCATTCAACAGCTGCAATGCCTCGAATCTCCACCCTAAGCCGGACAAGCCGGAACCAAAAATATGATGCTATCTCCCTGAAGCAATGATTTTTCAACCCATTGTCAATGCTCAATAAACGCCATATTCTTGTCGCATTTTGACTTCATTGAACTTGTAAGTGACTAACCACATGTGCACAGATGGCTTTGCGGCTAAATCATCTTAGGTTCAGCATCCTGTTTGTTCCGTACGCTAGCGCACCTAGTTGACCAGTCGCACATACTTGGCATATCCGGCCGCGATGCATGTACCCATCATCTGCTCAGCGATAAACCTATAGGATGCGTTGAATTTAATGTACAGTATAAATCGTTTTTTAAATCATTAAAATCAATCTGTTATTCATACTAAGTGCGCTAGCGCACGAACGTCAGAATTGCCGCGTTGGTATCGTAAAAATAACACAGGGGGTTTTCCCAGTTTTTCCAGCGAGAGGATAGTGAAATGGTTTAACGATGCAAAGGGTTTTGGTTTTATCGCTCCGGATAACGGAGGCGATGATTTATTCGCCCATTTTTCAGCAATTAACATGGGTGGTTTCAAGTCACTCAAGGAAGGTCAGAAAATCAACTTTGACATTGCACATGGACCTAAAGGCCTGCAAGCTTCAAACATTCAGGGGATTTAACTGTACATGGTGAATGGAAAGATGTCATAAGCAGTAGCATCTCCCCTCAAGCGACCACATGTCCTGCGATAAGGCGGGATGGTGGGCAGGTTCGTGCCAGCCATTCACGACACACACACCATTCCGAACACCCTCGATACAGGACTGCGACGATAGGCTGTTTTCTCTGTGTACTGGCGCACAGAGAAAACAATGGGGAAGAGTAATAATTCGCTTTCCAGTGGAATCAAGAGCAGATATTTCTCACCTGTTTTTTCAGATGGCACAGGTAAAAGTCTTACGGCCTGCTGAGATTGGCCGCAATTTGCAAACAACCATAAATGAGTCCAGCATGAACTGGGATCGTATCTAAGGTAATTGGAAACAATTTAAGGGAGTTGCTGTCCGCGACGATTGCAACAACACCAGATTCACCGGCATATAACTTTCTTTAAGTGACCGAGGAGAACTGTCTTGAGGACGATGAACGGAGAGATGCGGCCATGACCTACTGTATTGGCATCATGCTCGACACCGGACTGGTATTCGCGTCGGACTCGCGTACCCATGCCGGGGTCGACAATTATGCGAGTTTCTGCAAGATGACTGTGTTTGAAAACGCTGGTGACCGTGTCGTCATTTTGTTGAGTTCGGGTAATTTGGCAGGGACGCAGGCCGTCATCAGCCTGCTGAAGCAGCGGAACGCCAAAGACGATGTGCCTAACCTGTGGGGCGCGGAGTCCATGTTCGATGTCGCGATGCTGGTGTCGGATGCCATGCGGGACGTGGATCGGCGCGACGGAAAACACTTGGCAGCCAGTGATATAGGCTTCAACGCCTCGTTCATACTGGGCGGTCAGATCGCGGGCGAGCCAACACGCCTTTTCCGGATCTATGCGGAGGGCAACTTCATCGAGGCCGGTGTGGAGACGCCCTATCTCCAGACTGGTGAAACCAAATACGGGAAGCCGATCATCGACAGGGTCATTACCCGCTCGACATCGCTTAACGACGCCGCAAAATGTGCTCTCGCCTCGTTCGATTCAACGATGAGCAGTAATTTGTCCGTCGGCATGCCGATCGATCTGATCTGCTATGAACGTGACAGTCTTGCAGTGCGGATGCGTCGCCGCTTCGACCAAGGGGATACATATTTCAACGAACTCAGCAAGCAATGGACTGAAGGCACGCGCCAAGTGTTCAGCCGACTGCCCAACCTGGACTGGTAAGGCAGCATGCTGGCGGAGACCACTGCGATGAATGGGCGGACAGCGGACTGTGGAAGTCATGCTCTTGTGATCACCTGCGAGCACGGCGGCAACCGGATTCCCGAGCCATATCGCGAGCTGTTTCACGCCCATCAGGCATTACTGGACACACATCGCGGCTACGACCCCGGCGCGCTGATCATGGCAAGAACGCTGGCAAAAGCATTTTCGGCGCCGCTGGTGGCCTCCACCGTAAGCCGCCTGCTGATTGACCTGAATCGATCCGTCGGCCATCCGCGTCTATATTTCGAGGCGACCCGCAAAGTACCCGACGAGGTGCGTCAGCAGATATTGAAGCACTATTATCAGCCGTATCGCGCGCAAGTGGAGCGTTTGGTCAGGCGCGCCATCGCGGAGCACGACCGGGTCATCCACATCTCGTCCCACAGCTTTACGCCGGAGCTGGACGGCAAGGTGCGAGACGCAGATATCGGCCTGCTTTATGACCCAGCTCGACCAGGTGAGGCGGATCTGTGCGAGCTCTGGAAGGCGGCCCTCAACACTTGCGCACCCACGCTCAGCATCCGTCGCAACTACCCTTATGCTGGTAAAGGCGATGGCCTGACCACTTGGTTTCGTCGCTGTTTCCCGGCCGACGCCTATATGGGCATCGAACTGGAGATCAACCAGAAGCACGTTATCAGAGCAGGTCGACATTGGTCCGACCTGCGCAAGGTGATCGTCGAATCGCTGCACAGAGCGCTTGCGAGCTACTACGCGGGGATTTCCACGCAGTTTCCCCTATCACAGCAAAGTAAACCGCCAGAGATCCGCCCCGTGCTGAACTGGCAATCAACAGGAGTCCCACCATGAAGATCCGCATAGGCTACGAACTGATTTACGATTGCCCGCAGCCGACCCCGATGATTCTGACTTTGAACGTGCACTACTCGCGTGTCTCCGACTTCATCATTCCCGATCACCTGATCGCCGACCCGACTGTTCCGCTCACCGCCTATCGCGACAGCTTTGGCAACTGGTGCAGCCGAATCGTCGCCCCCAAGGGTCTACTCAAGCTGTCCGCCGATGCGATCGTGAGGGATACAGGATTGCCGGATGTGGTCGTCCCCCACGCGGGACAGACTCCGGTGGAAGAACTGCCGGACGAGACCCTGCTGTTCCTGCTGGGTAGCCGATATTGCGAGACCGATCACCTGTCCGAAACCGCCTGGCAGCTATTCGGCAATTCGCCGACCGGTTGGGGGCGAGTCCAGGCGATTTGCGACTACGTCCACCGCCATATCACATTTGGTTACGAGAACGCGCGCCGCACCAGGACGGCCAGGGAGGTGTTCCAGGAGAGGGTCGGCGTTTGTCGTGATTACGCGCACCTCGCCATCGCTTTCTGTCGTTGCATGAACATCCCGGCACGCTACTGCACCGGCTACCTGGGCGATATCGGCATGCCGCCGCCCTATGGCACGATGGATTTCGCCGGCTGGTTCGAGGCCTACCTTGACGGGAATTGGTATACCTTCGATGCCCGCAACAATATCCCGCGCATCGGACGCGTGTTGATCGCCCGGGGCCGCGACGCGGCCGACGTCGCCATCAGTTCCACCTTCGGTCCCAATACGCTGAAGAGTTTCAAGGTTCGTACCGACGAGGTGAGCGAGGAGTGAACCTGTCTACCCAAAGTTTTTAGCAGGCTGCTGAAAATCCCAGATTTATTTTCCATTACCCGCTCCGGCGGGTAAATTTTTCAGCGAATTTTCAGTTCTCTGCCCGGCAACATGCCGATTTTTCGGTGAAATCCCCGTTTTTTCAGGAATTAAAGTGGTCAGAATTAAAGGGGGCAGCATCGCATTAACTTTTTGCATTTCACCGCTCCCGTTCAAAATCCAAAATCTCTTTGATCTTCAATCAGCACACTTAAGTCGTGTTTTACTAATGGCCTGCCCGGTCTTTTTTGCGCACGCCTCATACCGACAGCAGCGCACATGTGTTCACTGAATCGTTCACTTCCCAACGGTTGCCCCTGTGACAGTGCAAGCCGTATATCCGCTATCGCCGCATTATCCAGTTCACTGCGGAATAGCCCGCGATATTCGGCCAACCTGCGCATCTCATCCGGGCCAAGCGCAAAGTACAACGGGTGCGGCGTGATGCGCTCGTCCGTTTATCCCAGTCCGTTGTGCCTATAGCTTGACCAGCGATACTGCGCCGGATCGTTCACCATGTTTGCGCGAACAGGGTTCAGTTCGATGTAGCGCATGCAGGTGAGCAGATATTCTTCGGCCTGTACCAGACTGGATTTGAATCTCCCTTCCCACAAACTACCGGTGCGCCGATAACTGCGGTTGATGTATTGCACGTAGCGCCGTCCAATGGATTGCATCAGCTTGGCAATACCATCCGAATTCTTTGGTGTCACTAGCAGATGCACATGGTTGCTCTTCAACACGTACGCGTGCAAGGCGCAGCCGCAATCGGCAGCCGACTCTGCGAACCAGGCTGCAAGCAGCAACACATTTACTTTCCAACCACTGCCATCGTGTCTCTGCACTACATCATGGAAAATGGTTCGTCGGCCGAAATCGCAGGAGTGGGCAATGAGGGTGTACTTGGCATTTCACTTTTCATGGGTAGCGATAACACACCCAACCGGGCTATCGTAAATACCGACGGTTATGGCTATCGGCTGAAGTCGCGATTGCAGATGGAGGAATTCAGTCGCGTTGGCGGGCGACGCGCTGGCGTCATGCAGCACTTGGTGATGCGTTACACTCAGGTATTGATGATCCAGATATTCCAAACAGCCGTATGCAACCGGCATCATTCGATTGAGCAGCAACTGTGTCGCTGCTTGTTGATGACCCTTCGATCGCCTGCCCACCAATGAAGTGACTATGACGCTGGAATTGATTGCCAGCATGCTCGGCGTGTGTCGCGAAGGCATCACCGAAGTTGCCGGGAATTTACAACGCGAAGGTTTGATCAGTTATCACCGTGGTCACATCACTGTTCTTGATCGACCGGGGTTGGAGTCGCGCGCATGTGAGTGCTACTACGTAGTCAGGAAAGAATTTTGTCACTTGTTCAGCGATATGCACATTCGCCAAAAAAATGCCGCCACGGTGACGCATGCTTTTCCACAGATGCTGAGTGAAGCTAACCACGTAATACCTAGTAAAAACAAACTACTAGCTTAGTGAATGCTGGCGTCTTTATCCAAATCTAGCGCAGCATCAATTTCAGCCTTGGCAGCCAGCCAGTCTGCCAACTGGTCACCGTCCTTGAAACCACGATGTTCGGCATGGAAATAGGCGGCAACGGCAATATGCTCTTGACGCTGCTCTTGGTGCTGATGTGCGGCCACTCTGTGATCGATAGCAGCTTGTTTATGCAACCCTTTTGCTCCGTGTACGGTATGCGACATGATGTTCCTCCATTGAAATATATGTTTCGTTGTGCGCTGATCGGCTAAGTTATTCTGCGCGCTGCTGGACAGAACTTGTCAGTCCGTGATACAGACTGCGACGATCCCCTTTTACCCAATCCTGAGTCGACGCCAGCCGTCCGTCACGGTCTTTACCAAATTCCGTATCGAAGCGTCTGGCAGCCCAGGACTATTTACCTGCCAAATTGTGTTTTAGCATGCGCAACACATTGATCTTTCGTGTCGCCGGCAAACTTGTCGCACTTTTCGATTGCCACTTTGTAGTCGGCATCGCGTTTAGCGGTCGTTGCATCATTGCGTGCTTCGCTGCCCTTTTCTTGCGCCTTGGTTTGCGCATCAGAAGTCACTTCTCTGGCTGTCGCATTGGCTTCCGAGGTCTTCAACTGTGCTTTAGCGTCGGCTTTGCCGCGAACCAGGGCAGCTTTCGCTTCTTTCACGCAGACATCTTCGTCGTTGCCCGCTTTGTCATCGCATTTTTCACTGGCCACAGCGTAATCCGCTTTTGCCTTGGTAACACTGACCTGATAAGTGGCCTTTTTTGAAGGCTTGTATTGCGCTTCGAGCTCGGCCTCTGCAACTTTGTTTTTGCCCTTGGCTTCGGCCTTGCAAATGTCTTTCGCATTGCCGGCCAGAGAATCACAGTTCGCCTTATCCAGCTTTGTACTCGGCGGTGATACGTTTTTCCGCAGCTTTATATTCATCCTTGGACATGTTTTGAGCCATGGCACTAATGCTAAACGCGAGACTGACTGCTAGTGCTAAAGTACTGATAGTGAACTTATTCATATTGACTCCCGATGATTAAACAAATGGATTGGGCCATAGCGCACCCAACAATCACAGAATATAATAGTGCAGCTTTTGCATCTGTGCGGTATCGCACTCATGGCGACGTCCAGTAAAGTGCCAATTTAGTCCTTCAGATTGACTACTTTCAATATTCGGTTAATCTCGATTTCAGTCATACATGGGGCAGCGAAACTAGGCCTGTGATTGGCCAGTTACAGCCAGGTATCTGTCATACAGCTACATAAGACATATCGGTGCTTAGCGCAGCGAGCGCACGCCAAATATGACACGCACTTGCAATCCTGGTAACGAATATATCCATTCTCTCCACCACCGCGATCATTCGCCATACCTACGGACAAACCATGTCTTCACCAGTTGGGTCAGGATCAAATAGCACAGCAGCATGATCGCCAGCAGCAGCCAGTACAGCGGTGGCAGCGCAACAAAGCCGAGCGTGTTAGCGAGCGGCGAAACCGTCAGCCAGGCACCGACTGCAACGATGATCAGCGAAGTGGCAATCAGCTGCCAACTGGCCCGGCTTTCGATGAACGGAATTTTGTTGGTTCGAATAACATGGATGATCAGTGTCTGTGTGAAGATCGACTCCACGAACCAGCCAGTGTGGAACAGTGCCGGGTTTTGCCAGCTGTTAAACAGGTACAGCATGATGAAGAATGTCAGATAATCGAAGATCGAACTGATCGGACCGATAAACAAAATAAAGCGCTTTATCTGGCCTATTTCCCACTTGCGCGGCTTGATCAGCCAGTCGGCGTCCACCTCGTCGGTGGGAATCGTGGTCTGCGAGAAGTCGTACAACAAGTTGTTGATCAACACCTGGATCGGCAACATCGGCAGGAAGGGCAAAAACGCACTGGCACCGACCACACTGAACATGTTGCCGAAGTTGGAGCTGGCCGCCATCTTGATGTACTTGATGATGTTGCCGAACACCCGCCGCCCCTCCAGCACGCCCTGCTCCAGTATCAGCAAGTTGTTTTCCAGCAGGATGATGTCGGAGGACTCCTTGGCGATGTCGACTGCGCTATCCACTGAAATACCAACATCGGCAGCCTTAAGTGCAGGGGCGTCGTTGATCCCATCGCCCATGAAGCCGACTACGTGATCCTTACACTGTAGTGCGCGGATGATGCGCTCCTTGTGAGCTGGAGCCAGCCGCGCAAACACGCTGCTTGCAGCTACGGCGACAGCAAGTTCACCCTCGCTCATCGTTTCAATTTGAGAACCGAGCAACAGATGCTCGACCGGCATACCCACTTCCTTGCAGATGTAGGCGGTGATGATTTCGTTATCGCCGGTCAGGATTTTGACGTCCACGTTCAAACTGTGCAGCCGCTTCAAGGCCTCGGTAGCAGTGTCCTTGGGCGGATCGAGGAAAGCCAGGAAGCCCAGCAGGATCAAGTCCGACTCATCCTTAATCGCATACACCGGCTCATCCGGCGCACCTTGCATTTGCTTGTAAGCCAAGGCGATTACGCGGAAACCTTGCCCATTCAGGTCGTCCGCAAGCTGCCGGCGTTTGGCGTCATGTTCAGACTGAACAGCGATCACCTCGCCATTCAGTTCCACCCGCGTGCACAGGCTCAACACTTCTTCGACCGCGCCTTTGCAGATCAGCGTATTCAGTCCATTTTCATCTTCTACCACCACCGACATGCGGCGCCTCACAAAATCGAACGGAATCTCGTCTATCTTGCGGTATTTCTCCTGCACTTGCAGGTGTTGTTCCAACTCCTCATGTTTGAGGATAGCCTCGTCCAGCAGGTTCTTCAAGCCGGTATGATGATAGCTGTTCAAGTAGCCAAAATGCAGCACCTTCTCGCTGTCTTCGCCGTTTACGTCCAAATGCTTTTCCAACACAATCTTGCCCTGGGTAATTGTGCCGGTCTTGTCAGTGCATAGCACATCCATAGCACCGAAGTTTTGAATGGCATTCAGGCGCTTTACAATCACTTTTTTGCGCGCCATCGCCAGCGCGCCCTTGGACAGGTTAACCGTAACGATCATCGGCAACATCTCAGGCGTCAGTCCGACTGCCACAGCCATAGCAAACAAAAATGCGTCCATCCAGTTGTGTTTGCTCAGCCCGTTGAGCAGAAAGACGGTCGGCACCATCACGGCGATAAACAGGATCATCAGCCAGGTGAACTTGTTAATGCCCTTGTCGAAGCTGGTCAATTGACGCTGCCCGACGATACTGGCGGCCAGCGATCCCAAGTAAGTCTGCTCGCCGGTGCTGATAACCACCGCAGTTGCGGCACCGCTTTCCACATTGGTGCCCAGAAAGCAGATATTTACCAATTCCAGCGGGTTCTGAACGTCGGCGGGTGCCGCGTCGGCATTTTTTTCCATCGGCAGAGATTCGCCGGTAAGGGCTGCCTGATTGAGAAATAAGTCTTTAGCGGACAGTACCCTGACATCGGCCGGTGCCATATCACCAGCGGCCAGCCGGATGATATCGCCTGGCACCAGCATCTTGAGCGGAACTTCTTTTTCCTTGCCGTCACGCACCAACGTGGCCGTGTTGCTGACCATCGCTGCAAGTTTCTCGACCGCATTGTCGGCGCGCATCTCCTGCACGAAACGCAATACGATGCCCAATATTACCATCACGAAAATGACAACCGTCGCGCGCAGGTCACCGGTCAGAAAAGAAAGCACGCCCAGAGCTACAAGCAGCAGGACCAATGGATTCTTGATATTGCTCAACAGGCGCGTCAAAGCGGATAGCCGCTGCTCCCGTGCAATCGTGTTCAGTCCATATTGCTTCAAGCGAACATCGGCTTCAGCTTGCGTCAAGCCCTCTAAGCGTGATGCAAGCTGCTGTAGAACAGTAGCTGCATCAGCGCGCCCCATTCTCAGCAATTGTCCGGAAATATGCTCCTCATTCCCGCCAGCGGGACTGGCTGTGCTTATGTTAACTGTCTGCGGTGATGATTCCATAGTCATTCTTCAATCCCAATGAAGCTAGTTTTGAGCAGGTGGGCTTAATAATTCGTGTGACGAATGCCTAGAATATTCAAGCCATTGGTTGTTGTGGCTGTCATGATCGTTGCTATGAACCTGTTGATGCGCATCCAAGAACACTGCGAAAATATTAAATAAGCAAAAAAGCCCTAGTCTTTCGAGGGATTTCTTGCACGAAAATACGCTGCCGGGAAGCAAGAACTGCTTTACGTCCTCGGCTGCCAGCCTAGTCTGCCTGATCCAAAATAGTGGTCTATTCCCAATACGGCGAACGCCTGTAGTACGAGTACACGTCACGGTTCCACTTTTCATTGGCCATCGATGGCCAATGATCCGAATCGAAGCCAGGCGCCGCCTCTAATCGCTCCTTGGAAACATCTAGAACGTATTCGTTTTTTGACACGTTGTACTCAAAT
>CAWASY010000031.1:0-3277 GCA_963784505.1 uncultured beta proteobacterium | reverse complement strand
AACCAGCTGCAATTCCAGAGGCATCGACCGCACTAATAAAGCCGGTTCCCGCCAATGTTGTGACAACACCCGTTGCAATCACGATCTTGCGGATAGTGCAATTTCCCCAGTCGGTAGCATATAGGTTGGTGCCATCCGTAGTGATACTCGTTACAGAGTTGAATGATGCTGCAATGCCAGTCGCATCATTCGCGCCGACCAAACCCGATCCGGCCAGTGTGGTAACTACACCTGTTGCAATGACGATCTTACGAATTTTGTTGCCCGCAGCTTCAGCAACATACAAGCTCGTGCCATCCGTTGTGATTCCTAAAGGGCCATTGAACGATGCCGCTAGACCCGTCGCATCAACTGAACCTACCAGACCCGAACCGGCCAATGTTGTAACGACACCAGTGGCAATTACCACTTTACGAATTTTGTTATTTCGCATGTCAGCGATATACAAGTTTGCTCCGTCCGTAGTGACACCGTAAGGGCCATTGAAGGAAGCAGCAATGCCAGTGGCATCAGCAGAGCCTGGAAGTCCCGAGCCGGCAAAGGTGCTGACCGCAGTGGTCAAATTCAATGCTTTGCCTTGTATCGCCCCACCCATCAAGCGTGTAGTGCCTAAGACATTGAATCCGCCGGGTACTGTGTATATTTGATTGGTAACCAGATCGGTTACCGTCAATGGGCCGCTGGTCGCGCCTACTGGGACGATTACTGCTAGTTGAGTGAGTGTTCTAAGTATGGGAGTGGTAATAACACCATTGAAGCTCACGCTGTAATTGTTTGCTGTTTGAACGAAGTTAGTCCCAATGATGGTTACTGTTGCAGCCACAGATGCAGACGCGGGTAAAACTAGCGTGATACCCGGATTGCTGGTTACGTTATTCGTCGTGTTATTGTTACTTGGTGCGTTACCGCCTCCGCCGCTACCTCCGCCACAACCGGCCAAGATAATAATTGACACAATCATTACTGCTGAATTTATGAGTCTTTTCATGTCGCTTCTGCCCTGAAAAATGAAATTTTTACTTAAAAATACGGCGTGAATTTTTAACTCACGCCGAACCTCGTCAGTATGCAGTTTCGTAAGGAGAAAAAACATCAGGCAAGGACTAGGTCAGCCTAAGGAAATCCTTAGGTTGACCTAGGGATTTCCTTAGATGGCGGGGCTGGGGATTTTATTGCGGGCGTATTTATTGATATTGCACGCTCGGTGCGCGGCTAGTTGTTAAAGTCGTTGTTGTCGGCGTAACGCACAATGTCAACAAGGGTTTTGAGCTTCATCTTGCTCATCAAGTTGGCTTTGTGCGCACTGACGGTCTTGTTGCTGACGCTTAATTGTTCGGCGATTTTTTTGACGCTATTGCCAGCAGCCAGCAAGTGAAATATTTCGCGCTCGCGCGGTGAGAGCCGACTGTGCGCTAGTCTTTGCTCGGGTGTGCTGTTTGAAAATACCAAGCTTTCGGCGATGTTCGGGTCAAGATATTGCTGTCCGGAGCCCACTTTCCGAATGGCATCCAACAGTAATTTTGGATCGCTATTCTTTGAAAAATAACCTGAAGCACCCGCATTGATTGCGTTGATCACCACATGGGATTCATTGTGCATGCTGAACACAATGATGGGTAAGCCGGGGCGAGTTTTTTGCGCGAGTGAGATTAATTCAACGCCATTGGTGCCCGGCATATTCATATCGAGCAGCAATAGATTAAAGTCGCCATCGATCATTTGTAACGCTTCCGCCCCGCTACTTGCTTCGCCACATACGCTTATGTCACTCGTCAACGCGATGATCTGCTTCAAGCCTTCGCGTACGATGGAATGATCATCGGCAATCAGCAGCCGTATCATTTTTCGTCTCCGTTGATGGGTAAGTTGATTGTTACCACTGTCCCCTGACCAGGGGCGGTGACGAAATCCACGCTGCCGTTCATCGCC
This sequence comes from uncultured beta proteobacterium, assembly GCA_963784505.1. Classification (GTDB taxonomy): domain Bacteria; phylum Pseudomonadota; class Gammaproteobacteria; order Burkholderiales; family Gallionellaceae; genus Gallionella. The sequence continues at coordinate 1,348 of CAWASY010000031.1, read as the reverse complement.
AGGACGCGCTCGCGAATGCCAAGTAAGCCAAAGGTCTTGGTTTTCTCATGCGCAAAAAAATCAAAGCCGATTCCATCGTCACGAACCATGATGGATAAGCCATTCTCATTCTCAACTAAGTCGACATGCACGTGAGTGGCACAGGCATGGCGCGAAGCGTTGGTCAGCAGTTCCTGCACGATTCTGAATAGCGCGACGATAGATTTTTCATTGACGTTGATGCAGTCATTTTGGACATGTAGAACATACTCGTTGCCAGTGCGCGCGGAAAATTGCTCACACAACCAGTCCAACGCAGGAACCAGCCCGATGTCGAGCACAGCGGGACGCAGATTAGACACGATGCGGTGCACGCTACTGCCCGCCATATCGAGCAAGGTGGCTATATCTTGAGTTTTTTTATGCAACTCAGGAATTTGCTCACCAAAGAGCATATCTAGCCAAGCGACATCCATGCGAAATGCCGTCAATATCTGCCCGAGTTCGTCGTGCACCTCACGCGCGATATGTTTGCGTTCTTCCTCTCGCCAGGCTTCCACATGGTCGGCTAATTCGCGTAATTGGCTTTGGGTTTGTTTGAAATTGGTTTCCAGGCGGTTGCGCTCGGTGATGTCAGCAGCCAGGCCGATCAGGCCAAGTACATTGCCAGCTTTGTCGTAGACCTTGGTTTTGGAAATCTCGATCAAGTGTTCCTGCCCATCCACAAACGTTAGATTCTCTGTGGAAATATGCACCGCATCCTGCGCCAAACATTCGCGATCCGACTTCATGCAATTGAGTGAAGCTGCTGGCGGTAGCAAGTCTGAATAATGTCTGGCTGCTTTGAACTGCTGTTCGGTGATCCCTACAGAATTGCAGAATGTAAGATTGATGAACTTGATTTTCTCATCGATGCCCAGCATCCAAATCCCGATGGGTGCATGGTCTAGTATTGATTGCATCAATATTTTCTTTGCGCCAGCCTTGTTTCGCAATGCTTCCAACTCACATGCTATAGCGTCGTAACTTTCTACATAGTGCGCATGCGTTTGTTCAAGTGCTAACAGCTGTTCACGCAATGCGAAATTTTGCTGTTCGAGCTCGCTGACGTGTTGCTTGGATTGTTCCAGTTTTTTCTTCATATTCGTTCTGCAAAAAAGTTGCTCTTCTAAAAAGCGTGGCTCAATTGACGTTTGAGGTATCTCGCCCGGCATGCCGAAGATGAACAAGTGCAGTGCCGCGCATCATGCCTCTTCGTTAAAGTGAATGTCGCAAGACTAAAACCACTTGCGCCAGATCAAGACTGGCAAGCGGATGATAAATCCGGCGAACAGGCGGATATGCATGCCGGTCAGCAGCAGGTTGTCAC
>CAWASY010000030.1:0-18597 GCA_963784505.1 uncultured beta proteobacterium | reverse complement strand
AACCATGCCCTTGAGCCATTCGATCAGCACCCAGCAAGCGGGCATCACCAGCACGCTGTGCAGCCAATATCCCCCACCCAAACCCTCCCTCGCATCGCTGGGGAGGGAACAATCGTGGCGCTGCGTGAACTTCATCGTTAAGCTGGCCTGCAGATAGCCCGCCAGCGCGGGAAACAACGCCAAAAAAGCGGCAAACAGCAACATGGCAGGCGCTGCAATCCACATCGGCATGCCACCGAAATCGTGCAGCGCAACATAAATCCAGCTCACCCCCGCCCCGAACAGTCCCAGACCGAAAACGAACCCCAGACCTGCCGCCTTGCGCGGCGTATCGGCACGCCCCCACAACACAAACAGCAGCGCGAGCGCCAGCACCGGAATCGGATACAGGCCGAATGGCGCAAAGCCGAACACGCACAACCCGCCGGCAGCCAGTGCCAACCCCTTACTCAAAAATTTCATGCAGCACTCCGCCAGACTTTTCAGAACCTGACAAGCATAACCGATAGCGCACCATTTCTGACTATTGCACGCAATTTTTATCTGCGACAATATGACGCAGATCCAGGCCGCTGCGCCCTGATAGAATATTGCGATAATAATTCACAGGGATAACAGTAATGCAATACTCATTCAAACTGAGCCTTTCCACAGCGATCAGTCTAACCCTGGCACTCGCCGCACTGACTGCTGGAAGCGAAGCTCTGGCTTGCGCAGCCTGCGGCTGCACCCTGTCAAAAGACTGGGAAACTCAGGGTATCACCAGCAAAACGGGGTTTTCATTCGATCTTTCCTATGACTATCTCAACCAGAATCAGCAACGTTATGGTTCAGCCAGGGCATCCGGCACGCTGATCAGCAGTCAGTTGGCTGCCGGTCAGGAAGTCGAGGCGTACACCAAAACGCAAACTGTAACGGCCTCGCTCAATTACACCAGCGAAAATATCGGGGTGAGTCTGCAAATCCCTGTCGTGAACCGCACCCACGGCACCTATGGCAACGTAGCGCCACTGGGTTCGAGTTACCTTGCCTCATCGGACAGCGCTATCGGCGATGTACGCATTATCAGCCGCTATACCGGCTTCTCGAATGAAAAAACCTCGGGCCTCATCGCCGGCATAAAATTACCGAGCGGAAATACCGGCGCGATGTTCAATGATGGCATCACCCCGCTTGATTCCGGTCTGCAAATCGGCACCGGCTCGACCGATTTTATTCTTGGCGGCTATACCTCCGGTACCGTCAGCGATTATGGCTGGTTCGCACAAGGAACCGTACAACATGCCTTCTCAACCGATGCGTCCCTGACAGGTTCCTACCGTCCAGGCGATGCCTATACGCTGAATACCGGCATCCGTCATGCCGAATTCGGCGCAAAAGTCACGCCCATGCTGCAGCTGAACCTCATCCATCGCCAGGCCGACACCGGCACCAGCGTACCCCTTGATCCAATCACCTTCGTTCCAGTCAGCGGCGGCACACTGGCCTATCTGGCACCCGGCGCTTCGGTACGCATGGGCGGCGGCACCTCTGTATATGGCTTTTTACAATTACCGGTTTACCAATCGGTCAACTCCTTACAAATCGTACCGCAATACACCCTGACGCTGGGTGTGAGACAATCCTTCGATTGAAAATATCAATCTGCCGACCATGAAAATCCTGCCGACGAAAATGCTCTTTGTCCTGCTGCTGTCGCTCGCTGGATTTTCGCAAGCGGCTGACTGGTCGGTCAAGGACACAAACGGTGCGCATCACAGCCTGAATACGCTGCATGGCAAGTGGGTACTGGTCAACTTCTGGGCACCCTGGTGCCCGAGCTGCCTACAGGAAATGCCGGGACTCCAGGCAGTGCAAAAACAACATCCTGATGTGCAGGTCATCGGCATTGCGGTGATGTACAAAAATCGTCAGGAAGTCATGAGCACCGTAAAGGATCAGGCGCTCACCTACCCCATCGTGTTGGGTGGCGAGGATATTGCCAGCGACTTTGGCGGCATGCCCGGTATGCCTGCGAGCTTTTTGTACATGCCATCCGGCCTACTGCTTGGCCGCCATCTGGGCCCATTGACACTAAATGAAATTGAACAGGCCATCGCGCAAAAGCCGGAAGGTCTGGCGCTATTTGGGCACTGACACATCCAGAAACAAAAAATATTCGGCACTGTATGCACGATTTATGGCGCCCCAAGCAGGCATTCAGGTTTCACGCTAAAATACCCGCTTTTCCAGGCAGCCGCCGGATTTTCAGGGCAAATTCATGATAGAAGAACGTTTAGTCAATATCGAAACTAAAATCACCTTCCAGGAAGATCTGGTCGAAGAACTGAACAAAAGGATTTATCAACAGCAAATAATGCTGGAACGACTTGAAGCGATGTGCAAATCGCTGTCAAGGCAGCTTACCACGCAGGCTGAATCAGGGCGTGATAGTTTAATTGCGAATGAAATGCCACCGCACTATTAGGAAAGCGTAGCGCAAAGCAGCACGAAGAACAGAGCCAGTGAGTACGGCGATGCAGCTAGCCCCACTACAATCAATCCCGCCACCTGATCCCGGATGAGTTAAAATCACACCTTAACTCTCAAGCCAAATTATCATGGAAAAAATTCGCCTCTCCAAACGCATGTCTGAACTCGGCCTGTGTTCGCGCCGTGAGGCCGACAGCTATATCGAAAAAGGCTGGGTCGATGTCGATGGCGAAACCGTCAGCATGCTGGGCACCAAAGTTTATCCCAACCAGCAGATCACACTGCGCACGGCTGCACAGGTGGTACAGCACGAGCGCGTCACCATCCTGATTAACAAACCAATCGGCTATGTGTCAGGTCAGGCCGAGCACGGCTACAAACCGGCTTCCGCCCTGCTCGATGAATCCACACACTGGGCGGAAGACCCCTCCCCCATCAAATTTCACCGCAGCCAGTTCATCGGGCTGGCACCGGCAGGTCGGCTGGATATCGACTCGCAGGGCCTGCTGGTACTCACCCAGGATGGTCGCATCGCAAAACAACTGATCGGCGAAGATTCGGGCGTAGACAAGGAATATCTGGTGCGTGTGCAAGGCAAACTCGCCGACAGCGGTCTGGCATTGCTCTGTCAGGGACTCAAACTCGACGGGGCCTACCTGAAGCCCGCCCGTGTGACCTGGCAGAATGAAGACCAGTTGCGCTTTGTACTACGCGAAGGCAAGAAACGCCAGATTCGCCGCATGTGCGAGTTGGTGGGTTTGACCGTCACAGGGCTAAAACGCATCCGCATCGGTCGTGTCAAGCTGGGGCTGCTACCGGCCGGGCAATGGCGCTATCTTGGCGAAAACGAGCAGTTCTGAGTGCGCATCACAACAAACGAACCTGATAGGAAAAATCCTAGCGCGATCAAAACCATTTCCCATGCAAACCATTCCATAATTTGCTATGATTATTCTTCTTAATCATCAAGGCATTGAAAAATGACGACCCGAACAAGAAGAACACTGGATCAACAGATTGCCGACATCGAGGCAAAATTAAAAAAACTCCAGAGCAAAAAATCCGGTGCAGCCGAAAAACCCGAACTGACCCGGGACAGCGAAGGCATGAATGAATTGCTTGCTGCATTTGATCATGTGTCCGCATCCAACAAGGTCAAGTCAGCCGAAGTCATTGCGCTGCTTGCCAGAATCAAGCGCACCCGCATCTCTGTGACACCTCGAAAATCAGCCACCGAATAGGCATCCGGCCGGCAAGGGCATAACCGGCGGACACACGGCTCGTTTCCGACCCGATTCAGGCTGCGTCTGGGAAATTGGCAAGCATACAATTGCTTGCCAGCCGCCTGCCTCACCTTGGAAATCTGCCCGATTTTATGTCACAAAGCCTCGAACAACTGGACGTCTCCCTCGTGAATACCGAAACCGGTCCGTTGAATCACTAGCCTGCAGCACGAATTGCCGCAGGCAAGGTCATTACAAAATCATGCCCGCCGCAACGGTATAGTTGCTTGCTTCGTCAATGACGATAAAACAGCCGCTGGCTCGGTTGCGTTGATAAGCATCGAACGCCAGCGGTTGTTGCACCTTCATGGATACATGCAGGATGTCGTTCATGTTCACCGCAGGGTTGGCATGATGTTCCAGCGTATTCACATCCACACGGTAGTCGATGCTTGAAAACAGGCACTTGGCGGTGCGCGTGGTGTGTTTGATCAGATACTTGCGCATCTTGTCTAATGGCGTCTCAGACATCCAGCACAGCATCGCCTCGAATTCCTTCGCAACCATCGGCATCGAATCCGGCTTGACGAACATGTCGCCACGTGAAACATCAATCTCGTCGGTCAGGGTCAGCGCGATGGACTGCGGTGCAAAGGCGGTTTGCAGGTTACCATCGTAAGTCACGATTGCCTTAACCGTACTGGTGCGCCCCGCCGGCAACACGGTGATTTCATCGCCCACCGAAATGCTCCCTGCCTCAATCCGCCCCATGAAACCGCGAAAATCGTGATATTCCTCGGTTTGCGGACGACACACCCACTGCACCGGAAAACGAAAATCGGTGGTATTCACGTCGTGATCGATCTCGACGCTCTCCAGCAATTCCATCAGGGTCGTGCCCTGGTACCAGTCAAGATTCTCGCCCCGGTCCACAATCATGTCGCCCACTAACGCGGACAATGGCACGCAGGTGACATCGTTCAAGCCCAGTTGCGCGGCAAAAGCCAGGTATTCGGTACAAATTTCGTTAAAACGCGCTTCCGAGTAATCCACCATATCCATCTTGTTGACCGCCAGCACGATGTGCGGGATGCCGACCAGACTGGCCAGATAGGTGTGACGACGGGTCTGCACCAGCACACCACGGCGCGCATCGATCAAAATCACCACCAGATTGGCAGTGGATGCTGCAGTGACCATGTTACGCGTGTACTGCTCATGACCTGGTGTATCGCCGATGATGAACTTGCGCTTCGGTGTCGCAAAATAACGGTAGGCCACATCGATGGTAATGCCCTGCTCGCGCTCGGCCTGCAAGCCATCAGTCAGCAAGGACAGATCAACCGCCGCCATGCCGCGCTTTTCGGAAGTTTTAGAAATTGCCGAAAACTGGTCTTCGAAGATCGACTTGGAATCGTGCAACAGTCGGCCGATCAGTGTGCTTTTGCCGTCGTCCACACTGCCTGCGGTAATGAAACGGAGTAATTGTGTTGTATCGCTCATGTTAGAAATATCCTTCTTTTTTTCGCAATTCCATAGAGGCATCGGAAGTCTGGTCGTCCATGCGTGTCGCACCGCGTTCGGTAATGCGCGTGCTGGCCGTCTCGGCGATAATTTCATCGACATTGCGGGCGTTGGATTCGACCGGCGCAGTACAGGTCACATCGCCTACCGTGCGGAAACGCACCGACAGCACTTCGACCTTTTCGCCGGGCTTTGGCTGCACCAGATCAGACACAGGAATCACCGAACCACCACGACGGATCACTTCGCGCTCATGCGCGTAATAGATGCTCGGAATATACAGATTTTCTCGGCCGATGTATTGCCAGATATCCAGCTCGGTCCAGTTGGAAATCGGAAACACGCGGATGTTTTCGCCCTGATGCACGCGCGTGTTGTAGATATCCCACAACTCGGGACGCTGATTCTTCGGATCCCACTGTCCGAATTCGTCGCGGAACGAGAAAATGCGCTCCTTGGCACGCGCCTTTTCCTCATCGCGTCGTGCGCCGCCCATGCAGGCGTCGAAACCGAATTCAGCGATGGTTTCAAGCAAGGTGACCGACTGGAAGGGATTTCTAGGCAGGTCGGGATTTTTGATCACGATGGTGCCGCGTTTGATGGAATCTTCCAGCGAGCGCACGATCAGGCGTTCGCCCAAATCGGCGGCCAGCTTGTCGCGGGTATGGATCACTTCCGGGAAATTGTGTTCTGTGTCGATATGCACCAGCGGAAACGGGAACTTCGCAGGGCGAAAGGCCTTCTCGGCCAGGCGCAACATCACGATGGAATCCTTGCCGCCAGAGAACAGTAGCGCCGGATTTTTGCACTCTGCCGCCACTTCGCGCATGATATGAATGGATTCCGATTCCAGCGCATCCAGATGGGTAAAGGTGTGTTTGCTCATAATCTCTCTCAATTTTCGAACTTATTTGGCCACATTCAGCGCCGAATTTTTACCGATGTGCAAGCCGCATTCCTTGCCTTCTGCGCTCTCCCACCACCATCTACCCGAACGAATATCCTCGCCGGGGGTGACGCTACGGGTGCATGGTGCGCAGCCAATGCTGGGGTAAAAACGGTCATGCAGCTTATTGTAAGGCACATCGTGCGCTTTAATATATTCCCACACCTCGACATTCGTCCAATCCAGCAAGGGATTGAACTTTTGCAGCCCCTGTTCCGCATCGAATGAAGATACTTCCAGCGTCCCGCGCGTCACCGCCTGATCGCGGCGCATACCGGTGATCCACGCGCCTTTTCCAGCCAGCGCACGTTTCAGTGGCTCGACCTTACGGATATGACAACAGGACTTTCGATTCTCGATACTGTCGTAAAAGCCGTTCACGCCATGACTGGCAACATAGGCTTCAACAGCCTGCGCTTGCGGAAAATAAACCGCCAGTGGCGCAGTATAGCGAATCCGCACCGCCTGCATCAAATCATAGGTTTCCTGCGGCAAGCGTCCGGTGTCCAGACTGAACATGCCGATTTCAGGGAAAAAACGCGCAATCAGATCGGTTAGCACCATATCTTCCGCACCCAGGCTGTTGGCAAACACCACCGGCGAAAAATCCCGCAGCGCTTCTGCCAGCACGGCTTTTACCTGCTCGACTTTCAATGACAAATCGCTCATGCGCCCACTCCCCGCTGCACGCGTCTGAACAAGGGCTGCGACTGATCGCTCGACGCCTGATAAACTTCCGTGAAATCACTTAACCCCTTGAGCGCAGCATGGATGTCTTTGTCGGCACGGGGTTCAAACGCATCAAAACCCACTCGCTGCATATAAAACAGCTGATCGCGCAGCACATCGCCGATAGCGCGCAACTCGCCCCTGTAACCCAGGCGCTCACGCAACAGGTAAGCGATGCTATAGCCACGTCCGTCTGCGAACTTGGGAAAATCCACCGCGATCACCGCAAACTTGCCAATATCGTCCTGCAATGCTTCCGGCCTGTCCGCGCTACCCAGCCACACGCCCAATTCGCTGCGCCCGATCAGTGTCTCGCGCTGCGCCAGCCAGACGGCCTGCGGCACGATGACTTTACCGGATGGAACGGCAACCGCTTCGGGCGTGTCACTGTCAGTCAGGCGCAGAACGCTCCATTCATCGGCAACAATCGCTTTATTTTTGATGATCATGATCAAAACCTCGGTGAGTAATAGGGCATGTCATAAGGCACACCGACTTTGAGCAATTCGTAATCGACACCGGCCAATTCCTTGTCGTCCTCAACTGGCGTTGCATACACGCAGGTCTTGAATGGCTCATAGCCTATACGGCGCACCGTGTCGATAAAACGTTCATCCTCAAAGCGCTGTTCGACATATACAGTCAGGAGTCGTGCCAGCACTTCAGGAATCTGGCCAAAGGTGAATGAACGGCCAATGACCTTTCCGATTGAACTGTCGTTGCCCTGTGCGCCGCCGATCGAGACCTGGTACCACTCCTCGCCATCCTTATCCACCCCCAGTATGCCGATATGGCCGACATGATGGTGCGCGCAGGCATTCACACAACCCGAAATATTCAGGTCAATCTCGCCGATATCGTGTAAAAAGTCGATATCATCAAAACACTCGGCAATGGCTTTGGCCAGCGGAATGGAGCGCGCATTGGCCAGCGTGCAAAAATCGCCGCCCGGACAGCAGATGATGTCGGTCAGCAGGCCGATATTGGGCGTTGCAAAACCCAGTTCACGAGCTTCATGCCACAGCGCGATCAATTCGGACTGCGGCACATCCGCCAGTACCAGATTCTGCATGTGTGTGACGCGCAGTTCGCCGAAGCTGTAGCAGTCTGCCAGTTCGGCCGCCGCATCCAGTTGCTGGGCGGTAATATCGCCGGGAGCTATGCCGGTTTTTTTCAATGACAACACCACTGAGGCATAACCTGCCACCTTGTGTGGTTTGACGTTGCGCTGCATCCAGTTGGCAAAACCCTGATACTCCTGACCGTATGCATCAAGTTCATCCGATATATCCAGCAGGGAATCATAAGCAGGTGAGGTGAAACAGGCGGACACACGATCCAGCTCCTGCTGTGTAATGGTGCAAGGCCCGCCACGTGTGAACTGCCAGTCTGCTTCAACCTGACGACGAAACTCCTCTATCCCCAACGCCTTGACCAGTATCTTGATCCGCGATTTATACATATTGTCGCGACGACCATACTGGTTGTACACGCGCACAATGGATTCGACATAAGTGATCACATGCTGCCACGGCACAAATGCGCAGATCTCGCTACCGATCACCGGAGTACGACCCAAGCCGCCGCCCACCAGCACGCGGAAACCCGACTTCGCCCGAGCTCGTTTCTGACCACCGCCAGACCGATGTCATGCACTGCAATCGCGGCGCGATCATTAACCGCGCCGGTGATGGCGAACTTGAACTTGCGCGGCAGATAACCGAATTCGGGATGGAAAGTGCTCCACTGGCGCAAAATTTCGGCATAAGGACGCGGATCGACGATCTCATCGCGCGCGACACCGGCGAATTCGTCCGAGGTGATATTGCGGATGCAATTGCCGGAAGTCTGAATGGCGTGCATTTCCACGCTGGCCAAATCGGCGAGGATATCCGGCGCATCGGGCAGTTTGATCCAGTTGAACTGAATATTCTGGCGCGTAGTGAAGTGCCCGTAGTCGCGGTCATATTTACGCGCGATATGCGCAAACATGCGAACCTGCGCGGAACTCAGCAGACCGTAAGGCACCGCGATACGCAGCATGTAGGCGTGTATCTGCATGTACAGACCGTTTTGCAGACGCAAGATGCGGAACTCGTCCTCGCTCAGTTCACCGGATAAGCGACGCGCCACCTGATCGCGAAACTGCACAACGCGCTCGCTGATGATCTGGTGATCGAATTGATCGTAACGATACATTTAGGCTTCCTCGGCAGGATAGCGCTTGGAAACGGGCAGCAGCAGCGCGGCTTCCAGCGGAAATTTCGCGCCATAGGCCAGGATATATTTCACATCCGAGTCCTCATCGTGACGCAGCGCAGCACCAATATAGGCATGCTCGCCGCTTTGACCGACCACTACGCCGATGCGTCCGCCGCAGCCGTTAAACCAGCTGACTTGTTTGGGGGTATTTATTTTATTTTCGCTCATCTTTTTTCCTTAACTTAAAGCCCGAACCACGTTTTCCCTTGCCCTCGCGAAGAGGGTGATTACCGGCGGCTTAGCCAGCGTACTTTGCTGGGTTAGCCCGATGGTTAGTATTTTCATCAAAGTTGAAAATGGGTAAAGGGCATGACAATATTAAAAGGCTGCCGGCATGCCCATTATTTGTAGAACACCATCTTCAAACCGATAATCAGCAACATCACCGCCAGCAGCGGACGCAACACTTTCTCAGGCACCTTTGCGCTCAGGTGGCTGCCGATATAAATGCCGGGCAAGGAACCGATCAGCAGACTGCTCAGCAATACCAGATCCACCGTTCCCAGCGCCAGATGCCCCATACCCGCGAAAGCAGTCAACGGCACGGCATGTGCGATGTCGGTGCCGACCACTTTGACCGGCGACATGCGCGGATATAAAAACAGCAGGGCCACCGTCCCCAGCACGCCGGCACCGATGGAGGATACCGTCACCAGCGCGCCTACCACGACACCCGTCGCAATAGTTGCCCCCGGCAAATATTTATGGTGCAATTCATACACCCGACCATCGTGGCTACGTCCAATTTTTTTGATCTGCTCTTTGAACAGCAGCACCACCGCCGTCAATATCAAGGCCACGCTCAGCACGCTGGTCACCACGGAACGCAACACCTTCTCGTCCAGCGCCAGATATTTCAACAACAGGATAGTCACCAGCGCCGCAGGCAGGCTGCCGATCGCCAACAAGCCAACCACGCGCCAATCCACCGTGCCGCGTTTGCCATGCACCCATGCACCGACCGTCTTGGTCAAGGACGCATACAGCAAATCCGTCCCCACCGCCGTTGCGGGCGATACGCCAAAAACCAGCACCAGTAGCGGCGTCATCAGCGAGCCGCCGCCCACACCGGTTAATCCGACGATCAAACCGACTGCAAAGCCGGATACCGTGTACATCCAATCCATTGCAAGCTACCAAAATTATTCCAGGCACGCATTCTAACGCATCGCAATCGATGCACTTAATGGTTTTATGTTAATATTTTATAACCAGATGGAATATAGGATCACCCAATGAATTTGCAACAATTGCGCTATCTGAATGAAATCGTGCGCCGTGACCTGAAAATATCCGATGCAGCCGCCGCACTTTACACCTCGCAACCGGCCATCAGCAAACAAATCAAGCTGCTCGAAGAGGAACTGGGTATCCAGATTTTCCTGCGCAACGGCAAGCGCATCGCCGCAATCACCGAGCCTGGCAAAGGCTTGCTGGCTATCGCGCAGCGCATGCTGCTGGATGCGGAGAATTTCAAGCAGTATGCGCAGGAGTTCCATTCCAAAGATATCGGCCATCTGACTATCGCCACCACCCATACGCAAGCCCGTTACGCACTTCCTCCCGTAGTCAAACAATTCATCACGCGCTACCCCAAGGTAAAACTGGGGCTGCATCAGGGTACGCCAACGCAAATTGCCGAACAAGTATTGCACGGCGAGGCGGACATCTGCATCGCCACTGAAAGCCTTGCATCCTACGAAGGACTGGTCACGTTACCCTGCTACGAATGGCATCACTGTGTGATCACGCCGCCTGATCACCCCCTGCTCAAGGAAGAAACACTCACGCTCGATGCCATCGCCCAATACCCCATCATCACCTACGACACTGCCTTTTCCGGAAGAGGAAAAATTGACGCCGCATTCGATGTGGCCGGTATCACGCCGGACATTGCCCTGACTGCAATTGATGCAGACGTAATCAAGACCTATGTGGAACTCGGTCTTGGCATCGGCATTCTGGCCGAAATCGCCTTCATCCCTGAACGCGAACTGCACCTGTGCCGCATGGCTGCAAGACACCTGTTCAAACCCAGCACCACGCGGATTGCGATACGCAAAAACGAATATCTGCGTGCCTATACCTATGACTTCATCGAACTTTTCGCCCCAAAGCTAACCCAAAAAATCGTGGCGCATGCGATGCACCTGTCAAACTTAATGAGTGCATCCTGAACGACGCAATCAATCTGTACCTGCATACCAAACAACGAGGAAATACGCATGTACTCGAAAACGATCGTGATTACCGGCGTCAGTCGGGGACTGGGGGCTGCCCTGACTCATGAATTCATTCGACTGGGCCACCGTATCACAGGCTGCGGCCGGTCGCCTGACGCAATCGGCAACTTGAATAGGCTTTATGGCCCTCATTTCGAGGTTCTGGATGTCACCGATGATGAAGCCGTTCAGCGCTGGGCGGCACAGTATCTGGCCGCCATGGGTGCGCCAGACCTGCTACTCAATAACGCCGCCCTGGTAAATCACAATGCGCCATTATGGGAAATTCCGGCCGACGAATTCGATGCGGTCATTGATGTCAACATTAAGGGCGTCTCGAATATGATCCGCCATTTTGTCCCTGCCATGGTCAAAAGACGTAGCGGCGTGATTGTCAATTTCAGTTCAGGCTGGGGACGGTCGACCGATGCCTATGTCGCGCCTTATTGTGCAAGCAAGTGGGCGATGGAAGGCCTGAGCAAGTCGCTCGCACAGGAACTGCCTGCGGGGATGGCGGCCATCCCGCTCAATCCCGGCATCATCAACACCGACATGCTGCGCAGCAGCTTTGGGGCGCAGGCCGAACATTACCCAGACGCCGATATCTGGGCAAAAACTGCGGCACCCTGGCTGATCAGGCTGTGTGCCAGACACAATGGGCTTTCGCTGACTGTTGGAGATGCCTGCTAGCTGATGGACTGCATCCTGGGTACAGTACAACTCTCTGCTTGCTTTTTCTTCCTGCGTAGGCGACCATTTAAAACATTACACAACTGCCATTTTACAACAGGCGATGCTCACAGGCTTTTCGCCACCAACACGGATAATCAACCTATGAGCCTGATATGGAGAGATCAACTGAACGTTGGCAATGATGCCATCGATCAAGATCACAAGCAGTTGGTTGAAATTATCAACCGCGTTGAAAATTGCCTCAAAATAAAAGATCGGGATAATCTGTTTGAAGAGATGCACCATCTTTCCCAATACGCACAGGCCCACTTCATACGCGAGGAAAGAATCGCCCACTTGGTCAAGTATCCCAATGCAGAAGATCTGCATCATTCACATCAAAACCTGATTGTGCAGTTAAAGAAGGTCAAGCAGGATATCGAGGCTATGGATAGCAACTGGTCAATTGCAATGATCGAAAACATTTCGAACCTGCTAAGGAACTGGCTGATCAATCATGTCATCAAGGAGGATTTATTGATGAAACCGACACTGAGCAGATACCCAGCCGATTTCAATCCGGACTGAATCAGATTCAACTCATCCCCCTTCAGTTGATGCCGCGCTTTGAAAAATCGCGTGGTCTGAAGCCCATTGCGGCAAGTGCGACAAAGTAGGCGATCACGCCGCCTGCCACCAGTTCAGTCAGACGAAAGATGCGTGCCCAACCAGAACCCGTCAGCCAGCTCTGCTGGCTGCCCATACCAAACCAAAGCGTCACAGCCAGCACCAACATGGCTATGCCTATCTTCAAAGAATAAATCGGCCAGCCGGGTTCGGGCTGATAGATCCCCTGCTTGCGCAAAAAATAAAACAGGATCGCAGAATTCAGACACGCACCCAAGCCGATGGACAAGGCAAGTCCGGCATGTGCAATCCAGCCAATAAACAGCGCGTTCATAAGCTGGGTCGCCAACAGGGTTACGATACCGATTTTCACCGGCGTTCTGATATTCTGGCGCGCATAAAAACCGGGTGCAAGAATTTTCACCAGTATCATGCCAATCAGACCAATACTGTAGCCTACCAGCGCATGACTGGTCATCAGCACATCGTTCGCCATGAAGGCGCCACGCTGAAAGAAGGTGGACAACAGGGGAACTGCGATCATGCCCAGCGCCAGTGCGGATGGCAGCGCCAACATGAAGGCAAGCCGCAAACCCCAGTCAAGAAGTTTTGAATATTCACCGGCATCATTACTGGCATGGCATTTTGACAACGACGGCAACAGGATCGTCCCCAACGCCGCTCCCAGCACCCCCGCCGGGAATTCCATCAAACGATCGGCGTAATACAGCCAGGACACACTGCCCGCCACCAAAAACGAGGCAAATATCGTATTAATAATCAGACTGATCTGGGCAATCGACACGCCAAAAACGGCCGGCCCCATTTGCCTGAGCACCCGACGCACCCCTTCATCCTTCCAGTCGAGGCGTAGGCTGGGCAGCATGTCGATCTTCTTCAGAAACGGGATTTGAAAGGCCATCTGCACGATACCGGCAATGAATACCGACCAGGCCAGCGCCAGGATGGGGGGATTGCAATAGGGCGCAAGCCACAGCGCACCCGCAATAAAACAGATGTTCAGCAGTATGGGCGCGAAAGCGGGTACCCAGAATTTATTATAGGTATTAAGAATCGCTGCCGCCACAGCAACCAAAGAGATAAAGAAGATATAAGGCGAGGTATAGCGCAGCAATTGCACGGTCAGATCGAATTTTGCGGTGTCCTGAACAAAACCGGGCGCGCTGATATAAACCAGCACAGGGGCTGCAATAATACCCAGCGCCGTGACCCCAAACAGGATCAACGCCAGCATCGTCGTGACGTGATCGACCAGCAATTTGGTTTCTTCATGGCCGCGCCGATTGCGATATTCGCCGAAAATCGGCACAAAGGCCTGCGAGAACGCGCCTTCGGCAAACAGACGACGCAGCAGGTTGGGCAGCTTGAAGGCGACGAAAAACGCATCGGTTGCCATCCCGGCGCCAAAGATACGTGCAATCAGCACATCCCGGGCAAAGGCCAGAATGCGCGATACCAGCGTCAGGCCGCTGATGGTTGCCAGTGATTTGAGCAGATTCACGCGAACTTCATCTATGAGCCGCGTTTCTCGCACAAATCCCGGCGCTCAATGTTCAAAACAGGATGCACGCTTGTGGAAGCCGACTGATCACCGCTTCTGCCGGAGCGCACCTTGAGATTATTATCCAGTGCAAACTTACGCACCACCCTGTACGCCTCTTTATCCTCTTTTTGCAATGCCGCATTCAGAACGACCGCAGGCAACCCTTCAATATAGGTCGGATGCAGGTAATCGGAATAACTCAGTCGATGACTGCTCGATTGCTCGGCCAGCAACCCGCACAGGCGCTCGACCCAGTCTGGATATTCAAACGCATCGCCCTCCAGTGTAATGCCCAAAATAACCCATTCCTTTTGATTTTGATGCATGTCTCCCCCTTGCAAAACTTAAGCCGCTTTTTAGCAAAAAATAATCTAAAAAAACCACCCGATGTTTAAATATTTTATTAGGCGAATAATAGCACTGCAAACCAGGCCATTCCTAACCCTTAAAGCAAAATTAATGCGCTCCGAGACTGCAAGTTCACGCTGATCGCCCCTCGCCCTTGCTACCGAACCCACATTATCGTGAAAAAATTTGCATTAAACCGAAGTAGTCGCTAGAATGCTCGCCTTTCGTCGTACCGAATTCTCAAGGAGTAGTCTCATGGCAAATAGCGCACAAGCCCGTAAACGTGCTCGTCAGGCAGTAAAACAAAATGCTCATAACAGCGGCTTGCGCTCTGAAATGCGCACTGCGATCAAAAAAGTGATCAAGGCCATCGAAGCCGGTGATAAAGCGGTAGCCCAGTCCGTTTATCAAGCATCGGTCAGCACGGTCGACAGCATTGCTGACAAGAAAGATCATACACAAGAACAAGGCAGCTCGTCACAAGAGCCGTCTGTCTGCTGCAATCAAGGCGATGGCATAACAGCTGCTCCGGCCTTTGCATCAAACCATCAAGCCGACAGCGATGTCGGCTTGATTGCTTTACAAAACCGCAATATGTCAGCGGTTTTTTCTTGCCTAGACAGGGTGGTTTGGATCAATATACGCCTTTGCGTAAAAATATTTGATCAAGGGCTTGCCCCATTGATAGATCGACAAGGTACCGTATGTCACATGTAATGAATACTTATGCTCGCCAGCCCGTTTCATTCGTACGCGGAGAAGGCATCTGGCTTTGGGATACCGATGGTCGCCGCTATCTGGATGGCCTGTCGGGCATTGCAGTCAATACACTGGGTCACGCGCATCCGCGCCTCGTGCGCGCATTGAACGAGCAAATCGGCAATTTGATTCATTGCTCCAACGTTTATCAGGTGCGCGAGCAGGAATGGCTGGCAGACAAACTGTGCCTGCTATCCGGCATGCAGGAAGTATTTTTTTCCAACTCCGGCTGTGAAGCCAATGAAGCGGCGATCAAACTGGCCCGACTTTACGGTCACGGAAAATCGATAGACACACCTGAAATCATCGTTATGGAACAGTCATTCCATGGACGCACGATGGCCACACTCTCGGCTACCGGAAACCGCAAGGTACAGGCTGGTTTCGAGCCGCTGGTCAAAGGCTTCGTGCGCGCACCTTACAATGATCTGGAAGCGATCCGTCACATCGCCCAACACAACAGCAATATCGTCGCAATTCTGGTCGAACCCATACAGGGCGAAGGCGGTATCCGCACGGCTGAAGCGGGCTATTTACAGCAGCTGCGCGAGATTTGCACACAACACCACTGGCTGCTGATGCTCGACGAAGTACAAACCGGCATTGGCCGTACCGGAAAATGGTTTGCCCACCAGCACGCAGGCATACTGCCGGATGTCATGACGCTGGCCAAGGGACTGGGTTCGGGCATACCAATTGGCGCCTGTATTGCAGCCGGAGCCGCCACTGGCACCTTCAAACCGGGCAATCACGGCTCGACCTTCGGCGGCAATCCGCTGGCCTGCGTCGCCGGACTCACCACGTTGAACATCGTCGAGCAGGATCAGTTGCTGTTAAACGCGGAGAAACTGGGTGCCTTCATTTGCCAGGGCTTCAACGATGCACTGCAGGGTGTCAAAGGTTACCGTGAAGTTCGCGGCATGGGCCTGATGATAGGCGTGGAACTGGACAGACCCTGCACCGAACTGGTTAAACTGGCATTGGCAAAAGGCCTGCTGATCAACGTCACCGCCGACAGCGTTGTACGTCTACTGCCGTCACTCACGATGACCGAGGATGAAGCCCAGCAATTGCTGAATATACTTTGCCCGCTCATCATCGAATTCTTGCAATCCTGATTGGAACATATCATGGCAGTAAAACATTTCCTGCAATTTAAAGACTTAAACAGCGAGGAATTGGAATATCTGTTTGAACGCACAAGGCTCATCAAACAAAAATTCAAAACCTACCAGCAGTACTGGCCACTGACGGATCGCACACTGGTGATGATCTTCGAGAAAGCCAGCACCCGCACCCGCCTGTCCTTTGAAGCCGGCATGCAACAACTGGGCGGCGCTGCCATCTATCTGAATACGCGCGACTCGCAGCTAGGTCGTGGTGAACCGGTGGAAGATGCCGGGCAAGTCATCTCTCGCATGAGCGATATCGTGATGATCCGCACCTTTGAGCAATCCATTATCGAACGTTTTGCAGCAAACTCCAGCGTTCCGATCATCAATGGTCTGACCAACGAATACCATCCCTGCCAGATACTCGCGGACATCTACACCTACATCGAGCATCGTGGCAGTATCCGCGGCAAAACCGTGGCGTGGATAGGCGACTCCAACAACATGTGCAACACCTGGTTGCAGGCTGCGGAAATCCTCGATTTCAATGTACACGTCTCGACCCCCCCCGGCTATGAAGTCGAACCGGAACGCGCAGGGCTGTTCGGCGAAGATCACTATGAAGAGTTTGCCGACCCTATGGATGCCGCGCGCGGCGCGGATCTGGTAACCACCGATGTGTGGACCAGTATGGGCTTTGAAGCGGAAAATGAAGAACGCTTGAAGGATTTTGCTGACTGGCAAGTAGACGAAGACATGATGGCGATTGCTGCGCCGGACGCACTTTTCATGCACTGCCTGCCTGCTCATCGCGGCGAAGAAGTCTCGGCTGGCGTCATGGATGGCCCGCAAAGCGTGGTCTGGGACGAAGCAGAAAACAGGCTGCATGTGCAAAAAGCACTTATGGAATACCTATTGCTGGGAAAGATAAGCAATTAAATTGAACGTGGATGCCGCCTGTTTCGGCGGATGCACTAAACCCATGAAAATCGGGGTCTCAGAAAATCGGGGTCAGACCCCGATTTCCCAAAAAACAGGCAGCAAAAAATAGGGGTCTGACCCCGATTTTCCAAGGCAAGGTATTGTATGAATGACGTAACCCAGCAAAAATCGGAAACTGGACAGCGCAGGGAAATTCGCCTGGCAGATCATATTTTGCCGACTTCTGCCACCATGGTGGGTGTTTGCATGACGGTTATCAGCGTAGCAAAACTGATACCGAAACACGGCATTAGCCGCCACGCAGTAGAGTTACTGGCCTTTGATGGCCTGTTGTTTTTAGGCAGTGCCACCCTGTCCTATTTTTCAATACGGCGCGGATCGGTGGCAGCCAGCTACGAGCGTATTGCCGACATCATTTTTTTGTTGGCCCTGGCAATCATGGTTATCGTCGGATTTATCGTAGCATTTGAATTACTCATTGACTAAACAGGTTTAAAAATTATGTCTGATATTAAAAAAGTCGTACTCGCCTATTCCGGTGGCCTTGACACCTCCGTCATTCTCAAATGGCTGCAGGATACTTACCAGTGCGAGGTCGTTACTTTCACCGCCGATGTCGGTCAGGGTGAAGAAGTCGAACCTGCCCGTGCCAAGGCGCTGAAAATGGGCATCAGCCCTGCCAACATCTACATTGACGATTTACGCGAAGAATTCGTGCGCGATTTCGTGTTTCCGATGTTCCGCGCCAATACCATCTATGAAGGCGAATATCTGTTAGGCACCTCCATTGCCCGTCCGCTGATTGCAAAGCGCCTGATCGAAATCGCGGCCCAGACAGGCTCGCAAGCCATTTCGCATGGCGCGACAGGTAAGGGCAACGATCAGGTGCGTTTCGAACTCGGCGCGTATGCGCTCAACCCCAACATCAAGGTCATCGCACCTTGGCGCGAATGGGATCTCTTGTCCCGCGAAAAGCTGATGGCCTACGCCGAACAACACGGTATTCCGGTCGAGATGAAACACAAGCAGGGTGGCTCGCCCTACTCCATGGATGCCAATCTGCTGCATATCAGCTACGAAGGCCGCCATCTGGAAGATCCGGCTGCCGAAGCAGAAGAATCCATGTGGCGCTGGACGGTTTCCCCTGAAGCGGCACCAAATGCACCAGAATATCTGGACATCGAATTCAGTCAAG
>CAWASY010000029.1:0-12635 GCA_963784505.1 uncultured beta proteobacterium | reverse complement strand
GAAACAGGACGAAGCACGTGCACACGAGTTGTTTGAAATTTTGCACCAGGACATTCCGCAACTCGAATTGCAAGACCTGTCACGCAAATATGCCGCCGCCCTCTGGATCAAGTCCGGGCACTATGAACTCTGGCTGTCACCAGAGATTAGCCATCTCCAACAGCAGCCTTGAAGCACTGAATAGCCAACACCACAAGTATTACATCCGCCTATTACGGACGGAAAAAAGCCTGCTGTTCAGGCAGGCTCTTTCTATTGCCACTGACTCCTCAAAACTTATTAAAAATCATGAATATACGACACCGTCACCACATTGACCGTGTAATTAGGCGATTGTTGATTGGTTGGCAACAGCGAGGTCGGCGTAAAACCGTTTTGCAAGCCGTTGTAATAAAAGTCGTTACTCCTCATCTGCTGATAAATATAGCCGAATGAGACTTTTGACTGCTTACTGACTGCGTATTTACCGGACAATTTGAGCTGAATCACGTTATTCTGAATAGTAGGCAGTGCACCGCAGGTAAGCACAGTCGGAGCGGCACAGGTCAATCCACCCGTAGTAAGCCCAACATAGTTCAGCACAGTGTTATAGCCTGTCTTACCCAACGTATAAGTCAAATCACCATCAATTTCAAGTTTGGAGTCCATCAAACCGCTACGCTTGGCACCAATTCCAATAGTCGTATCTACGTCCTTTTGCGTGTCTGACCAAGAAGCACCTGCTGGCGCAAACGGCCTTGTTGCAGTAGCAGCAACACCAGCAAGAGTATACGGTGAAACCTGTAAATCGGTCATATCGCGTTGTCGTTGCTGTTGACTCACATAGGCGCTAACTGAACCATTTTCGCTATATGCGTAGTTGGCATCGACATTCACACTCCAGGAACTTCCCTTCTTCACCCCATAGGCTGAATCGTACTTGTCATCGGTGATTTTACCGCCCAGATCCAAAGACAATTTCTCATTGGCCTGCCAGTTAACACTGCCCTTGAGCACCTGTTCCTTGCGAGAAGCGCTGAAAAACTGGTAAAAACCCCGGAAATCACCGGCATTCTGTCCCTGAATCAGGGTGGCAGCGACAAGAGCAGGATTCAAATTACCATTTAAACCGATACGTGCTGTGACAGCATTCGGATCGGAAGTGGTAACACGTTTAGCATAGGAATACCCGAAGTTGAAATTCAGGTCATCATTTGCCTTCATCCTGTAACTGGCACTTAATTTGTCATCATGACTGCCCGTTGCAACAACGCAATTGGTACCCACACCATAGGAATTGATACCGACAGTTGTCATACCAGCCGGTTTGACGCCAGCCCAGTCCGTACCATACTGATTACACCAGCGTTTGACTTCCTCACGATTGAAAGCAACACGCAAATTCCGATCTGTAGCCAGTCGATAATCCCCTGCCAATTCAAACTGTGTCTTGCTGTTGCTGTAAGGTGTATTAGCAAAATACGCAACGTGATTTGCTGCGCCATCCAATGCATTGAATGCATACATTTTCGACGGGGTCATATCATCCCGCAAGTCGTACTTAATGCCTCCGGACAGCACCAAATCCTTGACTGTCTTGTCCGTCAATTTGAGATCGGCATGGTAGGTATTGACCAGTCCATTAAGCGAACTTTGCGGCAACGCAAATCCAGCGAGCATAGAGTACGCATCCGTAGTATAGGCCGCATTCTGTGTATTGCGACCATACGAGAATGCGCCTGTCAACTGGGTTTGGGGTGAAAACTTGTAACCCCCGTTCAAGTTGAACTGATGCAGTTGGTTGCTAGGGTTGGTGCTCATAATCTGATTGATATTCGCGCCGACAAAAGTCTGGAAAGTGACACTGTCAGCACCTTCCCGGAAAAATGATCCAAAATACGACGTACTCAGATGTGCCTGATCGCCGATCCAGTTCAGTGCCAAATTCACGGTGTCCGTAGTGGAATTAGTCGGACTGGGCAGAATAGCCACCTTTTCAGCGAGCGAACCACCACCCAACATCGAACCAAAAGCAGCCAGTTTTGCACCGGATTGAACCAGATGGTTGTAGTCAAAATTGACACTCACCTGATCGTTCAAAATCATGCCTGCCGTAACTGAGGCATTCTTCCGCTTACTGGCAATATCCACGTTGTGGAACGCTGCAGTTTGCGCTGCCGTCATCGTTTTGGTATTGGCTGCCAAGCCAAATCCGGCAGGTAACGTAAAGAGATTGCCGCCCACTGCTCCGACATAAGGCGTCTGGTAGCTATCCGAAATATTATTCTGCAATTCATCGTAACCTAACCCGATGTTCCACTTGCCCTGATCCTTGACAACTGCGCCAAAAGACCGGGAAGTCAGACCGGCATCCTTGCCTGTAAACGACCAGCGTCTAACGCCCGTACCGTCGCCGTAGGAATCTCCCCCATTCAGGCTGAAGTTGCCGACAAAATCAGCGCCCTGTTTGTTCAGGCCAGAAAATTGACCGTATTTAGCGGAGGCACGAGATACATTAGCCACGCCGATTTCTACCGTATTGGTTGGTTTTAGCAATGCGGCCAATTCATCTTCTTCGGCATGAACCGGCATCGCGAACATCGCAAACATTGCGCCTTGCACTGCAAGTGCAAGCAAGCTGTAACCCATTTTTTCGTTATCGTTTTTCATCATCGTCTCCATATCAATGAGTTAGCGCTGCAAGAAGCCGCCAGCAGGGCTGTTGGAACCATGCACCTGCCTGTGACAATTCATACAGGAGCCGCCCACATTATTAGCGCTTGCATTGCCAACGAACCCAGCTTGATTGCCTGCCGCATTAGGACCGACCGGTGTCTGACTGGCATGGGTACCGTCATGACATTCCTGGCACAGGAAAGGAGGACGAGTTTTGAGCAACGGCGAGATGTTGGAACCGTGTGGCGTATGGCAATTGGTGCAATCCTCTGTCACTGGCTGATGCGCCCACAGGAACGGACCGCGTTTGTCTGCATGGCACAGGTGGCAGGTTTCATTAACCGTGTTTTTCTTGAGCAACTTGGGACCGGTTGAGCCATGCGGATTGTGGCAATCCGAACAGGCAACCTTGCCCGCGTCGATTGGATGCGTCGATATCTTGTGCTCATCGGCGCGCTGTTCCTTGTGGCAGGCAAAACACACTTCACGTTGTGTTTTCTTATTCAGGACCTTGTCAGCCGGTGCGTGTATCGTATGGCAACTGGCGCAGGCAACCTGATTATTTTGGTGCTGACTGCCGTCCCAGAAGTTACGATTACCACCCTTGTGGCAGCTCAGACAGGCTGTATTGCGTTCTGCAACTGGGGTAGCTGAATTTTTGCCAAACACATGATCCGGCTTGGGCGGTTTGGCGCTGCCCTTGTAACCGATATGCGCGCTACTCTCGCCGTGACAACTGGTGCAGGACGGGGTGCGTGCATCGCCCTTAACGCCATGTGACGTCTTGCCGATGGACAGCACTTTCGGGGAGTCCGCCTCGTCATGGCAGGCCGTACACTTGGCATCGCCGCGTAATACGATATCCTTGGCTGACGCTGTGACGGTATCGAAAACTGCCGTCTGAACTGTTTGAGCCGTCTGCGCAGAAGCGAGAAACACATGACCAATATCCTTGCCCGCACTGGCAGGTTCCACGGCCAACACGACCGGCGCGAGTGTGCCCAGCAGGGCGCACGTAATAAACAATTTTGATAGCAGCTTCATTTTTATTCTCCAATTAGCCGGGTACGTTCTGAAACGTCCCGGCTTTAATTTTTAAAGCGAAAGTATCCAGCCGATCAGATTCTTGATCTGGCTTTGATCCTTGGTATCGATGATCTTGTGATTCTCTTCGGTACCATCTTCCAGTTTGACCTTAGGGCCGGTAGTGATCTGCTTTGTCAATGCGGCTTCAGCTTCTGCCTTGCCCTTGTACTTGATGGCAATCTTCTTGTAGGAAGGACCTTTTTTGGTCTTGTCCACCGCATGACACTTGAAACAGTCATTTTGCTTGGCCAGCGATTTCGCAGCCGCCTCATCAATGCCTGCATAGGCGGATGTAAATACTGCGCTTGCCAGAATGAGTGCAGCACTTGCGATAAATTGTTTTTTCATTTTTATCTCCAATAAAATCAAAATATTAAAAATTGTGCGTCAGGTATTGCCTACAAATCCGATAATCACCAACACCAGCAGCGTCAACCCGACCGAAATCAGCGTGATGCCCAGTATCTTGGAAGCACGTGTCATCGTCCGCGAAGGCGCGTCCACCAGATACTTCTCCAACTCTCCCGATTCAACCAGACGGTTGTACTGATCGGTGTGTTCGCGCTTGAATTCTTCTACAGGCACGGAGCCGGTAAACATCACCACATCCGGTGGCGGATACTTGTCCGGCCTGAAGTGGTTGTTGAAGAAGTGAACGGTGAACAGGAACACCGCTGCCAGGAAAGCCTCCTCGCCATGCACCAGCGTTAGCACGTTGAACATCCAGCCCGGCAGGAACGAAGCGGTGATATGCGGGAAGGCCAGCATCAGCCCGCTGCTACCGATGATGCCCACCCCCCAGAACACGGCCCAGAAGTCGAATTTTTCCCAGTAGGTCCAGCGATCGAAGCCAGGACGTGGGCCACGACCGAAGAACCACTTGAACATCTCGATGATTTTCTTCAAGTCCGTCCAGTTTGGAATCAGCGAATCAGGGCCGAACCACTTGAAAGTTTTGCTGCGCAACAACTTGGTCATCACATAAACCAGTTGTGCGATGAAAATCGTCAGAAAAGCGGTTGCGCAGATGCGGTGTATGATGCCAGCGATTTTCGCACCGCCCAATGCCCGTACCACGGTATGCGCCCAATCGGTATCGGCATAGAACACCAGCATGCCGGTCAGAATTAGCGTCATGGTAACGATCGCGAAAATCAGGTGCGCGCTTCGTGCCAGCTTGCTGAATCGACGGATTTGCTTACCCCTAGCCTCGCCTTTGAGCAGTTCATTCACCAGCAGATGCGACCTGGTGTAACCCTCGGGGTTGTAATGAACCGGACAACCATCCTTGTATTCGCGGTAGTACCACAGCGCCGAATGTACCCAGAAAAAGGCAAACACGCCTGCCAGCAAGGTCAGCATGAATTTGGAAGCGATCCACATCTGCGGATATTTATCAAAATCGTGCGTATTGGCATGCGGCGCAAAGGTCACAAAACCGGGCGTGGCTTTTTGCAGCCCCTGCCAGCCCTTGTCGCCGCTGTGGCATTGCTGACAGGTTTTCAGGCGGTTATTCGGATGTACTTTTGAATCGGGATCAGCGACGGCCAGAATCCCGTGACTACCGTGACAGTTGTAGCATTTGGCCGTGTAACCGTAACCCAACGCATTGACCTGGCCATGAAAGGTTTCCGAATAGGATTTCAGGTTTTCCTTGTGGCAACCGCCACAGGCATGCACGATGTCCAGTTTGAAGGGTTCTGCAGAGGTATTGGTGATGCCGTGCGAAGTGTGGCAATCGGTACAGACTGCGGCCTTGGGATCATGATCGTCCAGTACTTTCTTACCATGTACGGAAGTGGCATATTCTTCCAGTTCATCGGTATGGCATTTTTCACCGCAGGTATTCGGGATAGTCAGATGCCAGGCGGTACGATCCGGGCTGCCTTTGGGCGGCACGTTGAAGGTATGCGTGTTGTGACAGTCATCGCAACTGGCATTGGCACGGGTAGGCTCATCCTTGTTTTTCAAGGCATGAAACGTCTTGCCGTAGGCGGCGATATTTTCAACCACGACGCCCAGTCTGGGTTTGTCCTTGAGCGAGCCATCCTTTTTTGCGGCAGCAAAAAGGTCAGTATGACATTGCACACAATTAGCTGATTTTGCCTGGGCCTGATGGGGTTTACTGCCATCCACAATGCCCGTATGACAGGATACGCATTGCAACGCAGCATGGACACTCTTGCCAAACGGAAGTTTTTTAACTGCGTGCAGTGTGTGCTCGTCATCGACCTTGACGTCCTTGCCGTGACATTTGAGACAGGAGGTGTTGTCGAGCTTGAGTGAGGCTGTACCTGTAGTGACATCGGCAGCCTGTACCTGGAAGGAAATGAACAGCATTACTGAAAACCACACTACCGCCTTGAGCTGCTTGTACATAATAATAACCGCGCCATGATTAACTGCGCAATAACAAGCAATAAACATGCCCGTCCTAGAGCTATTTTTTATAAAAACCAGAGCACATCCTGCATAGATCAATACTAAACAATTAATATTAAAGAAAAAAATCATGGTGACACGACAAAATTCTGCCGCACGGTGTGATGAAAATTGATTGGATTTACCCACTTGCACCAGGTATTCTTTGTGCATGGCAAGGTGACGAGCGTCAGATGTTACGATACATACCCATAAACGATCCGCTTGCTGTTACCATAGAGTAACAAACCAGAGGTCATAGTGAGATTTTTAGCCCCATTCCTGTTTGCCTGTGCAATATTGCTGATGCCACACGCCGTCATCGCCGACCCGCAACCGCTCAGATTAGGCATGACATCGGCAACCGCCCACAACCAGTATGCACTATTGGAGGAATGGCGCGCCTATCTGGAAAGCAAGCTGGATCGTCCCGTTGAGCTTGTTTTTCGGGAGAGCTATGAGGAGAGCCTCTATTTGTTGCGGCAAAACAAACTGGATTTCGCCTGGATATCCACGCCAGCTTATGTCGAGAACCAATCTCTCATCGACCTGCTGGCATCCCCCCTCTATCACGGTCACCCGCTGGATCAGGCCTACCTGATCGTCCCGGTATTGGATCATGACACCCATACACTACAGGACCTTAAGGATGGCATCTTCGCCTATGTCGATCCGGTTTCAAACACGGGCTATACTGTAACCCGTCATCAGCTACAAAACGCTGGGCAGGATCCAGATCAGTTTTTCAAAAGAACCTTCTTCACTCACGACCATCTGAAAGTCATCGCCGCCGTTGCGATCGGCCTGTCAGACGCTGGCTCAGTTTCAGGCTATGCCTGGGATACTCTGGCGCTGTCCCGTCCGGACATTACCGGGCAAACGCGTATCGTCAGCAAAACCGGCAGCTTTGCTTTTCCGCCCATTGTCGCGCGTAACTCGCTGAGCAAATCCGACTCCGCACAGATGCGACAGGCCCTGTTGCAGATGTCCACCAACAGCGAGGGTCGCCGCCTGCTTGGCTTGCTCAACCTTGACGGCTTTGTTGCTGCCAATCCAAAACTGTACCAAAATCATTACTCGGCAATACGATGAGATCACTGCTTAATCTCAGTTACCGCTACAAAATTCCGCTGTGGGGTAGCGTCCTGATCCTGGCTGCAGCGCTTGCCGTATCGGCATCATTCATGATAAACAGTTACCAGCAACTTGAACAGGATCTGGCGGTCGAATCCGAAAAGCTCGGTTACGCACTCAAACCCACCCTGTTTACCGCACTATTACATGATGATATCTGGCGCGCCTTCGAAATCATTGCGGATGCCAGTCAACGCTCAAGCGCAAACCGGGTTCAGGTGGAAAGCATGTTGGTGGTCGATAATGCGCAGCGCGTGGTGGTCTCGACGCAACCCAGACTCACCCCCATGCTGGCAGAACTAAATACACTGGGTCCGGAATATGCCGCGCTGTCGGTAAAAATCCGTCTGATGCAGAACGAACCTTCAAAAACGGTCTATCTAGCCAAATCTAAACACTATTATTCGCTGACTTCAATCGAGAAGGACAATGCCAGCCTGGGCACCTTGATCATCGTCCATTCCAAGGCAGTATTCCTGCCGCTCTATACCCAGAATGCGCTGCACGGTTTATGGGTGGGCGGCTTAATGCTGGCCATCCTGCTGCCGTTCAACTGGTACTGGGGAAGACGGATGGCACTGCCGCTGGTGCAACTAGCCAGACACATGTCGCAACTGGGAAAAGAATGGCCGGAAGATCTCGATCCCAAGTTGTATACCTATCGCGACGAAATGGGCAGACTGTTCGAGGCGTACAACCTGCTACTCACCGACCTCAAAGCCAAGGCAGTACTGGAAAACCGCATGGTACAGGCAGACCGGCTGGCCGCGCTAGGACAACTGGCTGCCGGCATCGCACACGAGATCAACAATCCCCTGAGCGGCATGCTGATGGCAATCGACACACTCAAATGCCATACCGACATCAGCCCGATGACCAACAAAACCATTTCCTTGATCGAACGTGGCCTGACCCAGATCAAGGAAACCGTATCCGCCCTGCTGGTTGAATCCCGACTGAATGGTCGCAATCTTTTGCCGCAGGACATTGAAGACATATTGACGCTCATCTCGCCCAACAGCCGCCAGAAAGCGCTGCATCTGGCATGGCACAACAGCGTGACTGATGAAATTCCCCTGCCCGCCACCTTTATACGCCAGATCATGATCAACCTGCTGATGAATGCCATCAAGGCAGCAACCTTCCAGGGTGAGGTATCATGCGACATCGGCATCATTGGCGACAAGCTGCAAATATTCGTCAGCAATAACGGAAAAATGCTTAGTCAGGAACAAATTTCCCACCTGTTTGAACCCTTTCGCACCTTCAGCGAAGGTGGGCATGGCTTGGGTCTATGGGTTACCTACCAGATAGTCAATCAGCTAGGCGGCACAGTCATGGCCAGCAGAAACCCCGATGAACACATGAATTTCACCGTATCCATCCCACTGAAAGGCGTAGCTTGAGTATGTATCGTATTTGTCTGATCGAGGATGATCCCATTATGGGCGAAGCACTATCTGACCGCTTTGAACTTGAAAACTATCAATGTGACTGGTTCAAGACCGGAGAATCGGCCATCCGTGCTTTGAAAACAACGCAGTACAGTGTGGTGATTTGTGACATCCAGTTGCCGGACATCAACGGCGAAGCGCTATTCGGACAGCTTAAGGATACGGTTGATGATCTCCCCCCTTTCATCTTCACTACCGGCTATGGCACCATCGATCGCGCGGTCAGATTGCTCAAACTGGGTGCCCAGGACTACCTGACCAAGCCGCTGGACATTCACGCGCTGCTAGGGTCGGTGCAATCGCTATGCTCACGCACGGTTTGCAATGTGACGCGTGAAACCACCCTCGGCATATCGTCTGCAATGAGAAATATCGAGGCGCTGCTACCCAGAATCGCCAGACACCCCACCTCCGTCTTGATCACCGGCGAATCCGGCGTCGGCAAAGAACGCCTGGCGCGCGCCTTGCGCAGTCAATATGACCCCGAACAAGCGCTGCCCTTCGTCACCGTCAATTGCGGCGCTTTAACCGAAAGCCTGCTGGAGGCTGAACTGTTCGGCCATGCCAAGGGGGCCTTTACTGGCGCGATACGCGAGAAGCGCGGTTTGTTTGAGCTGGCCAGCGGCGGCACGCTGTTTCTGGACGAGATTGGTGAAATGTCGCCCGCCATGCAGGTCAAACTGCTGCGCGCAATACAGGAGCGGCAAATCGTGCGTGTGGGAGCCGAAAAACCGATAGCGGTCGATCTGCGACTGATTTGCGCAACCCATCAGGATCTGAAACAAATGGTGGAAATCGGCAAATTCCGCGAAGACCTGTACTATCGTATTCATGTCATTCATCTGCACATCCCCCCATTGCGCGAGCGCCGTGAAGACATACCGTGGCTGGCCGAAAAACTGCTGGCAGAATGGAATGCGGGCCAGTCAGAACCGCGCAGGCTGACCGCATCTGCCGAACAGGCCCTGATGAATTATCCCTGGCCGGGCAATATCCGTGAGCTCAGAAATTGTCTGGAACGCGCCTGCATTCTGTCGCAGCAAACAGACATCAATACTGAACTGCTGTTCGATGATGTCGCAGTTTTAGCCGAGGATTTCATTGATACCGCTGAATCATTGAGTGGCTATATTCAGGCATGCGAGCGCAAATACATCAGCAACAGCCTGCGCAACAATGAAGGTCGCATCGCTGAAACTGCCAACTCACTGGGCATCAGCCGAAAAAACCTCTGGGAAAAAATGAAAAAACTGGATATAACGGGTTAAAGCACTTCACCTACCCACCGCGCAACTGCTTTATTTGCTTCTGAATATCCATAATTTCCGCATTACTCAGCTTCGATGTTTCCAACTTTTTCTCAAGGGCGGCAATTCTGACTTCATTGGTGTTTGATTTGCCGCGCGCAGACACCAGTGCATCGTTTATGACCTTCTCATACCCGATATATTTTTCCTGTACCATGTCTATCCCCCATTCAAATTGGTTATTTTTTGTGAATTCTAACGTAGAAACAGTACATCCTGTTGTTTAATTTAAACATCTGCACGAAAAAATCATCATTCAAAGCAACAAAAACAACCTGCTAGCGTAAACTGATAATCCGCCAGCCATGCTGCTGGGCATGCTTGTGCAACGTCTCATCGGGATTTGCCGCGACCGGGTGTTTCACCTGGCACATCAAAGGTAAGTCATTGAGCGAATCACTGTAAAAAGTACTGTCAGCAAAACTGTCCAGCGTCCAGCCGTGCTCACCCAGCCAA
This sequence comes from uncultured beta proteobacterium, assembly GCA_963784505.1. Classification (GTDB taxonomy): domain Bacteria; phylum Pseudomonadota; class Gammaproteobacteria; order Burkholderiales; family Gallionellaceae; genus Gallionella. The sequence continues at coordinate 2,122 of CAWASY010000029.1, read as the reverse complement.
TTATTCAGCCGGGTGATTTTACCCTCCCGAAAGCAGGGCACATCTGCAACTCGCCCGGTAAACTCCCCCCCATTGTGTTCCGGCTCGGTCGCAATCAGATGCTCGACGCCAAATTCGCGTGCGATAGGCCCGGTCACAAAGCTGTTGGTCGCGGTGATGATCACGCACAAATCCCCCGCAGCCAGATGTCGCTGCACCAGATCACGCGCAGCCTGCGTGACCATCGGCAATACATTCTCGATCATGAATTGTCGATGCCACTCATCCAGTGTCTTGCGCGAATGACGCGACAGGGGTTTTAGCTGAAAATCAAGAAATTCATGGATATCCAGCGTACCCGCCTTGTACTGATCATAAAAGGCAAGATTCTTCACCTCGAACAGTTCGCGATCCAGAATACCGATGCGTATCAAAAATTGCGACCACTCGAAATCACTATCACCGTTGAGCAGCGTATTATCCAGATCAAATAAAGCCAAATTCATTCCAACTCCAATTCACGTTGCATAACTTCTTTTAACAAGGGGATCGAAGGTGCACGATGCAGTCGTAATGAATGTTCATCGAGCGCATCGAGCACGGCCAGCAAACTCGGCAAGTCACGCCGACCGTGGCGCAAAATTTTGGTTCGATTGGAACGTGCGTACGTTCCGAGAAACCAACTTTATTGGTGTAATCTTCCACTTTGGCAACATTTCCGGCAGCTTCCAGATCGACCATAATTTTCTCGCGAACAGCAAAACGATCTTCGCCGACAAACATTCCGGCGGCTTCGCTCATGGTGCCGTCTTCGTTGAAAATATCGATGCTTGGCAAATTGAAGCGCAGACCAATTTCGTAGTCGTTCACATCGTGCGATGGCGTAATTTTCAGGCAGCCGGTACCAAATTCCATATCCACATATTCGTCTTCAATAATTGGAATGGAACGGTTAATCAGCGGAACCAAAACACGTTTGCCTTTCAGGTGCGTGAAACGTGGATCGTTTGGATTCACACAAACAGCGGTATCACCCAAAATCGTTTCAGGACGCGTGGTTGCTATCGTAACAAAATCCGCCTTCACTGCCTTCTATCTGGTATTTCAGGTAATACAATTTCGATTGCATTTCGCGGAAAATCACTTCTTCGTCAGACAATGCAGTTTTTGCAGCCGGATCCCAGTTTACCATCCGAACGCCACGATAAATCAGGCCTTTGTCGTACAAATCGACAAATGTTTTGATCACCGATTCGCTGCGCACTTCGTCCATGGTAAAAGCGGTACGATCCCAGTCGCAGGAAGCGCCCAGTTTTTTCAACTGCTCCAGAATGATTCCACCATGTTTGTTGGTCCATTCCCAGGCATGACTCCAGAAATTCATCGCGACTCAAGTCGAATTTCGAAATTCCTTCATTTTTCAGTTTGTTCACCACCCGGGCTTCGGTAGCAATCGAGGCATGGTCGGTTCCGGGAACCCAGCAGGCATTTTTGCCCAACATGCGGGCACGACGGGTCAAAATATCCTGAATGGTATTGTTGAGCATGTGTCCCATGTGCAACACGCCGGTGACGTTTGGTGGAGGAATGACAATGGTATAAGGTTCACGTTCGTCGGGTTCGGAATGGAAAAACTTGTTTTCCATCCAGTACTGGTACCATTTGTCTTCAACTTCGGCGGGATTGTATTTGCTTGGGATATCCATTGATTTTATATTTTTTGCTATTATTAAACGAAGCTGCAAAAATAGAAAAATTAGTTCGTTGACAGAATAAAACCTTCCGGGGAAAATGAAAAAAGGCCGGAAATTTATATTCCGGCCTTCCTTATAAAATAAAACCGTACTTTAATTACAATACTGTTTGAACGTCTTGATATGGAAGTCCGAAGGCTTCAGCAACTCCTTCGTAAACAACTTTTCCTTTTACAACATTCAACCCTTTTCTCAAAGGTTCACTCTCGTTACAAGCTTTCTTCCACCCCTTGTTAGCAATCTGTAATGGCATATGGCAGTGTCGCGTTAGTCAAAGCCAAAGTTGAAGTGCGTGGCACAGCGCCCGGCATATTGGCAACACAGTAGTGAATCACATGATCGATTACAAAAGTCGGATGATCGTGTGTTGTAGCAACAGTAGTTTCGAA
>CAWASY010000028.1:0-4777 GCA_963784505.1 uncultured beta proteobacterium | reverse complement strand
CGACGACGACAGCACGTCAATTGCAGAAGTTGCTTAACTTCTGTTTGAAATCCCATCGTTTCGCGATTGTCAGCAGTGCTTGTCGTCATGTTTGTTCCTTGAGGTATAAAAAGAGTGGGAACGACATGGGGCGGATTTGCAAGATTTCAAGGGGTGAGACGCGATATTCGGGAAGCTGATAGCTAAAGCACCAAGTTGTTATGTGAAACCGCAAGGGTTTTTCCACGGAACTAAAGGCGATGAAACGGCCCAGCCGCAGGGGTTGTCCCCACTAGGCTACGCCGACAGCAGAAAGGGCTGTGTCACGCAACTAAGCCAGTAAACTGGCAAGTTGTTGCGCCACAAGCTCCTAAGTTTCTGAGTGAGTCCGCGAGGGTCTTCCCCATACAACTAAGGGGCTAAAAGCCCCAAGTTGTTATGTGAAGGTGAAGCTGGCCGATAAGCCGGGTTCTGTCGTGGACAGTCATTCCTCTAGGCGTTTCGTTACCTTACGCTCAAGCAATCTACCCGCTGACGACGCGAGCAACGCCATAGTCAGCCTATTTGATCTTGCTCCGAATGGAGTTTACCGTGCCGTCCGTGTTACCACGTCCGCGGTGGGCTCTTACCCCGCCGTTTCACCATCGCCGTTACCTTGCGGTACTTGGGCAGACTATTCTCTGTGGCACTGTTCATCACCTCACGGTGTCCGGCCATTAACCGGCATTCTGCTCTGTGGAGCCCGGACTTTCCTCCCCGCATTCAGCGAGAATCCAGGTCCCCCCGAATTTTTTGCCTAACTGCGCGGCGACTGCCTGGCCAGCTTCGGCGCGCAGTTTAACATCAGATCGAACGGGAAGTTATTTTTTGATGATCTGCATACTGATTCCCAGCGCCTTCCATTGCTTGACTTCTTCCTGCAAGGCATTTTCCGTCAGTGGACTTTGTTCCACCCAGCCAGCATCCAGGATCAGGGAATATTTTCTTCCGATAAAACTCGCCTGCATGGCAGGTAAAATGACGTCGGTACGATTACGATAAAACAAGGCTGCCAGTCGCAGACTCATTGCCAACACGCAATCCTCCTCATCGGTCAACAAACCCTGCAGTTTTTTCAGGCTACCGCGATGCGCGAGCGCCAGTAAACTCAGGCGTGCCTGCTCTTTTTTGGAAAAGCCCGGCATATCGGCATTGGCAAGAATATAAGCCGTATGTTTGTGATAACCGCTATGCGCCACCCGGATGCCGATGCCATGCAAACTGGCCACCCAACCCAGCACGTGCAATGCCGACTCACTCGCATTATGCGCGAAAAATTGCCGCGCCAGCAGGCTGGAAAGTCGGGTGACCCGTTCTACCTGCTTGGGATCAACATGATAACGACGCATAAAATGCTGCACGGTTACATCGCGCATGTCATTATTGTGAAAGCGTCCCCACAAATCATACAACACCCCTTCACGCAATGCGCTCAACCCCACCTGCATCTGGGTGATGCCCAATTCATCAAAGGCAGCATACATGATGGCGAAACCGCCAGGCAAAGCCGGCAATCGGTCCTCGCGCAAGCCTTCCAGTCGCAGTTTACGCATATCGCCCACTTTGAGCAGATGTTCACGCAATGCGTCGAGTCCCTCACGCGTAATGCCGCGCTTGCTGTAACCATTCAATTCCAAAATTTCGGCAATCGCCTTGGCTGTGCCTGACGAACCAATCGCCTTCTGCCATTGCCCCTTATAATCGGCAACAATATTTTGCAATTCACTGCGTGCGGCCAATTCAGCCTGAGCCAGATTATGCTTGGTAATTTTTCCATCGGCGAAAAAACGGTTGCTGAAACTAACGCAACCCATATACAAGCTCTCAAGTTTGATGGGATTGAGTCCGTGTCCGATGATAAACTCGGTAGAGCCACCGCCGATATCCATGACCATCAACTTATCATCCGATTGCGGCAAGCCATGTGCTACTCCGAGGTAGATCAATCGCGCCTCTTCACGTCCGGCGATCACCTCTATGGGAAAACCCAATATTTTTTCCGCCTTGACGATGAATTCTGCAGCATTTTCTGCTACGCGCAAAGAATTAGTGCCCACGGCGCGCACCGCGTCTGGTGGCAAGCCGCGCAGACGTTCGGCAAATAGCCCCAAAGCGGCAAGTGCGCGTTGCTGCGCGGCCTCATCCAGAAAGTTATCATCAGTCAACCCGGCAGCAAGACGCACCGGTTCACGCAGACCGTCCAGCATGTAAAGTTGTTCGCCTTCCACTTTGGCCACCTGCAACCTGAAACTGTTCGACCCCATGTCGACCGCTGCCAGGATGGGCTGTTGCTCCATTACTTCAGCGCCTCGCGCTCAACTTCAGCGAGAGAAACATGACGCACGTCACGGCCATTGACCATATAGATAACATATTCGGAAATATTTTTGGAATGATCTCCGATACGCTCGATCGCCTTGGCGACAAACAGGATTTCCAGGGAAGTGGAAATGGTGCGCGGGTCTTCCATCATGAACGTGATGAGATAGCGCATGATGGCGCGGAATTCCTCATCTACCTTATCATCCTGACGTACCACAGTCGCGGCCATCTGCACATCAAGCCGTGCGAATGCATCCAGCGATTTTCGTAACATATCCAGCGCAATTTCCGACGCATGTTTGATTTCGGTATAACGCGGTATGGACAATCCGTGCTTCTCGGACAACAATTTTGCCATGCGAGCAATTTTCTCGGCCTCATCACCGATACGCTCCAGATCGGTAATCGTTTTAACGACCATCATGATCAAACGCAAATCGCTGGCGGTCGGCTGGCGACGTGCAATCATCTGTGAACACGCATCGTCAATCTTGACTTCCATGGCATTGACTCTGTCATCACCCTCAATCACACGTTTCATCAGGGTAACGTCACCTTCTACCAGTGAAACTACCGCGTTTTTGACCTGACTTTCCACCAATCCGCCCATCTGCAATACGTAGGCACGTATGGCTTCGAGTTCTATGTCGAATTGCCTGGAGGTATGTTCACTGGTGTTCATGTCTGTCCTTGCGAGAGTGAAACTGTATAGTTTAATAGGAAAATGTGACGCTCATGTGACCCCACTCAGGCAGTCATCGTCTTCACACCCTCCGGCGTACCCAGCAACAGCACATCGGCACAACGTCGTGCAAACAAGCCGTTAGTCACCACGCCGGCAATATGATCGAGTGCAGATTCAAGTTCAACCGGGTTGATGATTTGCAAGCCATGCACATCAATAATAATATTACCGTTATCAGTTGTAAAGCCTTGACGTAATACCGGTTGACCACCCATAGCAAGCAATTGTCTCGCCACAGAGCTTCTAGCCATCGGAATAACTTCGATCGGCAATGGAAATGCGCCCAGAACATCGACTAATTTGCTCGCATCGCACAGACAGATGAATTTTGCGCTCGCACCTGCGACAATTTTTTCACGGGTCAACGCACCGCCGCCGCCCTTGAGCATGTGCATGTGACGCGTGATTTCATCAGCGCCATCCACATACACCAGTAGATCACCCGCCTCATTGAGCGACATCACATCTATACCGTGATCTTTAAGACGCTTGGCCGATGCCTCGGAACTGGCCACGGCACCGCGAATATTATTTTTGATTTTAGCCAACTCGTCTATAAAACAATTGGCTGTCGAACCTGTCCCCACACCGACGATACAATCGGCTGGTACATATTCAATTGCCGCCTTGGCTACTGCACGCTTCAAATCGTCCTGGCTCAACATATTATTTGCTCCCGCTTTATCAGATTGGATAGTTTGCAATTATTACAGGAAATTACCCCTTTGTGGAAAGTCATCCAGCCAACAATACAGATATTCGAATCGACATACTTTTGCCATTAGCGCGGTGGTATGATGAAGGGAAAAATTTTAATCGACTGGGAGGACTAATAATGACAGCCAATGCCGTTTTAACCATCGCCACCACCCCCTTCAACGACCAGAAACCGGGCACATCCGGCCTGCGCAAAAAAGTTCCCGTCTTCGAGCAACCGCACTATTTGCAAAATTTCGTACAGGCCATTTTCGACAGCATTTCGGCGCCTAAAGGCGCGACGCTGGTGCTGGGCGGTGATGGCCGTTATTACAACCGCGAAGCGATCCAGGTCATCCTCAAAATGGCCGCCGCCAATGGTTTTGGGCGCGTACTGGTAGGGCAGGGCGGCATACTCTCGACACCTGCCGCCTCCTGCGTGATCCGCAAATATAAAACCTACGGCGGCATCATTCTGTCCGCCAGCCATAATCCCGGAGGACCTGCTGGCGATTTCGGCATTAAGTACAATACCGACAACGGCGGCCCGGCTCCGGAGAAAATCACCGACGCGATCTTTGCAATCAGCAAGACGATTTCGCAATACTATCTGGTCGATGCGCCGGATGTCGCGTTGGATACCGTGGGCGATTACAAGATCGGCAATATGACCGTATCGATAATCGACCCGGTTAGCGATTACGCAGAACTGATGGAGTCCTTGTTCGATTTCAATGCCATCCGCGCATTGATCGCCGGCGGTTTCCGCATCAAGTTCGATGCGATGCATGCCGTAAATGGCCCCTACGCCCGCGACATCTTTTTGAACCGTCTGGGTGCGCCCTCCGACAGCATTATGAACTGCGTTCCGCTACCGGACTTCGGTGATGGTCATCCCGATCCCAACCTGACCTATGCGCATGAACTGGTCGAGATACTCTACGGTGAAAACGCGCCGGACTTCGGCGCAGCATCGGACGGCGATGGTGACCGCAA
>CAWASY010000027.1:0-8905 GCA_963784505.1 uncultured beta proteobacterium | reverse complement strand
GAAGCACCTTCGCCGCATATCAATGCGGACTATGCGCAATATTCTTCGGCTGTCGCCATTGGAGTTTACCGCAACAATTATTTCGGTAATCTGCATGACGCGCTTGCCGGTGCTTATCCGGTCATCGAGCAGCTCGTGGGGTGGGATTTTTTCAGGCGCTTGACGCGTTCCTTTATCCGACAGCATGGCTCGCAAAGCGGCAACCTGCACCATTATGGTGCCCAAATGGAAGATTTTTTGGCGACATTTGAACCATCTAAAGATCTGGTCTATTTGCCGGATTTCGCGAGACTGGAGTGGGCTTGTCACTGTGCGTATTTTGCAGAAGATGCCACGGCTTTAAATCTTGCTGATCTGGCTCAGATACCGCCTGAGCGTTATGCAGATATGATCCTGCATCTGCATCCGTCCTGTCATCTGCTGTCTTCCCGTTATCCTATTTCCGCCATCTGGCATGCCCATCAACCTGATGCGGCCTGTGATTTTCATATCGATTTGGATCGTGGCGGTAGCAATGTTCTCGTCATTCGCTGTGATGATCTAGTCAACGTTGTTGAATTATTGCAGGCCGATGCAGCATGGCTACAAGCTGTTCAGAAGGGCGCTTCACTGGGCGTTTCAACGGATGCAATTCAGGTTCGTTATCCGGACTTTGATTTGCCATCCTTATTGCTGATGTTGGTGGCGAATAACGCATTGACGAATTTTAATTTGAAGGAAATTACATGAAATTGATATCAAGACTGGGCAAGTATTACTATTCGGCATCGCATCTTCCGGAATTTTTGGCCCCCGTGCTGGATTTTGGATTGCGTTTGTACCTGGCAGACGTATTTATTAAGTCCGGTCTGACCAAGATTCAGAGTTGGGATAGCACGTTGTATCTGTTTAGCGATGTCTACAATGTACCGTTGCTGCCCCCCGAGGTGGCCGCGTCGATGGCTGCCAGCGCAGAACTGGGCTTGCCTGTACTGCTGGTTCTCGGTCTGTTCGGACGCTTTGCGGCAGCCGGACTTTTCATTCTCAACATCGTCGCGGTTATTTCTTATGCCGATCTGAGTCAGGCGGGGCTCAATCAGCACCTCTCCTGGGGTATTTTGCTTGGTGTATTGTTGATACTCAGCCGAAACACATGGTCGGCTGATACCTGGCTGGAAAAACGATTGAAGTAATGTTACTCAGGCTTGTCAGTCAAAGCACCCGCCTGGCTGCTGCGGGTGCAAGGCTGACCAAGCCGCTGAGATTGGTCAGCGAGCAAATGTCTAATGCGTTTTCGCAGCACAAGGGTTCTTTGCTGCGCAAGGATTATCCGTCGCCAAAACCTGACTTGGCTTGAAGCCTTTTTGATATTCGGCTGTATATGCAGTCAGTGCAGCTAATTCCTTTGAATTCCATGCCAATGGCTTGCTCGCCAATGGAACGACCATGCAGAACTGAACCATTTCATCGAGATGAACTGTTTTAACTCCAGAACGTTCATGCGGCATCTGCACGAAGTGTGGATAGGGTTGCGCAAACGTGTTTTGAAACGCGCCATAACCATCATGACACGAGTTGCATGACAAGCCATTCGTACTCAGCCTGGTATCGCTAAATAATTTTTTACCATATTTGACTAATTTTGCATGATTACCTTTATAGGGGCGGTAATTGTTCGGGCGCGTTACCAGTTTCAGATTGATTCGATCCGGATTGCTAGCTGCACACGGGTTATTGGCAGCACAAGGATTTTTTGCTGCGCAAGGATTTTCGCGTGACGAGCTGCTGCGGGGTGCACAGGGATTTGCACGGCATGGGCTGGCTATGGCGATACCGCCTAGAGAGAGCGTCAGCACCCCGGAAGTAATTAATGTGTTGACCAGTTTGGTTCGTTTCATTGTGTTCTCCATAGAAAAAATGGTGTGGGTAAAATCAAAGCGTGTAAGCACGGTTGACAGCCGTTAGTCGAATTGAGATGGGTAATTCTTACACTCGAATATTTGTACTCGTCTGTAAGAAATCGGTATTGCAAACGACAAAGATTTATTGATGCACGGCATCAAGCTCATTTTTAATTTCCAGGAGACCTTCATGAAACAGATTGCACGATCATTGATGTTGTTGCTTACGTTAATCTTCCCACTACTTGCTCACGCGCTGGGCGAGCCATACACACAAGAGAAATTGGATGCCTTGAACAAGGCAGGAAAACCTGTATTGGTGGCTATTCATGCCGATTGGTGTGGAACCTGCCGTGCTCAGGAGCGGGTGTTGGGAAAGCTATTGTTACAACCAGAGTTTCGTGGAATGACTGTTTTGCGTGTCGATTTTGATCAACAGAAACCCGTTGTGCACAAATTGGGTGCCAAATATCAAAGTACATTGATTGTATTTAAAGGTGGCGAAATGGCTGGTCGAATGACGGGCGAGACCGACAGTGATCGGATTGCTGAATTGCTGCATTCGGCTTTGTAGGGGGCAATCATGGAACTCGGCCTGACCAGTTTTGGCCTGTCATTTCTGGCGGGCGTTCTTTCCACACTATCACCTTGCGTGTTACCGCTGGCGCCTATTTTGTTGGGTTCATCGGTAAGCTCGCATCGCATGGGGCCGTATGCACTGATTGGCGGGTTAATGGCCTCATACACGGTGATTGGCGTCGTGATCGGTTCGATGGGAGCCAGGATTGGCTTGGAAGCAGACACCTTGCGTGTGGTGGGCGGGCTGCTATTGATGCTGTTTGGCACCATTATGTTCTCTAGCGTGCTTCAAGAAAAATTCAGCGGTGCAATTAGTCGATTGGGTGTTGGTCAAGGACTGCTCGCGCGTTTTAATCTGGACGGATTGCATGGTCAATTTTTGCTAGGCATGTTGCTTGGTATCGTGTGGAGTCCGTGCGTCGGTCCTACACTGGGTGTGGCGATCACCCTAGCTAGTCAGGGACAGGCATTGTTGCAGGTAGGTGCGGTGATGTTAATGTTCAGTTTAGGTGCCGCATTGCCGCTGGTGGCTATCGGTATGTTGTCACGCCAAGCGATGGGTAAATGGCGCAACCGCATGCTTGAGGCCGGACAAAAGGCAAAGAAAGTTTTTGGCGCAGCACTGCTATTGCTTGGTATCCTTGTCTTGTCAGGAGCTGACAAGACATTCGAGCGTCATGCGGTGAATGTCATGCCCGATTGGCTAGTTATGTTGACCAGTCGTTTTTGAGCGTTGAATCGGAGAAGAAAGTTATGTCTGAAAAATCATCGTTACTGAATACATTGCTCGGTTTGTCGATGATCGTCGAAGCTCGCGATCCCTATACCGGCGGTCACTTGTGGCGTGTATCGCAGTTCTCCAAACTGATTGCCTTGCAGGCAGGATTGTCGCGTCGGAATGTTGCGTTGTGCGAAATTGGCGGATTTTTACACGATCTTGGCAAAGTCGGCGTGCCCGATGCTATTCTCAATAAGCCGGATCGGTTAACCGAAGCTGAATTCTCCGTGATCCGTACCCATCCCAGCGTGGGCGGACGCTTGCTGGCTAACCATCCGCTTGCCAACCTTGCGATGGAGGCAGTGGTCGGTCATCACGAACGCCCGGACGGAAAAGGTTATCCGCATGGCATTGCTGGTAATGTCATCCCTGAAGTGGCGCGCATCGTCAGCATCGCCGATGCCTTCGATGCGATGACCAGCACACGCCCTTATCGCAAAGGGATGCCGATTGAAAAAGCATTGGTTATTATCGGCAACGAATTGGATATTCAATTTGATAAAACACTAGGTCGTCATTTTCTGGAATTGAATATGGCAGCCGATATTGCCCATATTGTCGGGCACAGCGAAGCAGGCATACCTTTGCAAAGTTGTCCTTCATGCCATGCGCCTGTTGTCAGAAAGCGCAGTCAGCACGAGGGAGATTACGTCTACTGCCGCGCCTGCGGCGGCGAATCACACCTGAACAAAATTGGCGACACGTTCCGGTTGGATATGACGGGGCAGATGGGTGATGCCAGTGTACTTGCGCCAGATAGCGATTTGGATCTTATCGGCAGAATGGTGGAAGAAATGGCGCCCATCGTATTATGAGCAGAATCACCCCGGTGCAGTATGAAGGCCGCTTTACATCCGTGCTAAATGTTTGCACAGTGAGATAAGGAAACTAACGTTTCGGGGTTCATTTCATCAGAAATGATGGCTATTCAGTCGGTGGCGGTATTAGCATGACTTGCTCGAGTATGCCACGCGCCGAGAGAACGCCAGCGCGGCAAGCGGTACGACCACCCATTGCAGAAGTGGTGATACGCCGATCGGAACAAAAGGGGTAAGCGGCATCCATTCCGAATACGTCCAGCTTGCCAGCACAGTGGTGTTGAACCATTCGCTAAACGCCGTGAAAACGAAGCCAAATATGACCGCGACTGTATTCACCAGGATCCAGTGCCAATTGTGCAGCGCGCTGGCGCGCGTTGCGATGAGTGCGGCGAGTAGTGCGCCAACGCCAATGAGCACATCGCCAACGGTACAATGGAAAACGGCATAAGCGATGGATGTCGGAGGCGCTTCCCACAACGCGCTCAGCACGGCAAGCGCGGGGAGGTAACGTGCGAACACAAAGCGCCAAACTTGGGAGTCGTGGCACCACATTTTGCTTAACCTGCACAGCACGAAAGTTGCTTTACGTCCTTGGTAAATGTCTGTGCACACAGTTTTAGTCCCTCGACCATCGTCAGATAAGGAAAGAGTTGGTCGGCTAAATCATGCACGGTCATGTGCGAGCGGATCGCGATAGCCGCCGTTTGAATAATCTCACCCGCATCTGCTGTTACCGCCTGCACACCCAGTATGCGTAGGCTCCCAGCTTCCGCGACCAGTTTTATAAAGCCACGTGTATCGAAATTGGCAAGTGCGCGCGGTACGTTGTCGAGCGGCAGGGTGCGGCTAATCGTCTTGATATCTTTCTCGTGCGCTTCCGCTTCGGACATACCCACCGTTGCCACCTGGGGGTCGGTAAATACCACGGCGGGCATAGCAGTAAGATCAAGGGCGGCATCGCCGCCGGTCATGTTAATCGCCGCTCGCGTTCCGGCTGCTGCTGCGACGTAGACGAACTGCGGCTGGTCGGTGCAATCGCCGGCGGCGTAGATGTCTGGCGCGCTGCTGCGCATCCGGTTGTCAACCATGATATTGCCTTGCTGATTGAGCGTCACCTCTGCTTTGTCCAGTTCCATGCTGAGGGTGTTGGGTGATCGTCCAGTGGCAACGAGCAGCCGGTCGGCACGCAGTTCACCATTCGGGATCTTAAGCACAAACTCGCCGTGCGCGTAGCTGATTTTACTCGCCTGTGTATCGGTCAGCACCGCTATTCCCTCGGCGTGGAATGCATCCGTCACCGCAGCGCCGATGGACGGGTCTTCGCGGAGGAATAAGGTGTGTCGCGCCAATATCGTGACTTTGCTGCCCAGTCGTGCGAAAGCTTGCGCCAATTCCAACGCGACGACCGAGGAGCCGATCACGGCAAGCCTTGGTGGAATGGCAGGGCTTACCAGCGCTTCGGTCGAAGTCCAGTAAGGCGTGTCTTTCAACCCGAAAATTGACGGAATTGCCGCGCTGGCGCCGGATGCAACAAGACAACGGTCAAATGAAACTTCGCGTTCGCTGCTGTCACTCAAAAGAACAATTAACGTGTGGCCGTCCTTGAAGCGAGCCTCGCCGCGTAACAACTTGATGTCCGGTGTGCTTTCCAGTATGCCTTCGTATTTGGCGTGGCGCAGTTCGTCCACGCGAGCCTGCTGTTGCGCGAGCAAACGGCCGCGCTGGATGCTGGGTACAGCGGCTGAGATGCCACTATCGAATGGGCTATTCGCGCGCAGGTGCGCGATGTGGGCAGCGCGAATCATGATCTTTGAAGGAATGCAGCCGATGTTAACGCAGGTGCCGCCGATGATGCCGCGCTCAATCAGTGTCACGCGTGCGCCGCGCTCTACCGCCTTCAATGCGCACGCCATCGCCGCGCCGCCGCTGCCGATGACAGCAATGTGCAATTGGGTTGTGCTCATGATTCATGCCCTTTCGAAATGGAGTAATCGGTATCACTGGCGCTGGCTGCCTTTGATTTGCGGCTGACGGCATAAATGATCAAACCGACAGCAGGGCGGGCATCAGCACGTAATCAAGATACCCTACCCATGTTGCCAAACCGACTGCGCCAAAAATAAGCACCAGTGCGGGCGTAAAGCAGCACAAGGCGGAGACAATCACCCCGATCGTGCCAGTTTTTAACAAGGTGGATGTTTTCATTAGTGTACCCCCACAGCTTTGGATGGATAGCCCGTATTTTCAGTCGCAGTGGTGAGTGCCTTAACAGTGGTCTGTGCATCGTCGAAAGTCACGGCAGCTTCTTTTTTGTCGAGATTGATAGCCACTTTCTCTACGCCATGCACGCCGAAGAGTGCCTTTCTTACGGTGATCGGACAGGCCGAACAAGTCATGTTGGATATTGCCAATGTAGTCGTACTGCTGACCGCAAAGGCGGGAGTGACCGTTAGCGCGGTCATCATGGTAACGAGGATGATGGCGCAAGTTTTGTTGAGTTTGCGAGTCACTGTTCTTAGGTCTGTTTGTGTGCATCTGTTCATGTTACGACTCCTTTAGTAAAAAAGTGGTGCGATATAGGGGAAGGTAAGCGCGACGAGTATCAGCAACGCGACGATCCAGAAAGTTATTCTGTAAATACGTTGGGTCTGCGGCAAGGCGCAAATTTCACCCGGCATGCATTCAGCCTCTGGGCGATAGATACGCCGCCAAGCGAAGAACAGCGCCACCAATGCTGCACCGATGAAAAACGGACGGTAGGGTTCCAGCACGGTCAGGTTGCTAATCCACGCACCGCTAAATCCCAGCGTGATCAGCACCAGTGGCCCAAGGCAGCAAGTCGATGCTAATATGGCCGCTATGCCGCCTATGAACAGCGTGCCGCGACCGGTTTTCGTTCCAGACATGTGATTCCCTTTTTCAAAAGATGTGCTAACCTTAAACCCGTAGTCAACTACGGAGTCAAGCATTATGAAAATGAGCAAAGCGAGTTTCGAGCTGGAGAAGCAACGCGGTCAAACTAGCAAAGTAAGTGCTGCCAAATTACAGATGCAGAATTTAGAAGCCGACATGACCATCGGGCAATTAGCAAATGCTGGTTGTGTCAATGTCGAAACCATTCGTTATTACCAACGCGAAAAATTACTGCCCACGCCGAAACGTACTTTTGGTTCTATCAGGCGATACGGTGATGAAGAACTAAAAAGACTGTTGTTCATTAAGCGTGCGCAGGCAATTGGATTTTCGCTGACTGAAATCACTTTGTTGCTTCAATTGGCTGAAGGTGAACACTGCGCGGAAACACAGGAGCTGGCCGAGAAAAAACTGGACGTGATCAAACAGAAACTTGCAGATTTGCACGCTATCGAATCAGCTCTGGAAAAACTTATTTCCGCCTGCAGCAAAGGAAAAAACGGATGCGGCTGCCCGATTATTGATAGCCTGGTTAGTGGAAAGACAATGTTGTAGAGTGTTTCACTCGAATTGAAAGACCTTGCGCAAGCGAAATCCCACACAATTTCCCGGCAATGCAGCGATGATTCACAGCCAAATGAGGGCCAATGTTGGCATGGTCAATTTTGTTTGGTTGAGATGGCCTGTTCAACTTCGTGCAGTGTGTTCTCCACCGAAATCTCGATCTGACTGGTTATGTCTAGCTTGCGATCTTCAAATACGTCCTTGTCTGGATGAGTTGTCGCCCATGACCAGATGATTTCGTCACGCTGCTTGAGCAAGGCTTCGATATGCGGACGGTACAGCACGAACATCGCGCTGATCCAACGATTCACAGGCCATGATGGATATGCTTGGTCAATCACAAAGTGGTCCAGCATCCGGATCACCTGATCTGCGGGATACCAGGCTTCGGCGGTCACCCAGCGATTGGTTGTGAATAGCCCTGTCGGGTAGCCGTAACTGTCCATGGCAATGGCGAGCAAATGCGACAAGGCTTCATCGCCTTGTGGCCACGGATCCGAGGTAGAGCAGGCAATGGGCGTCACTCCAGCGGGCATGCCCTTGGGGCGAAGAAAACAGTGGAAGTGCCCATGTTCGCCAACTTCTCCGCGATGGGCGTGATAATAATACTGTGCATGAGTCTCGCGGTCATACACGTCGTCATCGGGGTAATGGTTATATTCGTAAAAGGTTTCGCCCTTGTTCAGCGTATCTCGCAACACTTCACCGACGATATTCATTTCGGATTTTTTCAATACGCGATAACATTCCATGATCTCCAATCCGGCGCTCTGCATGGCTAGTAACTGCACCAGTGGCAGCGTGGATAAATCAGGCGCAGCAACCAGCCCCGTTGCGGGGCTGGTTGTGTGCGATGCAGATTGGTTGCCTAGTGGGCTTTTGCTGCGCATGGGTTTTTGGCAGAGCAAGGGTTCTTTGCTGCACACGGATGCATCGCCGCACAAGGATTTTTTGCTGCACAGGGATTAGCTTTGTGGTGTTTGTGTTTGGCCATACAGGGATGTTTACCCGCACAAGGGTTTTTCCCTGCACATGGGTTGGCAGAGGATTCCTTTTGCGAACGACCTGCACATGGATTCATTGCGCCACAGGGGGCGGCAATTGCTGCGCCACTCATTGCAGCGGCCAATGCGCCGGTTGAGATCAGGGTCTTTGCGATTTTATTGAATTTCATTTTTTTCTCCAAGGATAAATTTGTAAGCAGTTTTGACATTACCAAGATGGTGGATGCAAGGATTAGTCGTGGAGAAATTGCAAATCTTACAAGGATTTTGAAGAAATATTTATAAATTCCCCAGTGTGCCGATTGTAGAACTCTTATCCCTTGGATTGTATGCCCGAAAGCTGCCCGTCGCGACCGACGGTTCAGT
>CAWASY010000026.1:0-5456 GCA_963784505.1 uncultured beta proteobacterium | reverse complement strand
TACAAAATTTCGCATCTGCCCCATGACATCAAATTTTTCGGTGCCTAGCGATTCAGACTCCACACCTTTGCCCAACAAAAATACTGAAACTGCATCACTTTTTTTCAAAGAAAATACACCCAAGCGGAATGCGTTCCAGACAGTTTCGGGGTCATTCGAGTAAATCACAATGCCGAGTTTCATTATCCACCTCCATATGAATTAGTCCGTGGCAACAGCGTTAGAGCAACTCTATCCCAAAGCGACGCAGCAACAAGCCGAATAGCCCAAAACAAATAACTGTGAATACAACACATACCAGCAAGCTCGGCCAAAATCCTATCCGGGGTAACAGCAACGGAAAAATCAGGAACATCGGCAACGTAGGCACGACATACCAAAATGTGTACCAAGCATGATTGGCGATTTTAGCTTCCGGCTGATTTTCAAGATGAAACCAGATTAGTGCCAGCAATGTGATCATCGGAAGTGCGGCAACGAACGCAACCAGCTTGTCACTACGCTTGGCAAATTCCGACACCAGCACAATGATGGCTGCTGTCAGCGAGTATTTGATAATTAACCAAGCCACAGCAATATTCTCGCAATCGGTGAAGTGCGTGCATTATGCAACGTATACCGGTATGTGGGTATCTGCTTAATCCGTTAGCAAGGTGGATTGACGCACTGTTGTGTTGAATGGCAGGCACAGGCTTCGCCATGTGCTGCGGCAACCAGTTCGTGAAGGATGCCGCATTCTCCTGCCGAGTGTCTTTCGCCGCACCGGCCACGCAAAGCGGCAAGTTGCTGTTCCAGTGCCTGCATACTCTTCAGTCGCGCCCTTACCCGATCCAATTGCGCGTCGATTAAACGGTCAATGCCTTCGCAGTCAGCATTCGGATGCGCGACAAAATCCAGCAACCGCTTCACGTCGGCAAGTGAAATATCCAGCGCACGGCAATGTCGGATAAATGCCAGCCGTTCGAGATGCGCCGGGCCGTAGGCGCGATAACCGTTTTGACTCCGTGCCGGTTCTGGCAATAACCCCGCTTTTTCATAGTAGCGAATCGTCTCGACATCGACACCAGTCGCCTGCCCCAGCTCGCCAATACGCATGCTTGTAACCATGACACGCCCATAGATAATTAACTGATTGTTGATAATACACGCTTGACCATGGAGTGACTACAGGGTGTGTAATGCAAACTGATGAAAACAATTTGAAGGAGAAGATCATGTCAGTCAGTTGCTGCGATTCAACCTGTACATTACAATCCAGCGTCAGCCCACGGTACCGCAAGGCACTATGGATTGCACTGGTTATCAATGCCGCGATGTTTGCTGTCGAAATCGTCGGTGGAATGAAGTCGGGCTCGGTTTCACTGCTCGCGGATTCAGTTGATTTCGCTGGTGATGCCGCCAATTACGGAATCACGTTGGCCGTGCTATCCATGGGACTGGCGTGGCGATCACGCGCCGCAATGGTGAAAGGCCTTTCGATGGCGGCATTCGGGTTGTTCGTGCTCACAAAAGCGGGATGGGCTGCAATCAACGGCATACCGCCAGAACCCATGACCATGGGGGGCATTGCGGTGCTGGCATTGTTCGCTAATGGTGCCGTTGCCCTGATGCTTTACACCTTTCGCGATGGCGATGCCAACATGCGCTCTGTCTGGCTGTGTAGCCGTAACGATGCAATTGGCAATGTTGCGGTAATGTTAGCCGCAGCAGGCGTGTTCGGTACCGGAAGCAATGGTCAAGTCCAAAAGTTGCTGTAAATTTGATTCAGTAAATTCCGTTTTTTAAGCGCTGATGGCGATCACATTTCCACTGTCGTCAGGTGTGTTTTGTGTCGCCAGCCAGTCGTTAAATTCGTCCATATCCAGATATTTTCGTTCCTGCCAGACCTCGTTTTTCTCAGCCAGCAACGCCCCGATCAGACGTAGCGCCGATTCGTCATTCGGGAAGATGCGGATGACCCGTTCTCGCCTGCGTACTTCCTCATTCAACCGCTCCTGCATGTTCGTGCTGCGCAGCCGCTTGCGATATTTCTCCGGCAAGGCCATCACCGCCATCGCATCTTCAAACCCGTCTTCCAGACAGGCGACCGACTTCGGCGCAGTCTTGGCAAAGCGTTCGATAAACTCAGCCAGACGCCGTTTTGCTTCTGCCATGTCCGTTGCCTGCAACACCAGCTTGGCTCCGGCAGCGACTTCGGCCCGATGTTTATTCGCGCACTGACCGAGGATATTGCGCATCAAATGCACCTGACAACGCTGCCAGCTTGCACCCTGAAAGTATTTGGCAGCCGCCTCGGTCAAACCGGCATGATCGTCTGAAATCAGAAACATCACGCCTTTGAGCCCTCTGCCTTTTAACCAGCGGAACGTCTCGTTCCAGGTGGCGAAACTCTCGGTATCGCCGATCCGCACGCCCAGTATTTCGCGGTAGCCATCGCTGCGTATGCCCGACACAATCAGCACCGCTCGGCTGACGACGCGATCGCCCTCGCGGCTCTTGATAAACAGCGCGTCCACCAGCACAAAAGGGTAGTCGCCTTCCAATCGACGCTCGTTGAACGCACGCACACGCGGCTCAAGTCCTGCACAAAGCTCACTGACCGTCGACTTGGAGAAGCTCGCCCCACACAACTCCTCGGTGATCGCCGACACCTTGCGCGTGGACACGCCTTGCACCACCATTTCCATCAGCGCCAGTACAAACGCCTGTTCGCTGCGCTGATAGCGCTTGAAAATATCCGTCGAAAAACTGCCGTCCCGTGTTTGCGGCACCTGTAAGGTTACCGGCCCGACGCGTGTATACAGCGTCCTGGCACGATAGCCGTTGCGGTAGCCCTGACGCGCTTCGGATCGTTCATGGCGCTGCGCACCGACCGACTCGGCAACCTGCGCCTCCAGAATCTGATTGAGCACCGTCTCAACCAGTTTCGCCAGCCCATTTGGCCCGTTCAAAAGACCTGGCAATAACTCCGAACCTACGTTAATCTCATATCCAGTCATCGCTTCTCTCCTTCAGTTATTAATCGTCTCGACAACGTTAATTTACCGAATCGAAGCGGTGGCTACCAGCCCCCGGATTTACAGCAGTTTACGGACTTAATCGAAGCAATTGGCCTGATCTGGTCGTAGCCTCAATCATGGCATGGCTGGCACTGTCTTCTGGCGTTGCGGTGATTCGGCATGCAAAGCAGGAGTTGACTCAGCACGCCAAATCAACCCGCTCGAAATCAGTAAATCAGCCTCCACTATAGCGAAAACTCATCACCGATCGAACATCCGTTAACTGCATAAAGGCCGTTATTGTCGGAATGTCGCATGACATTGCACGCAATAGTCCAGGGTAGTTTGCAATGCTTGCAGAGATTTTTTCATATCCTTCTTTTTTAAGGTATCGCCCAAATCATCGCCACTCTGGTGGAACGCCAACCCCAGTTTCCTGAAGTTCTCGTTGTCCGACATAGTCGAACACATTTTTCTCATCTCTTCCGTCAGTCCAAGTTCAGAATGCGCAACTTGTGCAGCCTGATCGAATTCATTGTTTGCTAGATGCCCGACAATAGACTGAATGGCAACCACATGCGATCTCATGTTTTTCAGTTGATGCTGTTTCATTTCCGGCGTCAAACCGAGCGAAAGACGTTCATCCATACTGTGCTGATGATGCATGGCATGATGCTCCATAACAACACCCTCCTCAGCGACAGACTGGCTCATGGTCAGATAGCCACAAAACAAGATTGCAAACAGCGCAGAAACCTTCTTCATTTAATAATTTCTCCAAGAGTGATAAACAAATCCCGCATTATGCGGAGGACTATATTATTGGGGTTTACCTAGCCCGCCTGATATGATTCAGATCATATCAACTTCCCTGATCGTATCGCATGGACTGGAAAATATTTATCGAATCCCAACCATTCCTGGAGCATGTACCACATGCGCTCCGCAATGTAACCGAATGCAAAAATGTGAAAACTGGAGATGGTCTATTCCGAATCGGGGATCAAGTACGCACCCTGTATTGTATCGTTGCAGGGGAGGTGCAACTTGTTCGCCACGACTTGCGCGGCACAAAAATCATTTTGCAAAGATCTCGGGGCGGATTTATTGCTGAGGCAAGTCTGGGCAGCAAAATATACCACTGTGATGGAGTGACAACCGAGACAGCAATGCTGCTGTATTTTCCCCTCGTAGCTTTCCGCACCGCACTTGATCAAGATGCACCCTTTCGGGCTGTCTGGATGGAGCAACTTGCTCGTGAAGTACGGAAACTGCGCGCTCAATGTGAACGACTGAGCCTGAATAGTGCTGTGGAGCGGATCATCCACTACATTGAATCGGAAGGTATAAACGATGCTGTCACATTGAATCAACCGCGCAAAGCGTGGGCTTCTGAGTTAGGTTTAAGCCATGAATCACTCTACCGCACCTTGAAACGACTGAGCGATCAGGGAACGCTTCATATTGTTGGCAGCAGAATTTCGCTCGTCCCTCGGGTCAATAAAAGCACTACTTTTCCCAATCAAACATGAGCACAGCGCAGAATTATGGACAACGCAGAAACGCTGGATACCCCATCTGCATTCGTCCCTCAAGGAGTCAATGAAATATTTTCCTAGCAACAGTCCAGTAATAGTAGTTCGCGAACAGTAGCTTTTTTGCTGTGATATACCCGCAAATATGGTTGGCAATAGCTTAAAAGCGTCACAAATAATTAACGACACGCGATTAGAATCGCGGGTTTTCACCTGAAATAAATTTGGAAATACATTATGTTGAAAAAATACGGTCTGGGTGTCAATATCGAGCAGGAAATCAACAATAACACCGGGTTTTTTACGCGCATCATGCAAACTGATGGACGTACAGAAACTTACGCGTTCACCGAAGTGGATGGTTCGTTTTCTGCTGGAGTTGCTATCAAGGGTAATGCTTGGGGACGGAGCGAAGACGGAATTGGTTTATCTTTAATGCGCAATTTTTTATCGGCTGATCGCCAGCATTTTCTTGAAGCGGGTGGTATTTCATATTTCATCGGTGATGGCGCTTTGAGCTACCATCCGGAGGATATATTTGAAAGCTATTACAGTTTTAATGTGGTTAAGAATATTCAGTTAACGGCTGACTACCAACGTATTCAGAATCCTGCATACAACGCAGCGCGGGTCCGATCAATGTTTACGCGCTACGCTTACTCGCGGAGTTTTAACTAAAGCACTGCATTTTACTCACGACTTCGTGGAAGCCTCATGAGTCATTGAGGCTTATTCGATACTGCACAGCGACATGTGAATTCAGCCAGCAATTCAATAGGGCGTAATTCATCTAACCGAAAGATTCTGTATGACAGTCTTCAGGGCACGTTGTAACACGCCACGACCCTCAGCCTTCTTGCTGTAAATTCTACACCTCGACCAGCAGCATAATGGCACTAAGTGGGCCATGAATTGAGCGATT
>CAWASY010000025.1:0-17150 GCA_963784505.1 uncultured beta proteobacterium | reverse complement strand
TGGCGATCAGAGTTTTTTGTTGTACTCCCTGAAGCTGCACATCAGGCATTGATGTTCCGCCATCACGATGAATCACCCTCCCTTTGATTGTGGGCATTTTCGTCTCGCCATGGGATTTATACAAGTTGGCATAAACCTTGTAGTCGCCTGGCTTGGCATCGTGTGCCGTCCAAACTTCGTTTCCTGGGCCATATTGGCTATCGACGCTCAGTTCGCCGGGATGGCCGGGAACGGTCTTGCTATTGTAAGAGAACTCAGCTCCAGAAGGGTCGATGACATGCAAGTCCACATCCTGTTTCGGTGTTTCCCATTGAATGTGAATCACCAGAAAAGTTTTGGCCAACTGATGCTGCGCCGCTTCAACGCGCTGCCGACTTTCCTGCGCTTCCGCTTCGGCACGGGCGCGTGCTTGTTCGGCATCTGCCACCGCTTTGCGTGCGGCTTCCTGAGCTGCTTTGGCTTGCTCAGTTATTTGCTGGATTTCGCGCTGATAATCAACGGACTCTTTTTTGTAGTAAGGGAAGAGCACCACCATGATGATCAGAAACGCTCCCATAGCACCTGAGATCACGTCCAGCATGGAAAGGTTGAAGATATTGATTTCCCGGTTGCGAGGTTTCATCAATGCTCCACGAAAACGGCAATTCCGGTGTAATTGTCATGATTCGATGGTGCGCGCTTGAGGATGATTTTTTCCATCTCATTCAGCCATTGTTCCGGGCTGGTCGATTTCGCCAGAGAGATGCCCATTTCGGTCTCGGTCACATACTCCCAAAATCCATCAGTGCATAGCAAAAACGCATCGCCGAGTTGGAGCGATCTCGGTGTCGTCTCGACCGTCAGACGCAATTTTCCTTCGTTACCCATACTGCGCAACAGACGATTTCGATCTTCGTGATAACGAATGTCCTCATAGGCAATATCGCCTGCATCGGCCATTGCTTGCGGAACGCTGTGATCCTTGGTTTGAGTGTGAATGCGCCCCTTGCGAAAAAGATAAAGCCGCGAGTCGCCCACATGCCCCCAGATAGCTTGGTTCCCATCGCCCAACAACGCCACCACCGTGGTGCGCATGGAGGCAAGTCTGGGGTCGGCTTCCTGATGCTTTATTAAGGCAAGCTGGGCGGCATCCAGATGCGCGCTTAATGCCTCTGTAGATATGGCTGGATTGACGCGAAAAGTGTTCAGCATGCTTTTGACCACAATGCTGGAAGCAACATCCCCGCCTCCGTGTCCGCCCAGTCCGTCCGCCACGATCCAGCATCCCCGGCCTCCGGGTATAATTTCCTGAACGCAACTATCTTCGTTGACCTTGCGCCCACCGGGTTTGGACAGACTTGCCGAAATCATTCGCATTATGTGTTCTCCAAATCCACTGTGAATTGATAACCGGGGTTGCTCAGGTAAAAACTATCTCCTGCACGCAGGGATTGTTTTTCTCCTGGGGTAATTTGTCGCCCATCTGCCATGAAAGTGCCGTTGGACGACCAGCAATCTTCGAGACGGAAGCTGTTATTGCTGGAATTATATTGCAAAGCGCAGTGCCGACGCCCGATGTCCGTCTCGCTCGCGGACATCACCAGTTGACACATGCGGGGGTCGCGTCCAATCGCCACAGGCTTGTCGTCCAGTTCAAGCACGCTGCCCGCATAGCGCCCGTAACTCCGCGCAGGATGGGGCGTTGCTGAACAATAGGTTTGACCGGCGGGGAGTGTGAATGCCTGCGGGTGGCATAATCATAACTCTTGCTGACTGCATCCTTGGCGATTTCCCGGCCACGTCGAGTCAGCAACAAGCCCAACGCAAATGTACTCAACAACCCTGCGACCATTAGCGCTGTAAAAACCAATGAATCGCGCTGCCATAGCCTCACCAGCGGGTTCGGCTTGGCGCTTGCCGCATGATAAGGAATATGTAATTCGTCGAGTATAGGAAACAATTCGTCGGCTCGTATCGACCAGCCGATACCCTCGCCCAGAGGAACCCTTTCCATTCCGATTCCTTGCGGCGCGGTGGGGTCGATCACTGGCACCATGGTCAAGGATTTCTGTGAATTAATGCCGATAACCTGCCCATATTCATTGAACAAAGGGCCACCGGAATTGCCCGGATTGATGGGGGCTGATACCTGATAGAACTTGACGTTTACCCCTTCTGAATCTTGCTCGGTAAAACGGCTGACAATACCTTCCACTACTGAAACGACATAGTTATCACTTGGGTTTTCTTCTCGGTCCGCCGCGCCGGGAAAACCCGCCGCTACTACTTTGTCGCCCACTTCAACAGAATGGTCGCTGGCAAATTCGACCGAAGGGCGATCCAGTCGCCCGCCCAGCTTCAATATCGCCAAGTCTTTTTGTGGGGATTTCCAGATTACGGGGGCTTTATAACGCTCTTCCTTCGACAGAAAAAGGCCGGACTCGCCCCCTTCCGCCGTGCAAGAAACGACATGCCAATTGGTGACGACATATTCTCCTCCTCCCACTACGAAACCGGAACCCGTGCTTGCGCCCGGTGGCTTGAGACAAAGCACACGCACCGTGCTAGAACGCATTTTAGCGATAGGGAGATTGGCCAGGGCTGGGCTGAAAAAAAATAGTCCGGCGAGAAACCAAGCGGTAATGCCAGGCTGGATGAATGGCTTGAAAATATTCTTCATGGCTTCGGATAGTGATGTGGTTGACTGAAAAGCTGGATTCATCGTCTTTTCGTAACTACTAGCCACCGCAAAAATAATTGAAAAAGTGCTTGACAGGTTTTTGGGTGCTCAAGGTGAGTAATTGACGATATGGGCATATTTTGCCACAGCAGTGCAGCTTTAAGCACCGTCAATTGATGTAAATTTTGATTTGGTCAATTCGGGTTGTTTTTTCAAAAATAATCGACTTAAAACCCCTTAAAATCAATCTAAAAACGCATGTTATCATTTTATTAGTGGGGTGTGTTAGTGGGGTGTGTTAGTGGGGTGTCCAGCTTAATACGGTAACTATGATCGCCACGGATGAGTTGGCACGGCAATATCGAGGGAAGAAGGCGCTTTGCTGCGAGGTTTAGATGGCGCGGCGGATTCTTGTTGCGGACCTTTTGGTTGTGGATTGGCTACGAGTTCATGAAAGGGCATGGGATGCATGGCAACCGACTGTTCAATGAGACGAAAAAAGAGCATGCCTCGATGAGTGGACTTGCGCCGGTTAAACCGAAAGGAAAATTCATCCAGATAAGCCTCTGATGGTCTTCTTCGAAGGAACCTTGATGCGTACCCATCAGCCAGCGCTTAATGAGCGCCGCGACACGATGTACGCCCGGCAAAACCTCGTTGGCATCTTTACCGGATCCCTTAATAGATGTTCCGTGATGGATGTATTCGTCTTTGGCTGCACCGGGATAGGATGGAAGCCCATCGGTGTAAATAGTCGAACTGGGTTTAATGTGATTCTGAATAAAAATCTTGAACGTTTCGGTGTCTGCGTTGGGAATAATCTGCAAGCGGCAGCGCCCGAATCCCTTTGGCGAAAGCAATTCCACAGCAATAGCCACCAGCACCTTACCTTCGGCACCACGCCCGCGCTTGCCGTGCCGCACACCGCCAAAAACAGTCTCATCTACTTCAACGTGTCCGGACAGCATGTCGTGCCCGGCATTACTGATGGCACACCGAAACCGGTGAAGCATCGCCCAAGCGGTTTGAAATCACCCGTCTAAAACGATTGTTGCCTAGAGAGGCGTGGCTGGAGGTTGAGCGTCGTCGCAGAGTGTATGCCATCCGCTTTGCCGAGAACAAGGCGGAGCCCGATCAATGGCTGGGTAAATTGATGGGTAGACGAAATAAAAACGTTGCCGCAGTGGCGTTGGCGAACAAAAATGCACGCAACATCTGGGCGTTATTAGCAAAGGGCAATGCATACGAACAGGATTACATTTCGGCAGCGAAGACCGCTGCCGCGTGATCGGGGCAAACAAATAGGCACGTATCAGAACGATACGTATTGGCAACCAAGTTTAAGGAGAAAGGGCTTCCACCGATTGCACAGGCAATCATGAAGTGATGGCGGGACAGGTCAACCGTGGTTGGGTATCAGTGTTATGCGTACCGGTATTGCAACACTCCAGCATGGCGTTGTGTTGTTGCTACAGAAATTGAGGGCTGGAATGCCGAAATTCCCTTGGGTAATCCCTACACCGTTGTTCCATTGAATTCACCTCAGAAATTACTGGACGAGTCATTAAGGATGGGCGGTTTCAAATACCAACTGCAACAGTTAATGTTTGGTAGCGGTTTTGGCAAGTTCCATATTCATTAGAAGCTCACTGTAAACCTCTTCCGGCGTTCTAAATCCGAGCGACTTCCTCGGGCGCGTATTCAAGCTCCATGCTATCTCATCAAGCTGCTCCTGCGTGTACACCGACAGGTCTGAACCCTTGGGCAAATACTGCCGCAGCAAGCCATTCGTGTTCTCGTTCAGGCCACGTTGCCACGGACTATGCGGGTCACAGAAATACACGGCAACTCCTGTCCTCTCGGTCAGTTGCGCATGCCGGCTCATCTCTCGCCCTTGATCGTAGGTGAAGGTTTTGCGCAGCAAAGGTGGTATTGCACTGAGCGCTTCACTAAAGCCATCCAGGGCGGACTGTGCTGTACCATCAAACATCTTGGCCAAAACCACCATCAAGGTCGTGCGCTCAACCAGCGTGCCGATCGAAGAACGATTCATCGCGCCTTTGATCAAATCAGCCTCCCAGTGCCCGGGAATGACACGATCCGTTACTTCCTGCGGGCGCTGGTGAATACTTTGCATTTCTGCGATGTGACCACGCCCGTCTGGAGCACGCGTTTTTGAACGTCGCTTATCTCGACTCCACCGCAAATGCGAGACCAACTCACGACGCAAATCACCACGCGGCATGGCGTACAGCGTATGGTAAATTGTTTCATGGCTAACGCGGAGTGCAGGACTGTCTGGATACATGACCTTGAGTTTGCCAGCAATTTGCTCGGGAGACCATTTCTTCTTTAAATTCTCCTTCACCACTTCAAACAAAGGGTTGCCTACCACCAGCTTCAAGGTCTTGCGCGGCTGGAAACGCCGCTGACAGGCCTGCTCACCCGCCAGTGAGGCAACGTAATCAGATGTGCCTCCAAAATCGCGCCCAAGCTCTCGCGATATTGTACTCACCGAACGGTTCAAAAATCTCGCCGTTTCGTTCATGCTACTTCCGTCCCGTTTCATCAGCATGATCATCGCACGCTCTTCTGCGCACAGATGGGTATACAACTTTTCAATTTTTTCCATCACAACACCTTATTCCTATCCAAGGTGTTGCAGTTGGTTATTGAGCGCGCCATGCATAACTGCGCAATACATTACACAGGAAAATGTATCAAGGGTGAGTCCAGAATTTTCTCTATACGTGATGAAGGGAGTGGCAGGCGCGTGGCGACAGCTGAGCTATCTAGTCTTGACGGAGCTTGGCGCCTGATTCAACTCAAAGGAAAACGAAATCAGGAGTTAAAGCGTCCATTGGCAGAGTCACTATGCATCGTTCTGACCGCGTTAGTTAATTGGTGCAACACTAATAGCTGGGCAGGTCAAAATCACCGTCAACTGTAAAGTTATTCAATTTTTTGAAATATATGAGCCGATAAACAGTGAGTCGAAAATTTGAGTGGTGTCGTATCTGTAGATAAGACCCACTCGTAAAGGAAACTCAAATGTTCGGTTCTAAACTCCTCGCTGACTTTCTCGTACCTCACGGCATTTGCAATGCCACTCCAATAGTGAAATCACATTTATTTACGCGCCACGCAAAAATTCGTTTGCAACAACGTGGTATCCCTCATGAACCGTAGCTTGCTCAGAGTTTAGTGGCTTATGTTACATACGATATGTCCAGAAATCACAGAAAAAATTCGTGAATATCGGGCGAAAGTTGAGTCGTAAAAATAACGTTTGAGATAGTTAATTCATGGAGAAAATGATGAAAATGACGAAAAAAATGGCTGCATGTTTCTCTGTGCTGGCGATTTGTACATCAGCCTACGCAGATACGGTTGATACGCTACCAGGCTGGAAACAGGACTCGGTTCAAGAGGCATGGCCTGCATTTCTTAAAACTTGCGCTAAGCTGAGAACTGTCGCACCTTGGATTTTTGTATGCAAGCAGGCCACGTCAGTGGACGGGAATGATTCAAATAAGGTTCGTCACTTTTTCGAAGAAAATTTCACGCCCCAATTGTTGTCTGCCCCCGATGGCAATCCTGACGCTTTAGTTACGGGTTACTTTGAGCCGATCTTCTCTGGACAACGATACGCAGATGATGTCTATAGATTTCCCTTGTACAACATCCCAAGCGACCTTGAAAAAGATATACCTTACAAAACGCGCAAACAGATAGATGGCGGTGAAGTCATCATTCCAGCGACAGTAATAGCCTACTTGAACAACGATCTGGATCGCTACTTGGCGCATGTTCAGGGCTCTTGCAAAATCGAGTTGACCGATGGGGCACGTATTTCTGCCGTATATGCAGGAAAAAATACACAGCAATATGCTTCGATTGGCAAAATTCTGGTTGCTCGCGGCGAAATTGCAGCGGAAAAAATTTCGATGCAAGCAATCCGTGAATGGGCGAAGGGCAATCCGGATCGGGTTAACGAACTACTCTGGTCAAATCCCTCATACACCTTCTTTGTTGAACGTGAAGACACCGCTGATGGCCCGCCCGGAGCGATGAATGTGGGGCTTACCCCTCAAAGAAGTGCTGCAATTGACCCCGACCGCGTCCCTTTCGGCTATCCCATCTGGATGGATACGAAGCTACCCGGTAGTAGTGATTCCTATCAAAGACTGCTGATGAGCCAAGACAAAGGGGCCGCCATCAAGGGGCTGCGTGTTGATATTTATTTTGGTTCAGGACAAGCGGCAGGGGAAATTGCAGGAAAGATGAAGCAAGCCGGGCGTGTTTGGATTTTGGTTCCAAAAGTTGAGTTGAATAACGAGAATTTGGCATTTGAAAGAACCGGCGAAATCACCAAATCTAAGGAGAATTCGCATGAGCGAAATTAATAAGCCTTGTGCACTTTTTATTATTCCCCCAGCGTATGAAGACTTGGATAAATATTGTGATGCATTGGCAGAGGCTGGCTATGAGATTTGTCTTGCTCGCTATGGCAAAGCTTCTCAGGAGCGTGCAACAGGAGATGTCTGGCAATGGATTATTGAGGAATGTAAAAACTTGGCTGTAGTTGTTTGGCCAGGTACGAGTTTTTGTGATGCGTGGGTTCATGATGAAATCCAAAAGGAGGAGGAGCGAGTATCTAAAATAGTGGCCAAATTGGTAGCTCAAGGTGCGGCCGAGCACCAAGCGACTAACTTTGACTATGGCAATTTTGACGATACGGTAATTATGTATGGTTCCGCTGAGGTATTTGTGCAGGAAGTGATTGGGGCGATTAAATCGTTACGAGGCAATAACCACGGGAGCGAGCTGAAATGAAGCGCACACGAGTCTTCTCAATCAATCGAAAATCACGTCTTGATTTGCACATTCTTCCACGCTGGTTGCTGCAAGCTGCCATTTTATTAGGGTGCTGTAATTTCGCGTTTGCCGAAGCGGGAGCATTAAACATGGAATCCGCTTCGCCAGTACACGTTCCGCCACGAGCCGAAATCGTGCATGAGTATGTTGATGAACACAACGCTGATGGCAGCAAGCTGTTTAAAAATGCATCAACTGTGGAAACGGTTCAGGCGCTGCAAGCTGCCGTAAGGGTGGCCTTCGGCTCTCGATCAGGGGCATTGGTCGCGCTGGATCCAAATACTGGAAAAGTGCTGGCAATGGTTTCTATCCTGAACAAACCCGGCAAAGTTTCTGCTAGGGAAACCAGAAATCTGGCCTTGGCGGGAAGCTACAATCCGGGCGCAACCATCAAGCCGTTTCTTGCACTCGCGGCATTGGAGATGGGTTATAGAACAGCTGAAGATGAATTTTCAGATAGTACGGGCTTTGTTCAGTACGGCAAATACCGTTATGTTGATGGCGACAAAAACAGTTATGGTCATGGACAGGTCAATCTGCACCGCTCCATCGTTCAATCATGCGATACCTACTATTACGCTCTAGCGGAAGAGATGGGAATAGACGCTATTCAGGGTTTTCTTACGCATTTTGGCTTCGGCAAAAAACCTGACATGGAGTGTGAGACTGAGTCTGCTGGGCTGCTGGCCACACCGGCATGGAAAGAGGAACGTTTTAAACAGCAGTGGTTCACCGGTGATACCATCGCTACCGGGGTTGGCCAAGGATATTTCCTGGCTACGCCACTTCAATTAGCAAGGGCTGTTGCCATGCTGGCGAATGATGGAACGCAGCTGGTAAAAACTGAAGCAGATAAAGACATTAATAAAGCAGTTAACACTGTTTTCGGTACTCCAGAAGGTTTCTCCTTAGCTGCCAAACATCTGACCACCATACGTAACGCGATGATTGCAGCAACCCGCCAGGGTGCTGCCAGCCATTCATTTGCTAATGCGGCTTATCTGGTCGCTGGAAAGACCGGCTCCATGCCACGATCTGCAATACGCAAGGACGGAAGTTTCGAATCGCTCAAGGATCATTCTCTGTTCATTGGTTATGCACCTGCCAATCAACCTGTTATTGCGCTGGCTGTAGTCGTCGAAGACGGCGGATTCGGATACCAGTCCGCAGCACCTATTGCACGTGCAGTGTTTGATTATTTTTTGATGGGAGAGGAAATCACTTCGTCCGTGCCTGAATTACCCGTATTGAGTGATGTAAGGATGAACGACTGACTGACCTTTTCTTATTGGGACGTAAAGATGCGGATGTCGGATTGATAACCAGATAGTTCTATTTGCTAAAGGAGTTGTAATGAGTTGGAATCACTTGATTGCTGTTGCAATTTCTGTAGCAGCGTTTATTACAACAGTGCGCTTCCCGCTTGAATGGTTGGAACGAGGAAGTAAATTGTGGCTGAGGCTGGCATGTCTGTTTTCAGTTCTGCCTATGCTGCCTTTTGTCGGAGCAGAAATTAGCGGCGTACATAGTTGGTTGTCTTTACCCGGCGGTATAAATATCCCAAGTCATTATCTGGTGCTGACCTTTTTTATAATGGCTGCGGCTGCGCTGAGTGCTGCACCACCGAAAAATATGGCACACAAGACTGAGGTTGTTACACTGGTCAGTATCATCTTGATAGCTTTCTCAAATCAGCCAAATTTATGGGGAATTTGTGCAGTATTGGGCTTGATGGCCTCAGTATTGATGATCAACGGGCGTTGGAAATTAGCATTAACGGTATGTGTACTTCCGCTGATTATGCTTGTCGTCTCACTATTGTCCGCACCATATCGCCTATCGCGGCTTTTGAGTTTTCTTCATCCTGAAAGGGATCCGCTCGGACAGGGTTATCAACTGATTGCGAACTTTTCGGTAATTGCAAAAGCGCAGTGGTTCGGCTCATCAATGGATCTCACCACGATATCAAGTCAGGAACATAACTATGGTGGGTTGACCATGCTGGCAGGTCATTATGGATTGGTTGCTGCAAGTCTGTTCATTCTGCTCATGGCGTGCATCACAGCTGTGGGTATTTACAGTGCTCAGCGCCAATCAGACGTTCGTTTGCGTACCTTGGGCTTGTTAGTGAGTATTGGATTGGGTGGCTGGACTTTGTTTGCTGCAGCTTGGCCGTTAGGGCTGTCGCCCATCAGCAATTTGGCGATGCCCTTTGTCAGCGGTGGCTTCGCTCTCGTTTTTGCATCCCTTGCGCTGGGCATCATCTATCGCATAATGACCGATGCAACTGAGTTGCTTACGCTGAATCTTTTTTCCATGCTGTTCCAGCAGCAGTCATAATCAGCCTTGCGTCATTGCTGGTGGTTACAATATGGACGATAACTCTGCCCGATGCGGATATAACACTCGGCGGACATGGAAATGAATCATTGCCGGTTTCTGTCATCCGGCAAGATGGCTAGAATCCGAGAGTTTATATGATCGAAACGCTCACTCAATAACACTACTTATTCAAAGAAAATATGAGCAAAGGATGAATAGAGTCAGGCCGGGCAACCGGATTCCATGGAAACTTTCGATTGTTGATATCCATAAAAACAGGAGAACACCACTATGCTTGGATCACACTCTCATCAGGCTGAAGTCATCAGCGAATTTGACATCGAAGGCATGCATTTTCTGGTGCTGTGGAAGCCGGGGCTTTGTTTGTTGCGCACCATAGAATGCTACGGTACGCCAGACTCCAAACAATACACTGTGTCCGATCTGTTCACAAAACTCTACGATGGCTCGCCTGATTATGAGCTGAGTCGCGAAAAGGCGATAGAGCAAGCGCCGCTGGTCGCTGCCATGCTGGTGCATGAACAGCGTGCGCGTGAAGTTGAATTTATGGCGCAACATTATGCTTCGCCCGAGATGCAGCAACGCTATCCGGTTTACAAAATCTGGCATCAAGAGGTGGACGGGGTGAGCTATCCCATCATCTGGGCCAGCCATAATGCCGGGTTGTATATGCGTGTAGGCGACCAGTGGCGCGTGGCAGGTTTTGCGCAAAGCTGTGAAGAAGCGGAAACCAAAATAGATAAGGCAGGCAAAGGTGCGTCAAATTAACGTCAAGGTTTCGAGATTTTATATCCGGCTATGTCTTTGACTGAGAAAGCTATTAGTTGGCAGCTTGCGCTGCACCTTGCTGCCCAATTGGCGGAGGGTAAATCCATTGTTGATGTGCTGGCCGATTTATCTGCGCGTCATGAAAACATCTCTTTGTGGCGTGTGAGCGGGGCGGACCACGACAGCGACAGGCCACGTCAGCAACTTTGTCTATGGTCAGATGAAGCTGCCGTGAATATGGCGGCTTGGCGGGAACTCTCTACGCATCGCGTTGGGAGCTATCAGCTTACGTCATGTGCTCGGCAGGTTAAGGTTGAAAAAATCTCGCTTATCGCAGCGCAGGACATTATCTCCCGCGAGCCGCTAATCGCGACCAGTCTGGCCAAAAGCATTGCCCGCCTGCCGCCTTATAAGGTGAGCGAAATTGAGCAGGCCGCGAAGGAATGTAATCAGGTCACACCGGAACGGGTCTGGGCGTGGGTGGATTACGATAATATTCCGCTCTTGCTTGGCCAGGATGCCGACGGCTCGCCCAAGGTTAACTTTCCTGCGGCCTGGCCAGCTGGCCCCAGAGGACGAGCGGACTGGCATGTTCAGTGCATGAGTTCTGACTGGCGCGAAGAACGCGCATTGGGTGTGATATATCGTCCTTGCAACTGGATTGTGCCGGTCGCCCGTGTAGATGAAGAAAACGTGGTGCGCTGGGGGCTGATTGATCTGGAGGGACGGTTTGTATTGCCCTGCGAATACAGCTATCTCAGCAACCCGGAAGGTTGGCTAGGGGGTGAACCACCGAGCTTGCCGGAAGGACGGCGCGAACCTTGGCTGTGGGTGATGGCGCGGCGCGAACCATTAGTGCTGCCGGATGATGCTCTAGCTGGCGCATACTTTCCTCTGACGGCGGCAACGTGTGACGTGATCGAGGTCTGGTCAGGTGTTCAGGTCAATCCGCCCGGCATCAAGGCGCTGGCCGAGACCTTCGAGTGGGGTAGGTTTTTGGTGCGTGGAGAGGATGACGATAGCGACACGCCCCGTCTGGGCCGTATGCAAGCCGGACAAGCAGAACCTGGGCCGTTGGCTTGGCGCTGGATTGCCCATTGCCTGACCCACTCGCTTACTCCCGCTCAGGATGCCAATACCGGACTCTATGCTTATATCGACAGTAAAGGAGCGACGGTATTCCCGCCATGCTATGCAGACGCACATCGCTTCAACTCCGGCATCGCCGTGGTGCGACTGACCGACGAGGAAGCTCAAGCAAAAAATGTCATGCTCAGCGTAGATGGTCTTCCTTTTGCCCCATGGGGTGTTATCGACGAGACAGGGAATTGGGTGCTCGCTCCGCGCTGGCGCGCAATCGAAGATGAATATGATGGCCATTTCATGGTGCAGGCGGCAGACGGTGGCTGGGGCGTGGTGACTCCCGCCGGAGAAACTGTGGTTCCATTCCTCAAGACCATGATTACCGAAGCCATTGGAGAATGGTTGAAGGAGCGCTTCAAATGGGAACAGAATCGCCGCTTTCGCTTCTGGATGCGCACTGCCCGCACCGAAGACAGCCTGGCCGTGTTCACAGGTAAGCTGCATTCCTCCTATGGTGCGTACGACTACGGCGCGCTCCCCAACACGGAGGAAGGCGTTCTCATCATCCGCCCCGTGATGGTGGCCGGCCAATATTACGCATCGAAAGACGAAGGCCCGCGCCAAGTGCAACTCGAAGTCGGCATGCGCGGTCGCTGGTCGCCTGGCGCACGCCACTATGCGCACTTTGTCGACCTGAGCGCCCATGCCATAGTGGAAATCGACGGTCTGGATGTGCATGCATTACAAGTTCCATGGGACGCACTGTCGCTGCTGCCAGGGCCTCCAGCGGAATTTGACGACCCGATACTGGCGGCGCGTTTTCATCGTCTCCAGGAAGCGAAGCATCAGAATGCATTGATTGCGCTAATTGAAGTCTTTGAAAAGGAAAAAGAGCGACGCTACAGCATCGGGCTGGCTGCGGAGGAAACCAAGCCACCTGAGCCTATCGACCCTAAAAGGCCGTGGTCAGAGAGAATAGTCGAGCCTGTATCACTAGATGGCTTCTCCAGCGATGACCGCACGCTCAATGACTACCTGTTAAATCTTTATTTTTTGGATGCCAGTCTGAACAGGAACGATGCACATTCGTTTGGCCGCAATGTGGGGCGACTGGAGCAGGCAACACCTCCGGCAGCTTCACCAGAGATTACGGTAGAGCTGAAATACTGGCTGACGTTATTCAAAGAATCGAAGTCCAGTTTACCGAGGCCGACACCGTCAAACATGAAAGAACCAAAATGATCAGAACGCTGATGTATCAACCATTGTTTGCCGCGTTGCATAGAGGCCAATATGGGAGAGACCACAGTTCCCACAACCTCGCCGTCCGCAACAGTCGGTTGAATAATCCCCCACGCAG
Source organism: uncultured beta proteobacterium (assembly GCA_963784505.1). Classification (GTDB taxonomy): domain Bacteria; phylum Pseudomonadota; class Gammaproteobacteria; order Burkholderiales; family Gallionellaceae; genus Gallionella. Next base: position 4,059 of record CAWASY010000025.1, on the reverse strand, counting down.
GAGCATGGTATGAGACATCGCAGGTCAGTTATCGGAATCGTCCTATTGTGTGCGCTGTCAGGCACAGCCGCATTTGCCGATGACACAGTGCAAAATCAATCCCCGCTCAACGCTGCTGAATTGCAGCAATACCGCGAATTATCCAAACGCATCAAGAATGAGTATGTTGATCCGGTGGATGACGAGCGGCTGTTCAATGCTTGCCTGAGCGGCATGAGCCACCTCGACCCGCATTCCGATTATCTGGATGCGGATGCTCTGAAAGCGATAACGACGGGTTCTGGCATCGCAGGTATCGGGCTGGAGCTGCAAATTAAAAATAACCGCGCCACGGTGATTTCCGCTATTGAAGACACACCCGCCTCGCAGGCGGGAATTCGCCGGGGCGATAGTCTGTTCAAGATTGATGGCGAGCTGGTGGTTGATCTCTCGCTGGATAAGGTGGTGAAGGCTTTACGTGGTGCAGCGGACAGCAAAGTCCGGCTCACAGTATTGCGCGAAGGTTCGCCTGAACCTCTTAACTTCGAGCTGACCCGCAAGGTGATTACGGTTAAAACCGTTAAATCGCGGATGCTGGAGTCGGGCTATGCCTATGTCAAAATTAGCGCCTTCTACGACGAGACCATCGCCAAGTTTGTCGACGCCATGCGTGAACTGGATAAACAGGGCGAACTGAAGGGACTGGTGTTGGATATGCGTAACAATCCGGGCGGGTTGTTTTCCAGTTCCCTAGCGCTTGCTGCGGTGTTTTTGCCTGATGACGTAAAGCTGCTGATCATCACCGAGCGTCGTTATGGAAAATCCGTTACTGTTCAGTACAACGAGCATGATTTGCGTAGGAGTGATGCCAAAGCGCTGGACAGTTACCCTTCAGTAATCAAGAAGCTCAAGCAGATTCCGCTGGTCGTGCTGGTCAACGGTGGCTCGGCAGCAGGTGTGGAGATCGTCGCTGGGGCATTGCAGGACTATAACCGCGCACTGATAATCGGCTCACCGACCTTCGGTAAGGACTCGATTCAGAGCTTGATAACCTTGAACAACAAGCCAGAAGAGACAGCACTCAAACTGACCACTGCCCGCTGGCAGACTCCCAAGGGGCGTTCGAGCTTTCCGTCAGGCATCGCCCCTGATTTCCCTGTCGAGGCAGGTGAGGTTGCCGCGCCAGATGCCACGGACGTTGCGCTTAATCGCGCACTTGGCTTACTAAAAGACAGGAATGCGGCGCCCTGATTGAGTTACTTATCACTGACTGAAGGCAGTTCAATCCAAAAATACTCTGTATGACTGACACACTCACTCAATCGCATTCACCAGAATCAGGCATGTTGGAACGGGCGCGGGTCTTATTCAACCTTGAGCGTTACCGCGATGCGCTGGAAATTTTGCGCCCGCATATTTACGCGGATGAAGATCCGGTTTCCGCCGTTGAGTTGTGTTCTGCCTGTCTGCGCCTGCTGGGCGAATATACCGCTGCCCGCAAACTAGCCGAAGAAGCACTGAGCCACTACCCGCAAGAGGCGGTTTTGCACATTGAGCTGGCGCGCGCCTTGTGCGGTCAGTCGCTGTATCAGGCGGCGCTCGAAGAGGCGCGGCAGGCGGTCGCGCTATGGCCGGAGTGTGCCGATACGCACGGGCTGGAATCTGCGGTGTTGTACGACATGGACAGGCACGCCGATTCAAACGCAAGTATTCGGCGTGCACTGGATTTGGAGCCGAACAATCCGAACTGGCACTCGCTGCGGGCCAAAAACCTGTATTACCAGGACAAGGAGACTGAATCGCTAGTCTCCGTCAATACAGGTTTGTCGCTAGACCCGAATCATGTTGAATTGCTGGGAATGCTCGCACGACTGGAACATCAGCGCGACAAGAAATTGGATTTGTTGCGCTCGGTTCTTCGTCTCGATCCTAAGCATGAAGGGCATCGGCGGCTCTACGATGAAGGGACGCAGCTGTTCCGGCGCACCCTGATGCTGGCGGCAGCCTTTACGCTGCTGCATTTTGCGGTGAAATTCCTGACGCCCAAAGACTGGCAGTGGGCGTACCAGAGCTATGGCGCTATCGTCATCTGGATGGCGGGTGTGGCACTGGCGACCTACGATAAAAAAATTTTCCGGCTGATCGTCGGTTTCAATTTTGCCAATATCGCGTTGGGTATTGCCCCCGATGACTCCGTGGCGGCCTGGTCTGGCCTGCTCAATCAGGGGATAGGGAATTTCCTGGCAATGAGCGTTGGCTTGACCATCATGGCCTTCATGGGCGCGCTAATTATGAATATCGTAAAAGTTATTTTGATCGTTCCCTGGTCATCAATTCGCGAAGTATGGCAGGCGTTTCGTGATGCGAAAAAATCGGGCGTGACGAAGGCGTTTATGCGTGAACTAGCCTACTCGCGCAATACCTGGTTCAATCTGGCGGGTTGTGTTCCTCTGATGTTTGCGCCTTTGCTGGCTTCGACATGGGATCAACTGGCGGTGTATCTGCTATTTATTCAGCCACTGCTGCTTTATGCGCTCAGTCGTTTATGGCTACCGGACAAGCAACGTGTCGGTTATTGGGGATTGCTGTTTCTGCATGGATTTGTCCTGTTTATTATTTCCGCCGGTCACGATCCGCAAGTATTGAGCTTGTCGGGCAATATTCTATTGGGACTGGCGCTTGCTTTGACCGGTATTATCACGGCAGATTTTTTACGGAGAATTGCATGACCCTGGACGAACTTAAGCTGTTACACGCAGCCTTCCGCGCCTCCCCCGGTAATCTGGATCTAGCGCTGTTGCTGGCACGCAAACTCGCCTCGCTGGAGATGTGGCCGGAACTGCTGGAAAGCTTGGAATCCTTGTTGCAACAGCCGGTAGAAAGCCAGCCGCCGCAAGGGATGGAATTGGCTGCCCTGTTGATACGCGCATTGCTGGAAACCGCTCGCGTCCCAGAAGCCGAAGAAAAATTGAACAGCCTGTTGGATGCTGCACCGGAATGCGATGTTGCGGAATTGCTTGCCGTCTTCGAGGCAAAGGGCTTGCAGCCGCGTCGCAGCAACAGGCAAAAAAGCGTGGACGACCCGCTGTCTGACCTTTCCGACTTTCGTCCGCTCGATCTGAAGACCCGTTCTCAGGTGATGTTTGCGCAAGTCGGCGGGTTGGAATCGCTCAAGGAAGCCGCCCGCATGAAAATCATCCTGCCGTTCCAGAAGCAGGAGCTGTTTGCCAAATACGGCAAAAAAGCCGGAGGCGGACTGCTGTTGTACGGCCCGCCGGGTTGCGGCAAGACCTATTTCGCCAAGGCGGTGGCGGGCGAGTGTGGCGCGGCATTTTTCAATGTCGGCATACACGATATTCTTAATCTCTACGTCGGCAACAGCGAACGCAATATGCGCCGCCTGTTTGAGACCGCCCGCAGCAATAAACCCGCCATCCTGTTCATCGACGAGATAGACGCGCTGGGGCGCAAGCGCGAACTGATGCGCCACAGCGGCATGACCACCACCATCAATGCCTTTCTCAACGAACTGGACGGCGTGGGCAACGACAACGCCGGGCTGCTGGTGATGGGCGCGACCAATGCGCCCTGGGACATAGATTCCGCCTTCAAACGCCCCGGCAGGTTTGACCAGCGCCTGTTCGTCCCGCCACCGGATCAGAACGCGCGCGAATCTATCCTGCGCATCCATCTGGCCGATAAACCGGTAGTCCCCCTGGACTTGGCGCAGATCGCTCGCAACACCGAGCATTTCTCCGGTGCCGACCTTGCTGCGCTGGTCAGTCAGGCCGCCGATATTGCGCTGACTGACATCCTCAAAAGTGGCAACGAGCGTCCGATAGACAACAAGGACATCGTCACCGTTTTAAAGCAAATCAAACCCTCCACGCTGGAATGGCTGGCGGTTGCCAAAAACTATGTGGAATACGCCAACGAAGAAGGCAGCTACGACGAGATACGCGAATATCTCGCTGGGGTGGGCGGTAAGAGGAGAATGGGGTTTTGAGTATTCAGTCTAAACCGGAGTGCACAAATAACCCGAATTGCCTGCCTGAAAGCTGCACTTGGCCATGGGCGGGT
>CAWASY010000024.1:0-13200 GCA_963784505.1 uncultured beta proteobacterium | reverse complement strand
AATAGTACCATCCTATTGAAAATGAACAGATCATCCACTCAATCAAATCTGTCATGTTGAGCGCAGCGAAACATCTGACCAGGGTATTATGCTAATAATTACTATCTTGGTTCACCACTAGCAAAGGATCGCTAAATTAGCCCAGCCTCACTTCAACTGCACATGCACATGGTCATCATGCCGGGCTGAAAAGCAGTCTTGCGCACCGATGTTGCTGTACTGCTCCAGGCCAAAGCGTTTTTTGAGGTGCGGCTGAATCAGAATTCTTCCGAAAGCAGGGTGCTTTGCGATTATGCTGAAGCAGATTCCCAATCCATTGAAGCGTCTCTGAATAAGGCCCAGACCCTTGTTTATGAGGCCCGCGAGGAGCTTTCTCTCTTCCCTGATAGCAGGGCAAAAGATGCACTTCTCGCTATAGCTGACTATTCTTTGCGCCGGGAGAAATGATGCACAGGATCGTAGAGCTCGCTAAGCAGACCATTGAAGAATATGTGCGGACCGGAAGGACGATAGCGCCGCAGGGAGAGCTTCCTCCTGAGCTGAGGGAGAGGGCTGGGGTTTTCGTAAGCCTGAAAAAAATGGGAAATCTCAGGGGATGTATCGGCACTTTTGAGCCGACCGCTGATACTGTTGCTGAGGAGGTTGTCAAAAACGCCATCGCCGCAGCCATACAGGATCCGCGCTTTCATGCTGTGGAAGAGAATGAACTGGCTGAGCTGGAATATTCCGTGGACGTCCTGCCCGCAACTGCCCACGACCTTGCCGACGCTCGATGAGTTGATCAATCGCGACGGCATTACGCTGGAAAATATCGCGGAACATATGCTGAAACTCACAGCCGATGCACCCGCGACGGGCCATGTTTATACGTTGCATGCCGAGTTGGAAGGCGGCAAGTGGATGCCGATTTTCGAGCAGTTATTGCAAGGCTGGCAGGCGCAAGGTTATGAACTGGTATCGTTGCAGCAATATCTGCAAGGACTGGAGGCGGCGGCCCTGCCGCGAGCTGAAGTGCAGCTGTGCGAGATTGATGGGCGCATCGGTAAACTGGCCGTGCAGCAAAAGCGGCTTCCGGATTGGCTGCGTTCGCTGTCGCGTTAAGGATTGGGTGGGATTGGCCGATAACCTGGCAAAGTGAGGTGCAGCGATGGATGAGAGCCGTGAGTTGAGTGTATGGGCTAAGAAGCTCAGTTCCAGTGCTATACCTGTGCTCAGACGCACCGAACGCGACCTTGCGCTGTTACGGACAGATGACAGTAAGCTCACTGCGCATTCCGTTGCCAATGTCATTAAGCGCGATCCCGGTATGGCCGTTAAATTGCTGCGTTATTTGCAAAGCCATAAACACCGGTCGCAAACATCGGATGTGGTTGAGGTTGAGCAGGCATTGCTGATGATAGGCATGGAGCCGTTTTTCAGAAATGTGGTCGCAGAACCGCTGATAGAAGCGTTGCTCAAGCTCCATCCTCTGGCACTCCCGCCTGTTTTACGCGTGATACACCGTTCTCACCGGGCTGCTGAATATGCTTATGACTGGGCTGTGCAATTGCATGATTTGCATTTCGAGGAAGTCTGTATTGCTGCCTTGTTGCATGATCTGGCCGAGATACTCATGTGGTGTTTTGCGCCGGATGCCATGCTAAAGATACATGATCTGCAAAGAAATGACAGCGAACTGCGCAGCCATGATGTGCAAAATCAGGTGCTGGGTTTTACATTGTCGCAATTGCAGCAGTTGCTGGCCGAGCAATGGGCGCTTCCAAGCCTTTGTTATCCCATATCCGATGATGCCATCCACAAGTCCGTGCATACACGTATCGTAACGCTGGCGATCAATCTGGCTCGTCATTCTGCCAATGGTTGGGATGACGCTGCCTTGCCGGATGATTATCGTGCCATCGCCGAACTGCTTAATATTGACGCCCGCCAGGCGAGGGCGATGATCATACCCCGCTAGGCGTTGCGTAAGCTAAGAAGTTGAACAAATCAGCCCTGCGTATTGCCAGAATGCTGGCCGTTTTCAACTCGCCAACAACTTTTCAAACGCCTGCACTGGCACTGGACGGGAGAACAAATAACCCTGTCCATAATCGCATCCGACCGCATGTAGCAGGGTGCGTTGCGCTTCAGTCTCCACGCCTTCCGCAATCACCTTGAAGCCCAGTTCATGCGCCATGACGATAATCGCCTTGCACAGAGCCTGATCGCTGGTGTCAGTTTCAAGGTTGCGCACGAATGACTGGTCAATTTTGAGATAGTCGATGTCGAATTTCTTCAGATAGGAAAGTGACGAATAACCTGTGCCGAAATCATCGATGGAAACCTGAATGCCGGCATCGCGAAAATCCAACAGCTTCTTGTTGATGGCAGACTCAGCGTTTAACAGCAATCCTTCCGTGATTTCAACGGTGACGCACTGCCCCGGAATGCCTTGCTGTTCCAGATACGCAGGCCATGAAATACACGTGCTGGCTTCGTCATGGAATTGTACTGGCGATTTATTGACGCTGATCTGGAACGATTCATGAAACCTGCTACGCCATTGTTTTGCTTGCTGCACTGCTTGTTTGAATACCCAGTCACCGATGCCAAGAATCAGCCCTGTCTCTTCTGCAAGCGGAATGAAATCCGCCGGGCTGACCATGCCGCGCTCGGGATGATGCCAGCGTATGAGCGCTTCGGCTTTGTGGATATTGCCCGTCGCCAATTCCACGATAGGTTGGTAATAAACTTCGAACTGCCTGGCAGCCAACGCGCCGCGCAATTCATTGGTCAGGCTCAGGCGCTTCTGCGCTGCCTCCTGCAAAGCCGGAGTGAAATAACTGAAGCGGTTGCGCCCCTGGTATTTGGAAAGATACATTGCCTGATCGGCATTCTTCATCAAAGCTTCGATGCTGGTCGCGTCGTCCGGGTACAGGGTGATGCCGACACTGGCGGAGATATAGGTCGCTTCAATACCCAGATGGAACGGTTCGGCCATCTGGGCGATGATCTTCTGTGCGATGTTCTCTGCATGGTTGTTTTCGGTAAGTTCGGATAACAGCACAATGAACTCGTCGCCGCCCAGTCGAGCCACGGTGTCGCTGGCTCTTACACAATTCACAAGACGACGGGACGCCTCTTTGAGCAGGATGTCGCCCATATCATGCCCCAGCGTGTCGTTCACTTCCTTGAATTTGTCAAGGTCAATCAACAGCAGTGCCAACGAGATTTTTGCGCGTTGAGATTTCATGATCTCCTGTTGCAGGCGGTCATGGAACATGCGGCGGTTGGGCAAGTCGGTCAGTGTGTCGAAGTTGGCTTGATGCCAGATCAGCTCTTCGGATTGTTTCTTTTCGGTGATGTCGGAGAACAGTGCGACATAGCGATGCACGCTGCCGTCAGCATTATGAACCGTGTTGATGCTTAGGAATTTGACGTGCAGTTCGCCATTTTTGCGCTTGTCCCAAATTTCGCCTTGCCAGTGACCAGTGCGTTTAAGTGATTGCCACATCGCCTGATAAAATGCTTTGTCCTGGCGACCCGAACTGAGTATGTGAGGATTTTTGCCGCGCACTTCATCCAGCGTATAGCCGGTGATCGCAGTAAACGCCGGATTGACGGCAATGATCAGGTTATTTTGATCGGTGACCACCATGCCTTCGCTACTGTTTTGCAGCACCAGCGCATAGAGTTTCATTGCCTCTTCGGTGTGTTTGCGCTCGGTGATGTCGGTACACATACCCACCCATTCGCGCATGCTGCCATCCGGATTTAGTACGGGAACGCCACGCACACTGAAATCGCGGTACACGCCATCATGTCGACGTACACGATATTCCGTTTCATAAATTGTGCCGTTTGCCACCGCTTGTTTCCAGAGGGATGCTGTCCGTTCGACATCATCCGGATGTAGCGCACTCGTCCATCCCCAGTCTTTAATTTCCTCGAAATTCTGTCCGGTATAGGCACGCCAAGATGGAATGTCTTCGGTTACATCACCTTGGACATTCGTGATCCACACGATCTGGCTGGTGGCCGCAATCAACGTGCGAAAACGTTCAGCGCATTCGTGCTGCATCTTCTCCGCTTGCTTGCGTTTGCTGATGTCGCGGAAGATGCCTTGCATAATCCGCTTGCCGCCAATTTCTGCAAAGCCTGAACTGATCTCAACCGGAATCTTCCTGCCGTCACGGTGTTGTACGTAGGCAGGCACAGACACCAAGCCACCCTGTAATGCCACATGCTGCCTGAATAATTCTGCATAGTCTTCGGCTTCGTCCTGCGGATGCAGGTGGCGCTGGTGCATGCCGATGATTTGTGCACGGGAATAGCCGATCAACGCTTCTGCACTCTTGTTTGCATCAAGCAATAAACCGGTATCGGCATCCGCGATAAAAATCGCATCCATTGCACTTTGCATTAACACTCGATATTTTTCTTCGCTTTGCTGTAATACCAACTCGGCCTGTTTGCATCTGGTGATGTTCATGAGCGTCATGCGGCAGGTTTGCCCAGTGGCGTCGGCAAGCGCCTCAATGAGCATAAAATGCGGACGATTGTTGGTAGTCAGTAGCGCGATTTCGCAGCGTGCCTTGGCAGGCTTGGACCATACCGCTTTCAGGAAGGCATCGAAGGTTGCTCTTGACTCGGCTTCAATAAGAATAGCAAAACTTCGGCCTAGCAATTTTTCCTGTTCCAGACCGATGAGGCGGGCGGCGAGCAGATTACTCTCCTGAATAACCCCCTCGCGATTCAGGCTAAGGTGGCCGGTCGGGGTTAAATCAAAATATTTTGCAAAACGCGCCGAACTAACTTCGTAGTCACCCTGGGAATGAGGCAGTACTGCGTTTTGTATCTCCGGTTTCTTGTCCATATGTTTTCACGGCTTTTGTGATCATGTCAGCAGGGACGCCTCAATTCGCAGTACATCTGGCTGCAATTTTATTATTATTTCAACTTTCTACACGATATGCAACGTCGTTAAATTCTGCTTTGTTTGACAGGAAAATTTAGCGGGTATGATGCGCCTGTTTATTGCTTGCTGAACTGTATAAATGCATCTTCCTGCATCGGACGGCCGTAATAAAATCCCTGTATCTCGTCACAACCGAGCGCAAACAATAAATCCATTTGTGACTGATTTTCAATTCCCTCGGCAATAATGCGCAGACCGAATTGATGTCCGAGTGAAATGATGGATTGCACGATGGCCTTGTCATTTGGATCGGTTTGAATATTGTTGACGAAAGAACGGTCTATCTTGAGTTTGTGGATAGGCATTTTTTTCAGGTAACTCAGACTGGAGTAGCCAGTGCCAAAATCGTCTATGGACAGTTTTATGCCAAGATCGCGCATGCAGATCAGGAAATCCAGCGCCACCTGAACGTCATTTAGCATAATACTCTCGGTTACTTCCAGCTCAAGTTCATTTGCTTGTATGGCGTATTCCTGAATCACGGATGCGACCAGTTCAGCGAAGCCGGGCTGGAGTAACTGTCGAAGTGAAAGATTGACGGCAATGGGGATGCGGGCAACGCCATGCTGTCGCCAGGTGGCAATTTTGACGCAGACAGTGCGCAATACCCATTCGCCGATGGCGATAATTTGCCCAGTCTCTTCTGCCAGTGGAATGAATTCGGCAGGTGAGATCAATCCCCGTTCCGGGTGGTTCCAGCGTATCAGTGCTTCTGCGCCACACAGACTTTTATCGACAAGATTCATCTGTGGCTGAAAGTGCAGAAAGAATTCATCACGCGCCAGCGCCAGACGCAAATCCTTTTCCATAGCGTAATGATGGTTGATACGAACATTCATTTCCGGATTAAAGAACTGGAAATTGTTGCGACCTTCTTCCTTGACCCGATACATCGCTACATCGGCATGTTTGATCAGTGTTTCCCTATCCAGGCCATTTTCAGGGTAGAGGCTGATGCCGATGCTGGCATAGGTGGATGAGTGGGTGTCAGTATGCGCTAAAGGGGTGTGTAACAATGCGTCGATCAGCGTTTGTGCAACATTGGCCGCACCCTCTGCATTCGTTTCACGTAGCAAAATGATGAATTCGTCGCCGCCGATGCGGGATACGGTATCGCCTTCGCGTACGTTCGCCTTGAATTGTGCGGCGACAGCCTGCAATAATTGGTCGCCTACCGCATGTCCCATCGAATCGTTCACATATTTGAAACGATCCAGATCAATGAACAGGATTGCAAATTGCTGCGGACTTCGTTGTGAGGCCGTGATTTGCTGATTGATCCGGTCATGCAACAAGGTGCGGTTTGGCAGGCCGGTGAGTACATCATAATAGGCAAGATGCTCGATATTTTGTTCCGCCTGTTTGCTGGCGCTGATATCCGTGGCAATGGCAACATAATGCGTAATCCGGTTCTGATCATCCTTGAGTGAGCTGATCTTCATCCATTTGGGATAAAGATGACCCGCCTTGTGTTTGTCCCATATTTCCCCTGCCCAAGAGCCGTTTGCGCTGATGGAATGCCACATGTCACGGTAAAATTTACCGTCATGTTTGCCGGAAGCCAATAGTCTGGGGTTTTTTCCAAAAACTTCTTCGGCTGTGTAGCCGCTAGCCCGGGTAAAGGCAGGATTGACCGAGATAATCAGCTGCTGAGCATCGGTAATCAGGATGGCCTCATCGCATTGTTCGAATATTTTGTCAGCCAGACATAGTCTTTCCGTCAAGGTTACATAAGTTGGCCGTTCCGGCGCTAGCTGTGTGGCGGAAGGGATACGCTCATTTGTTAAAAAATTCTTTGGTAAATGTTCATGGGGCAGAGGGGGGTGAGGGGGATTCAAATTGGACATTACAGAGGTGCTCAGTGATGTGTTGACGACAGAAAATCGCTCAGTGATGATGAAGCGTTAGCAAAGCTGATTTTAAGGCAATATCCGGATGCATCGGGCAGCGCGAACAGGTGCAGGATTTTGGCAGACAGCTCGATATGCCGGTCGAGAGCCATCGTAAAATCTGCAATAAATAGTAAAATGGTGGCTTCTTTTTCGACTGTGTGGTAATCGCAACATATGCTTGCGCCACCCATCGAGACGTCTTCGGTGTGACCGTGCAGAATTTTTCGTAAGCGTCCCTGCCTGAGGATGACAGCCGTTTTGCAACGGATCGGGAATCGCGGATGCATGCGCCGTTCAGTATTTGCGTTCATGGCATGCCTGACAAGCAAAAACGGGAAAACACACCGGCTGAGCGGGTCAGTGATGAGCGAAATAAGAAAAAGGAATTTTGGAACGAAATGAGTGTGTACACTTTTCCCCCGTTAGTGTTATTTTTTGGCAACGGGGGTTGGGTTGCAGAATTGAAATTTACCAAAGATAGGCGGAGTATGTCAAGCGATTTGCGCAGGCGGCCAAATTGAGTGCGACGAAAATGATTATGTTTTACAGGCAGCTTGCGGCATAATTCCTATCCGCTTTAATCTGGTTCAAGAGGCGCAACGCAATTGAATATATTATCAGCGGTATCTTCTTGGCGCGATTTCTGGATGCGCGGCATCGAACGCTTGATCAACGCCCAGTCTATGCAGGGACGTTATATCGCGTACCTGATAGCACCAGTTATGGTGCTGTTGGCTTTGCTGGCACGACTTGCTGTTGCGCCGATTGGCAGCGGGCTTCAATATATCACTTTTTTCCCTGCGGTTACCCTTGTGGCTGTTATTGCCGGATTCGGTCCCGGCATGTTTGCGGCCTTTCTCGGCATGTGTCTGGCGACGTTTATCTTTACGCCGCCCTATTTTCAGTTTTCGCTACAGACGTTGCAGGCATCAACCTGGTCGAATATTGTTTTTCTGTTTGATGGGCTTATCGTTTGTACGGTCATTTCTTTCATGCAGCAGTGTCAAAGAAGGGCGGCTGCAAAAATTACCTTGTTTGAGCAGGCAACACAAAAGTTATCCAGTAAAGAAGATGAGATTCGTCAGCAACGTATTGAATATCAACAGATAATACAAACCTCTGCGGAAGGTTTCTGGCTGTGCGACCAGGCGGGCAATTTTCTGGAGGTCAATGACAGTTATTGCAAAATGGTGGGATACCGTGCTGAGGAATTGTTGGGCATGCGCATCCCGGATCTGGAAGCGAATGAATCGGCTGCCGAAGTGGCCGAACATATGACTAAAATATTCAGTACCGGACACGATCTGTTTGAGACGCGGCATCGCTGCAAGAATGGTGAACTGATTGATCTTGAAATCAGCGTAAGCAAATCAGCGGTCAGAGGGGATGGGCTGATCGTGTTCGTGCGCGACATCTCGCAACGGCTGGCACAGAGTAAGCAACATTTGGCTGAAGTCCGTGAGCAACGGGATTTATTGGTTCGTGAAGTTCATCACCGAATCAAGAACCATCTTCAGGGGTTGGTGGGGCTGTTAAGGCAGCATGCGATAGATCATCCCCAAATGCGTGATGTGATCGATGTGATCGTCGGTCGAGTCTATTCGATTGCCACCATACATGGACTGCAGGCAGAATCCCTGACTGAACAGATCGATCTGGATGAGTTGATGGACCAGATCATAAGCGCATCAGGCTGTTATTCTGTTTATGAAAACCTGTTGATTCAGCCTGTGTCGATCAGCCCGGATGAGGCCGTGCCTATTGCGCTGGCGATTAATGAGTTGGTGACCAATGCCTGTAAGCACCGATTAAAGCGTAGTATGCTTTCCATTCAAATATCCGAAAATGAAAATCATGTCCTCATCTTGATCAGTAATGCGTTTGATGCGTATCGGCAAGGTGCGCAGCTAGAAGGGCAGGGCCTGAATCTGATCAGGTCGTTATTGCCGCGAAAATTTTCCGAGTTAACACTGGAATGTGCGGATAATATTTATACGGCCAAGTTGTTGCTGTTTGCGCCCGTTGTTTGCATAAACGGGATGAAGTCTGCCAAGTGAGGTCGCCTATGGAAGCAATAATATTACTGGTAGAGGATGATAGGCTGGTGTTGCACACCTTGGCGCGTGGCTTGCGTGATGCCGGATACACAATTTTGGCTGCGGACTCGGGTGAGGAGGCGATGCAGTTATGCGCCGATAGTAAACCGGATCTGGCTTTGCTGGATATGTGTATGGCGGGTATGTCCGGGATGGATTGCGCAAAATACTTAAAATCTACACTGGGCGTGCCTTTTTTGTTTCTTTCGGCTTATAACGATAATGAAACCGTGGTTGCTGCTGCACAGTTGGGTGCGTTGGGATATCTGGTCAAGCCGCTTGATGTACCGCAAATATTGCCTGCCATTCGTACCGCGTTGCAACGGGCTGCGGAAATACGTGATTTGCAGACAGCCGAGATCAATCTGAATGTGGCATTGAAATCCAGTCGCCAAATCAGTTTGGCGATAGGTTCGCTCATGCAGCGCTATGGTTCGGATGCCGATGAGACGTTCAATGCACTGCGGGTATATTGCCGCAGTAACCGTCAACGCGTAATCGATGTGGCGGAGCAGATTCTCGAAAGTCGTATGGAAATTGATTTATCTCCCTACCTTGGGAAAACTGAATAATCAGAATGCCGACACACCCGTTTTTGGCGGCGCACAACCGTTAGCCGCAGGCGCCAATCGCGCCGCAACTGGTGCAGAATTCGCAGCCATCCTTCTTGATCAGCGTTGCATTGCCGCACTCCTTGCATACTTTTCCTGGCAGTGGCTTGATTCCGGTTGCCTTGATCTTGCCTTCCGGTATCTCCAGTACGCCCATTTGTTGTATCGGGTAGCCATGTTCGTCGAGTACGCCGAGCATCGCATAGCGGTGGATGATCAGCTTGGCGACGTAGGATACGGTCGACGGATAGCTTTCCATTTTCGCATTAGATTTGCTTGTTGTCGGTGTACATTATTTCGTCTTCCGCTTCCGCCGCCGACATCAGACTGTTGAACAGCGTCAGCAAGATCACCGCGTCCAGGGCTGCGTAGTGTAACTGCGATTTGCGCAGCGGGCGGCTCTGCCATTCGCTCACCTGGTTGAACTTGCACATGATTTTTCTGGTTATACCGACAGTACTCAGTAGAGTCTCGCACATGAAGTCCAATGCGCAGCGGTTGTTCCCTGTTATGTTCTTAAACATCTCGTCCAATGTTACAAAGTTCCTTATTTCCTTGATGAAGAGTGGCTACAGTTTTGTCGTTGATTTGATACTTTTTCTTCAAAACCTTTACACCTCGCCGGACCGGCGCCGGTGAAAAAGTCCCGGGCCGGCTGCCTGTGGTTCGCGGGCTGCGGATGCCTGCTGGCGGTGGTGCTGGTGGCCGGGCTGGCGGCCTTCCTCCTGTGGCGCGCCGGCGGCATCGAGGGCCTGACCCGGCGCAGCATCCACGCGCCCCGGACCCAGCCCGGCTAGGGCAGCAACCAGAACTTCCGGATGAGGCCGTTCTCCACTTGGTAGATGACCACGGCATCCAGGGCCGGCTTTCAGGTTGCAATTGGCCGCCGCCCCCGTTTGCAGGTATTTGGCGGAGACTATGCCACGTTGGATGGGACTGGAGTACGCGACTACATTCATGTGGTCGACCTTGCCGAAGGGCACGTGGCCGCTGTGCGGGCCTTGCTGGCCAATCCTGCCAGCTTTACTGTCAACCTGGGTACCGGCATCGGCTATAGCGTCCTGGAGGTTATCCGGGCCTACGAACAAGCCAGTGGTCGTCCGATTCCTTACGACATCGTCGCTAGACGGCCCGGTGACGTGGCTGCTTGTTACGCAGATTCCTCGGTTGCAGCCCAGAAGCTTGGCTGGCAGGCACAGCGGGATTTGGCAACCATGTGCGCCGATAGCTGGCGCTGGCAAGCTGGCAATCCTCTGGGCTATGGTGCCTAGGCTCCCAGTGGATCGCAGACTGAACTTCGCCACTGCCCGCAGGATGGTCGAACCATGGACAATCCTTTGATGTCCGCATTTGTCACCCATGTTCCCGGCGCTTGCCTTTTGGGGCTGTTGCTTCGCTTGAAGATCCACCACATAGGTTTGCAATTGCATCGCCTACATCACGCCATATGCTCCACCTGAGCGAGGCTGAAGCGTTGTGCACCGTGGTGACGTGGCTTTGGTCCCGTCCTTGAAGTGCGCTAGCGGCGGAGCGCGAGCCGCGAAATATCTATGATTTTTGTTACACGCCGTTAGCGAGGGTAAGCAAATGTAAGAGTGGCGCCCGCTACAACAGTGCGCACCTATAGTCGTGGCTAGTTTTTCTCTCTCTCCACTCTTGAAGTCGTCTGTCCCGCGGCTTTCCGGGCCGCGGGATTTTTTTTGCCGGCGCAGTCAACATTATCTGTTGATGACGCCGACTGCGGTGCAGAACAATTGCGCCGGGGAACTTACCCGTCCGTCATCCAGGGCCCAGCGCCACCCCAGGTAGTTGGGCAGGTAGCGTGACGCCACCCCGCAAAAACCCATCAGCCAGGCCTTGAAACGCTGGTGGTAGGCGTTCACGTTCTGCACGTGGATGGCGTGGCTGCCGAGTCGCCTGACGCGTACGCTGGCGCGCAGGTTCATTACCTCGTGTGCAATGTGGTGCTTGCGTGCGAAAGGCCCGGTAGGCAGCATGGCTGTCGGTGACCAGCAGCGCCTGCGAATCGAGTTTGGGCAGCAAGCTGCGTTCGCATTGCGCGGCCGTCAATGCGCCTCGGCCAGTGACGGCATCAATGGTCTGTCCGTTGCGGTCGCGCGCCACCAGGATGCAATCCATGTCGGGAAATGTCCCGCATGGGCGCGCGCCCGCCCCGCCGACGCGCTGGACGATCGAGCGTGCGCGAGCCTTTTTGCGATTCGAGCAGGAACGTTTCGTCAGCTTCGACGATGCCGTTCAGGGATCTCGGTCGGTCGAGCTTGACCCAGGCCAGAAAGCGGTGGGGCCCCACCGGAAGGCAGTATTGCGGTGCACGCCAACCCGGTCTGCACCTTTGCGTACGGACAGTGAATCGAGCAGCACCTGCGAATACGCGAGCCATTTCGGCCTGTGCCTGAGTCGCGCCAGCGGCGTGCCGCTCAGGTCGTTGAAGGTGCGCCCACAGGCGCAGCAGCGAAAGCGCTGCAGGTCGTTGGCGAATCCGTGCCGGTGGCAGTGTTCGCCAGCACAGCGGGGACAGCAGCGCCGTGGTGCTCTGGCGGCTTGCGCGATCAACGCCACCACTTGGTCGAGGCCGGCTGCGGGATGCAGAGCATCGAGCACTTGCCGGCGCTGCGGCTGATTCAGCGATGACAACCTTGCGAACCATTTCCTGAAACGGGGCGCTTTCATGAGCGGCTCCTGAGGCTGGGGACAGGGGTTCGACCACCTCGCTGCTCATCACTCAAGCGCTCGCCTCTATTTAATGCTGACTGCGCCTTTTTGCCGTGTCACCTTGTTGTCACCTTCCAACACATGCATACGCGATATTCACCCGCCTGCGTGTATCGAAAAGTAAAAAAATCACCACGACCAGCGCCGTTGCAAGTCCACCCGCTAGACCTGGCAGCGCCATATCGACCTGCTGCGGGGAACTCTGACCGCAATGACCAAACCATAGAGCAAAGAGGGCCATGCACACCATCATCCACGTCATCACCCGTCTCGACATGGGGGGCTCCGCCCAGAACACCCTGCAGGGCTGCCTGGGGACCGCCGACCGCTACCGGGTGGTCCTGGTCCACGGCCTGGCCGAGGAGTCCGCCATGACCCCAAGCGAACAGGAGGCCGTTCAGACCCAGGTCGCGGCCGCGCGGGCGCACGGGGTAGTCTTTCTGCCCATGGCCTCCCTGGTCAGGAGGATCGCGCCCTGGCACGACCTCAAGTCCCTCTTCCTCCTCTGGCGGCTCTTTGTCCGGGAGCGGCCGGCCATTGTCCACACCCACACCTCCAAGGCCGGGATCAGCGGCCGGCTCGCCGCCTGGCTGGCGCGGGTGCCCACCATCATCCACACCCCGCACGGCCATGTCTTCTACGGCCATTTCGGCCCTCGTCTCGCCATGGTCTACCTGATGATCGAACGGCTCTTCGCTACGATCACCGACTCCCTGGTGGCCCTGACCCACGGCGAGCGCGATGACTATATCCGCTTCAAGGTGGGCGACCCCAAGCGGCTGGTCCTGATCCACAGCGGGGTCGATCTCGCCCCCTTCCGCGAGGCCGGGCAGGCCACGGACAAGGGCGAGAGGAGGGCCAGGCTTGGCCTGGCGGGGGAGGAAGCGATCGTGGGCACGGTGGGGTGGCTG
>CAWASY010000023.1:0-15018 GCA_963784505.1 uncultured beta proteobacterium | reverse complement strand
AAGATCAAATTGAAAAAGCCTGATGTGATTTATGCAGCTGTGGTGGGCGGTAGCAATGTGGCTTGGTTCAAGCAGTTAAACGCAGCAGGTCTTAATGCCAAGAAGCAGAACATGTTAACTATTTCGGTGACAGAGGATGAGGTTCTTGGAATCGGTGGCGAGAATCTTGAGGGCTTCTATTCGGCGATGAAGTATTTCCAGTCATTGAAGAATCCTAATAACGAGAAATTCGTTGCTGATTTCAAAAAGATGTGGGGTGCTAAGTCTGTGATTGGTGATGTGACTCAGGCAGCTTACTTGGGACCTTGGCTGTGGAAGGCGGGCGTAGAGCGTGCGGGTAGTTTTGATGTGGATAAGGTAGTCGTGGCATTGCCGGGTTATGAAATGAAGACGGCACCTGAAGGTTATGTGAAGGTCGATGATAACCACCATCTGGAAAGCAAGCTGCGCGTAGGCAAGTGGCGTGCTGATGGTCAGGCAGACGTGGTTTATGAATCCGCATTAATCAAACCTAATCCATTTCCAAAAGGGTATCAATAACAGCATCGTAGTAAGTTGAAAAAGACCTGCGATGGTTCGAATTGACCATCGCAGGTGTAAGAAATGTCATTTGAATTTCTCGGTAAGAATTAAGTTGGGGGCCCAATCATGTTTGGATATTCACTTTCAGAAATAGGCAATATTATAGTGATGCAGGGATTTTCCGGTCTCAGCTTGTTTAGTGTGTTGCTGTTGATGGCGCTCGGTCTGGCGATTATCTTCGGTCAGATGGGCGTCATCAATATGGCACATGGCGAATTTATGACAGTAGGCGCCTACAGCACCGTATTTCTTTCACAGATTGCGGTCAAATTTGACTTCGTTCAAAGTTATTTCATATTCGCGATCATCGCTGCGTTCATTATCGCTTTCATCATCGGATATTTAGTTGAATTTGCGTTGATACGGCATCTATATAAACGGCCACTGGATACGTTGCTGGCAACATGGGGGTTGAGCCTCATTATGCAACAGGCTTTCCGTTCCATCTTCGGTGCAAAAGAAGTAAGTGCCACGCTGCCGGAATGGCTGCTGGGTTCATTTAAGCCGACCCCAGATATCGATATTCCGATCAACGGTGTATTTGTAATGGTACTGGCAGCGTTCGTGACCGCTGGTGTATTTCTCTTTATGTTCCGTTCCAGATGGGGACTGCGTATGCGAGCTACGGTGCAGAACCGTGTGATGGCCGGTGCGGTCGGTATTAATACTAAAAAAGTAGATCGTGTCACATTTGCTCTGGGCTGTGGTATCGCCGGTGTGGCCGGTGCTGCATTTACCACGATTGCTTCAACCGGGCCTACCACCGGATCCCTATATATCGTCGACAGCTTTATGGTCGTGGTGTTTGGTGGGGCTGCCAGTCTGCTTGGTACCATCGCTTCAGCATTTGGTATCGCTCAGGCTCAATCCATCCTGCAGTTTTTCATGAGCAGCTCCATGGGGAAAGTTGCAACCTTACTGACCATTGTGGTGATACTCATGATGAAGCCAGAAGGTTTGTTCGCCTCGAAAGTGCGTAAATAAATCATGGCAATTAATTCAGTGCAGGCTAACAGGAGATTCTCATGAATAGTTTTACAAAAAGGATATTGGGTGGACGTGAGGGTGCGGTCGGTATCGCGTTGCTGGCAGGGATTATCTTTATCGTCTTGCCATTGTTGCTGGATCCCTTCCGTATTGGACTGGTGGGTAAATACATCACTTATGCGTTTGTCGCGGTAAGTCTGGTTTTGCTCTGGGGAAATGGCGGTATTTTAAGCCTCGGGCAGGGTATGTTTTTTGGTCTTGGTGGTTATGCTATGGCCATGTTCCTGAAGCTTGAAGCCTCTGATCCGATCAGTACCAAGATCCAGACTACGCCAGGCATTCCGGACTTCATGGACTGGAATCAGCTCACTGCCATTCCCTGGTTCTGGGAGCCGTTCGGCAGCCTGCCGCTGACGATACTGGCAATACTGTTCGTGCCTACTTTGTTTGCTTTTGTTATTGGCTATGCCATGTTCAAGCGGCGTGTGGGTGGGGTGTACTTCGCCATCATTACCCAGGCAATTACGCTGATTCTGAGCATACTGATCATCGGTCAGCAAGGATATACCGGCGGTGTTAACGGCATTACCGATCTTAAAACCCTGCTGGGATGGGACATACGTACGGATAGCGCAAGATATGTGTTGTATTACCTTACTGCATTCTTGCTGATCGGCTGCATTTTGGTATCTCGCTACATTCTCAGCAGCAAGTTCGGCATGTTGCTGCTGGCCATGCGTGACAAGGAGGAACGCGTGCGTTTCTCGGGTTACGACGTATCTAGCTTCAAGATATTCATCTTCTGTGTCTCGGCCATGATCTCTGCTATCGGTGGCGCGATGTTTACCTTGCAGGTGGGATTTATGTCTCCTACTTTTGTCGGCATCGTTCCGTCTATCGAGATGGTGATCTTTGCCGCAGTCGGTGGGCGGATGTCGTTGATTGGCGCGGTCTATGGCACTTTGCTGGTGAGCTTTGGTAAAACTATGTTTTCGGAAACTTACCCAGAGTTGTGGCTGTTCTTGATGGGAGGATTGTTCATCACGGTGGTTATGTTCTTTCCGGATGGTTTGGCCGGTGTGTACAACAAGTACAAAAGCAGGATTGGTTTTTTGCGCAGATTATCCGAGTCTGACAAGGAAATTGTGACCGAATCGGTATCCCGTATCGAGGTTGTTGCCAGTGTCGATACGGTCACGAGTAACACCGTCCAGATTGAAAATAAAGGAGCAACAGCATGAGCAGCACAGACTTTCTGTTGGCGATAGAAGATCTTACCGTGTCATTTGACGGTTTCAAAGCAGTCGACAATCTGATCATGTATATCGATAAAAATGAGCTACGTGTGGTTATTGGACCCAATGGCGCCGGCAAGACCACCATGCTGGATATGATTTGCGGCAAGACCAAATCCAGCTCAGGTTCAATCAAGTTCAAGAATCAGGAACTCACTGAGCTTGCCGAGCATGAAATTGTCAGGGCCGGTGTCGGACGTAAATTCCAGACGCCTTCCATCTATGAAAATTTGACTGTGTACCAAAATCTCGAAGTGTCCTACCCGATTGGCCGGAGTGTGTGGGGCAGTCTGACCTTCAAGCGTACTGAAGCCGTAACGAACAGGGTGCGCCAGGTAGCCGAGGAGATTTTGCTGCAGGATTTTCTGGACATGGAATCAGCACTGCTCAGCCATGGGCAGAAGCAGTGGCTGGAAATTGGCATGTTACTGATGCAGGATCCCGAGCTGATGTTGCTGGATGAACCTGTGGCAGGGATGAGTGCTAAAGAGCGCGATCAGACCGCCGATCTGCTCAATCGCATTTGCAAAAATCGTTCGGTGATTGTGATCGAGCACGACATGGAGTTCGTCAAAAAAATTGCGCACAAGGTGACTGTGCTGCATCAGGGCAGGATACTGGCTGAGGGCAGCATGGATCAGGTGCAGGCAAATGAAAAAGTAATCGAGGTGTACCTGGGGCATTAACCGGTTGCTGAACAACTGTGCACCAGAGTGTTTAATCTGGCCTATACAAAGGATACATCATGTTTGAAGTCGAGAATCTGCAAGTCAGCTACGGTCAGAGCCAGGTCATTAATGGCCTGAATTTCAAGGCTGGGAAGAATGAAACGTTGGCCATTATGGGCCGTAACGGCATGGGAAAAACAACACTGTTTAAATCGCTGATGGGGATATTGCCCTCTAAGAGCAGTAAGCTGACAGTTGATGGTGAAAACCTTGCGGGGTTTGATAGTTATCAGCGCGTCGCCAAAGGGATGGCGTATGTGCCGCAGGGACGTATGATATTTCCGACCATGACAGTGCAGGAAAACATTGAAACAGGTCTGGAAAAATCAGCCTCGCGTCAAGTGCCAGATGATATCTATGCGCTGTTTCCAGTGTTGTTTGAGATGCGTAACCGCAAGGGCGGTAATCTGTCTGGCGGGCAGCAGCAGCAGCTTGCGATTGCTCGTGCGCTGGTGACCGATCCCAAGGTGTTGCTGCTTGATGAGCCGACTGAAGGGATACAACCTTCCATCATTAAGGATATTGCAAAAGTGCTGAATGAGATTCGCAAGATGCGCGAGATCACCATTATTGTTTCCGAACAGGTGTTGAGTTTCACCATGGAAATAGCTGACCGCATCATCGTGATCGAGAAGGGGCACTTTATTCATGAAGACCTTCGCGATCAGGTGGATGCAGCCAAGATCAAACGTTATCTGTCTGTTTGAAATGCAGCCGTGCTGGCTGGCTGACCTGCAGCTCAAATTTGTCTGCCACGAAGGACGAACGTTCCTCGCAAAAAAGCAGCATAGCGGGCCGCTCGTCATTCAGAAAACACTGTATCCGGAAGGGGGGGGCATCTGTCACGGCATCATCATTCATCCACCTGGTGGTGTGGCTGGCGGTGACCAATTAAGCTTGACGGCTGAACTGGGTTGGCAAGCACATGTGCTGCTGACGACGCCGGGG
Source organism: uncultured beta proteobacterium (assembly GCA_963784505.1). Classification (GTDB taxonomy): domain Bacteria; phylum Pseudomonadota; class Gammaproteobacteria; order Burkholderiales; family Gallionellaceae; genus Gallionella. Next base: position 10,478 of record CAWASY010000023.1, on the reverse strand, counting down.
GCAGGCAAATGGTACAAGGCAAACGGTCAGTCGGCGTGCCAAAAATTGAGCTTCAATCTGGAGAAGGCTGCAATTCTGGAGTGGCTGCCGCAAGAGACGATTATTTTTGACGCAGCACAGGCTGGATTTGTTACACAGGTTGAACTGGCTTCGGGTGCGTGCTATGCAGGATGGGAAATCCTTTGTCTGGGGCGACAGGCATCAGGTGAAAAATTTACCGACGGTCGATTGCGTCAACGCATGCGGATTATGCGGGAGGGCAGGCAGATATGGGGAGAGTTCGCCGATCTGTATGGCGGGGATGCGTTGCTGGATTCTCCGGTTGGATTGAATGGTTGCACAGTGACGGCGACCTTTGTCATCGCAGCGGGTGCAACGCCACCCGAAGTTTTGGAAGCATGTCGTCATGTTGTGCCGACAGACAGTGGACACTGGGGGGTGACAGCCTTGCCGGAAGTTTTTTCTGCGCGTTATGTCGGTAATAGTGCGCAGGTTGCACGTGAATATTTTGAAGCTCTGTGGGCGATATTGAGACCGTGGTATGCCGCTCGGGAGGCGCGCAGGCCACGTATATGGAATACTTGAAGTTGAATCTGATATGGGAGTAATGACATTATGGAACTGAGCCCGCGCGAAAAGGACAAGCTGATTATTTTTACTGCGGGACTGCTGGCAGAGCGCCGCAAGGCGCGTGGCCTCAAGCTTAATTATCCGGAGGCCGTTGCATTTATTTCTGCAGCCATTATGGAAGGCGCGCGTGATGGCATGAGCGTGTCCCATTTGATGGGGCATGGGGCCACTTTGCTGGGGCGTGACGATGTAATGGCTGGTGTCGCGGAAATGATTCCGGAAATCCAGGTGGAAGCGACCTTTCCAGACGGCACAAAATTGGTGACCGTGCACCAACCTATCGTTTGAGGAGTGGACAGGATGATTCCAGGAGAAATGCAGATTGCGGATGGTGTGATTGAGTTGAATGTCGGTCGCGACACGATCAGTATCGAGGTGGCAAATGCCGGTGACAGGCCGATTCAGGTCGGCTCGCATTACCATTTTTATGAGACCAATGAGGCACTCCTGTTTGAGAGGGATAGGGCTTACGGCTTTCGTTTGAATATTGCTGCGGGCACGGCGGTACGTTTTGAACCAGGCCAGATGCGAATCGTGCAACTGGTGGCATTGTCAGGTGAGCGTAATGTATATGGTTTTGCCGGCAAGGTGATGGGAAGTCTTTAAATTTATTTATAAGTCAAGGAGTTGTATTGTGAAGAAGCATGTGATGCTGATTTTGTTAATGTTGCCGGCATCCGCTATGGCACATCCAGGCCATGATGTAACAGGATTTGTCGCCGGATTTGTTCATCCATTCAGCGGATTTGATCACATACTGGCAATACTTGCAGTTGGAATCTGGTCAGCGATGGGTAGCCGTGGGGTGTTGCGCATGGCAGGGGTTTTTCTTGCTGGTATGGCACTGGGTGGCGTATTGGGTATGCAGGGTGTGGTCGTGCCTATGCTCGAATCCTTGGTGCTGGGTTCCGCCTTGCTGTCGGCGTTACTTGTTGCGTTGGCGGTACGCATGCCAATTTCTGCTCAGATGGCGGTGATTGCCATGTTCGCATTGTTACATGGTATGGCGCACGGTATGGAGTTGCCCGCAACCGTGGCAGCATCACTTTATGGCAGCGGTTTTTTGCTGGCAACGGCGTTACTCCTTTTTGTCGGTTGGGTATGTGCAAAGTTCTTGGGTGTACAGCGCAATCAACGCCTGTTGGGCGCAGCTCTAGCTGTTCTGGCGGGTAGTCTGTTTTTGGTCTGAAATGTCACTAAATGAGGTGCTGATATGACGACAACTATTTCACGGCAGGCTTATGCCGAAATGTTCGGTCCCACTATGGGTGATCGCGTGCGGCTGGCCGACACCGATCTGTGGATAGAGGTGGAAAAGGATTTCACCATCTACGGTGAAGAGGTCAAGTTCGGCGGCGGCAAGGTGATACGCGACGGAATGGGGCAGGGGCAGCTGGTTTCTGCTCTGGTGGCGGACACGGTCATTACCAATGCGCTGATCGTCGATCATTGGGGAATCGTCAAAGCCGATATCGGCTTCAAGGACGGCAGGATTTCCGCTATTGGAAAGGCAGGAAATCCGGATATTCAGCCTGGTGTGACCATCCCCATCGGTGCCGGCACGGAGATCATCGCAGGTGAAGGTATGATCGTTACTGCCGGCGGCATCGATTCGCACATACACTTTATCTGCCCGCAACAGATTGAGGAGGCATTGATGTCCGGTGTGACCACCATGCTGGGCGGCGGTACGGGACCTGCGACCGGTACCTTTGCGACGACCTGCACACCGGGACCTTGGCACATCCATCGTATGCTGGAGGCCGCAGAGGCATTTTCGATGAACATGGGATTTTTTGGCAAGGGAAATGCCAGTTTACCCGAGCCCTTGCGCGAACAAATCGAAGCGGGTGCAATCGGCTTGAAGCTGCATGAGGATTGGGGTACGACGCCAGCTGCCATCAATAATTGTCTATCCGTCGCAGATGAAACGGATACGCAGGTGGCAATACACAGCGATACCCTGAACGAATCAGGATTTGTTGAAACGACACTGGCGGCCTTCAAGGGGCGCACCATCCATACATTTCATACCGAAGGGGCGGGTGGCGGCCATGCGCCGGACATCATCAAGGCTGTGGGACAGGCTAATGTGTTGCCTTCATCGACCAATCCGACCAGACCCTATACGGTAAATACCATTGCCGAACACCTCGATATGTTGATGGTGTGTCATCACCTTGATCCGGCTATTGCCGAGGATATCGCCTTTGCAGAGAGTCGAATCCGGCGCGAAACCATTGCTGCCGAAGACATACTGCACGATTTGGGTGCATTTTCCATGATGTCTTCGGATTCGCAGGCAATGGGGCGGGTGGGTGAGGTGGTGATGCGCACCTGGCAGACTGCGCACAAGATGAAATTGCAACGTGGTCCACTACCGGGTGATGGTATTGGCAATGATAATTTTCGTGTTAAACGTTACATCGCCAAATACACCATCAATCCTGCGATTACCCACGGTATCAGCCATGTGGTAGGTTCGATCGAGGTTGGCAAACTGGCAGATCTGGTTGTCTGGAAGCCTGCCTTCTTTGGTGTGAAGCCTGTGTTGATTATCAAGGGTGGCATGATTGCGGCTGCAGCGATGGGTGATCCCAATGCGTCCATCCCAACACCACAGCCTGTGCATTATCGCAAGATGTTCGGGGCATACGGTGGTGCGCTGAAAACCTCCGTCACATTTGTCTCAAAAGCGGCATTGAAAAATCCGGCCGTTGCAGCGCTCAACTTGAAAAAACCGCTGATTGCGGTGCAGGACACGCGCCGGGTGCAAAAGTCCGATATGGTGCATAACAACTATCAGCCACATATCGATGTCGATCCGGAAACGTATCTGGTACGTGCGGACGGTGTGTTGCTTAACTGCGAACCCGCTGAAATCTTGCCGATGGCACAACGTTATTTTTTGTTCTGACTGTGATGATGCTGAGTATTAACCAACGCCTGCCCTCAGGCGAAAAATATGACGACAGGTTGATCCTGCCATTCGAGCGGCGTCAAAAAAGCCGCATGCGTGTGTCTTTGGAATCGGGCGAAGAAGCCGCACTGATACTGGAGCGTGGCATGGTGATGCGCGGGGGGGATTTGCTGTTGGCAAACGATGGCAGGGTAGTGCAAATCGTTGCCGCCGATGAATCGGTGCTGCATGTCGTTGCCGACAATCATCGGCAACTGGCTCGTGCTGCCTATCATTTGGGGAATCGCCATGTGCCCTTGCAAGTGGGTGAAGGCTGGCTGAGGCTGGAACAGGATCATGTGCTCAAGGAAATGCTGTTGGGCTTGGGGATGCAGGTGGTTGAACAAAGTTCACCGTTCGAACCGGAAGCCGGTGCTTATGGCGGCGCGCATCACCATCAGACTGGCGACGCGCTGTTGGTTCGTCCGATACCGCGAGTGAAACGCCATGCTTGAAAACATAGCCCTGAGCCGTTTGTTGCAAGTGGCCAGTCCATTGCTGCCAATAGGCGCATACAGTTATTCGCAAGGGTTGGAGTGGGCGATAGAGTCGGGCGCTGTGCATGACGCCGAAACCACCCAGCGCTGGATAGTCGATGTGCTGGAGCTGTACCTGTGCCGTTTTGAATTGCCGCTGTTGTGGCGGCAACGCCAGTCATGGGACGGTGCAGACGTAGCGGGGCTGGCGTACTGGAATGATTTTTTTTGTGCGGGGCGGGAATCCGCTGAGGCGCGTGCGGAAACATTGCAGATGGGATATTCGTTGGTGCGTTTGCTAAAGGATCTGGATGGGTTTGATGAAGACATCATGAGCCGCTTGACTCGCAACACGCCGGTCAGTTTTCCGCTTGCCTATGCATGTGCCACCGCAACCTGGGGAATTCCCGCAACTGCATCCTTGCAAGCCTATGCCTGGTCGTGGGCGGAAAATCAGGTGAGCGCCGCAATGAAAGCGGTGCCGCTCGGGCAACTGGCGGGTCAACGCATGTTGTTTACGCTGGGTGCGCGAATACCGAAAGCCGTGGAATACGCCTGTGGGCTTGAAAATGATGAATTAAGCAACTTTGCGCCCATGCTGACAATTGCCGGTTGTCGCCACGAAATACAGTACAGCCGTATTTTCAGGTCTTGATTTTAATAAGGAGCTTCGATGAATAATACAGAGCCATTGCGCGTAGGTATCGGTGGGCCGGTCGGGTCGGGCAAGACGGCGCTGACGTTGTCACTGTGTCTTCGTCTGCGAGATACATACAATATTGCGGTCGTCACCAACGACATCTACACCCGTGAGGATGCGGAATTTCTTACCAACAACGAAGCGCTGACACCGGATCGCATCATCGGTGTGGAAACAGGTGGTTGCCCGCACACGGCCATTCGTGAAGATGCCTCGATGAATCTGGAAGCCATTGCGCAATTGTGCGATCGATTTGAGGCGCTGGACATCGTGTTCGTGGAAAGCGGGGGTGACAATCTGGCAGCCACCTTTAGCCCTGAGTTATCCGACTTGACGCTGTATGTGATCGACGTGGCTGCGGGCGAAAAAATTCCACGCAAGGGCGGGCCCGGGATCACCAAATCCGACTTACTCATTATCAACAAGATAGATCTCGCACCTATGGTGGGCGCTTCGCTGGAAGTGATGGCTCATGATGCCAAGCGCATGCGCGGCGAGCGTCCGGTGTTGTTCAGCAATCTGAAAAACGGGCAGGGACTGGAAGAGATCGTTCGCTTTATTGAAACGCGTGGGCTCATGATTAACTGAGCCTGTCGCCAATCCGTTTAATTTAACTAACTTTTGGAAGGAATGAAATGATACACGGTGATATTTCCAGCAGTAATGACACAGTCGGCGTAGCGGTTGTCAATTACAAGATGCCTCGGCTGCACACCAAGGCTGAGGTGCTTGAGAATGCGCGTGCCATCGGGAAGATGCTCGAAGGAATGAAGGTCGGGCTGCCAGGGCTTGATCTGGTTATTTTTCCTGAGTACAGTACGCATGGGATCATGTATGACAGCAAAGAAATGTATGAAACCGCCTCAACCATACCGGGTGAAGAAACCGAGATATTTGCTGCCGCTTGTCGCCGGGCCAAGGTATGGGGGGTGTTCTCGATTACGGGTGAAAGGCATGAAGAACACCCGCACAAGGCGCCGTACAACACACTGATTTTGATGAATGATCAGGGGGAGATCGTCCAGAAATATCGCAAGATCATGCCGTGGGTGCCAATCGAAGGCTGGTATCCAGGCAATTGCACCTATGTCTCGGATGGGCCAAAAGGGTTGAAGGTGAGCCTGATTATTTGCGATGACGGTAATTACCCGGAAATTTGGCGTGATTGTGCGATGAAGGGCGCCGAGTTGATTGTGCGCTGTCAGGGGTACATGTATCCGGCTAAAGAGCAGCAGATATTGATTTCCAAGGCAATGGCCTTTGCCAACAACACTTATGTGGCGGTATCCAACGCAGCGGGTTTCGACGGTGTGTATTCCTATTTTGGACACTCGGCGCTAATCGGATTCGACGGTCGTACACTGGGCGAATGTGGTGAAGAGGAAATGGGTGTCCAGTATGCCGCTTTGTCCAAGAGTTTGATCCGTGATTTTCGTCGCAATGGGCAATCCGAAAACCATCTGTTCAAGCTTTTACACCGTGGCTATACGGGCTTAATTAATTCGGGTGAAGGCGATAAGGGGGTGGCTACCTGTCCATTTATATTCTATGAGAAATGGATTAGTGACCCTGAAGGTACGCAAAAGATGGTTGAACAGATTACGCGTCCGATGGTTGGGACCGAGGAGTGCCCGATCCCAGGTATCCCAAACCCGGAGAGTGTTGTGAAGCAGTAGCGGCCTGAAATTGGCGTTGTTGCCTCGTCCATTATTCAGGGTTGTGCTCACAGCGGAAATCATCCACGTTAGCGCACCCTGTTCTCTGTGAGAAGCTCACTATTTCAGCCAGAAAGAGCAGCCGTACGGTGAATAATTGTATTGACCTGCTCCTGATTTGAACAGCAGGAATGGGCACGTACTTGCCGACCAGCACCCCGAATGGGGCTTCCATAAAGCAGCCTGTCGTGGCTGACCGTTTAGGCCGAGCACCTGTCAGCCAAAACCGTAGCCCCTGTGCGCCGCCGAAGACGGTTCGAAACAAGCGGTGATTTAAGGCGAGCACGCTTTGCCTAGCCATTCGACTAAGCTGGAAAAACACCAGCCAAGTCGCTGGTTATGTTTGAGTTCCGAGGCAGGTCGCGGTGTGTGCGGCCTGGCCGGGCGAGTTGCGCAGCCCCGTTTGATTCGAAATGGCAAGGGAACCGCAAAGCCCGCAAGGGGCTTCCCCGCTTTCACTACCTCGCCCTTCGGTTGGCACGATACCGACGGGGAGGAGGGCGCTGAGTTTACCATCACACGGGGAACAATGTCCATGCTTACCAGGATGTTTTTTCGAACAATTCCTCGACTGGCGACGAACCGGACGGCGGTGATTCCCTGCTGTTTGATTATCCGTTTTCAGCAACCAATACCTTCCCATACACGCAGGTGGACGCTGCTACGACCCAACCTTTTTACTGGAACAACCTGATGCACGACGTGTGGTACCAGTATGGTTTCGACGAAGTTTCGGGAAATTTCCAAGCCAACAACTATGGCAATAGCGGGCTCGCTGGCGACTACGTGCGTGCCGAGTGCCTGGATGGTAGTGGCACCAACAATGCGAATTTTGGCGCTGGTGTCGACGGCAGCTCGGCCCGGATGCAAATGTATTTTTGGGGAAGTGCCGACCCACCGAGTTCGGGCAACAGCAGCGACAGTTTGGTGGTCAACGCCCCACTCGCCTCGGCTGGCACCTATGCGATGCAACGGGGAGGATTCGGCAGCTCACTGCCGCCAGCGAGCAACCCCATCACGGCGCAGGTTGTCCTCGCCGACGATGGCAACGGCACCGCTTCGGACGCCTGCGAAGCGCTGGTCAACGGAGCGGATTTGGTGGGTAAAATTGCGATGATTGACCGGGGCAACTGCGAGTTCGGCTTCAAAGCCCTGGCCGCTGAAAACGCCGGGGCCATTGCGGTCATCATTTGCAACAACGTGCCCGACCCGGCCCTCATGACAATGGGAGCAGGTGCCGTAGGTGCCCAAGTTTCCGTCCCGACGGTGATGGTCAGCCTGGCCGACTGCAACACCATCAAAATGGGGTTGCCAGGACTCGAAGTCAGCCTGTCAGGCAACCCCGTGATGCTGCCCAACCCCGGCCCCCAAGGCATTGACGGGGATTTTGACAGCGGCATCATCGCCCACGAGTATGGCCACGTATTTCATCCGCCTCTCGGGTGGCCCCAATGTGGGCAACTGCCTCAACAGCCCCGAGCAACCGGGCGAAGGCTGGTCGGATTGGTTCGGTCTCGTGATGGTTCCCACCGCTGCCAACACGGCCGACGAGGTACGTGGCATCGGCACTTTCGCCATTGACGAACCTACCAATGGTGTCGGCATCCGGACTTACCCTTACACCCGCAACATGGGCATCAACCCCCACACCTACGCCAACATCAACAACGAGTCGGTACCGCACGGTGTCGGTTCCGTGTGGTGTGCGATGATCTGGGATTTGTACTGGAATTTCATCGATGTGTACGGCTACGACGAAGACCTGTACTACGGCACCGGCGGCAACAACATTGCGATGCAACTGGTCATCGACGGCATCAAGTTGCAGGCTTGCAACCCCTCGTTCATTGATTGCCGGGATGCCATCCTGGCGGCCGACCAAGCAAATTTTGGCGGGGCCAACCAGTGCCTCATCTGGAGCACCTTTGCCCGCCGGGGCCTTGGCGTGAACGCCCAAGCTGGTGGCGCGGAGGATTTCGCCCAACCGGTACTTTGCAGCAATGCCATCGGTATTGAAGAACTAGGCCCTGCCACCGCCGAAGTCCTCGACGTGGTGACCTACACGCTGAACATCGCCAACGGTATTGTCGACGACCTGAGCGACGTGACCATCACCGATATTTTGCCGAAGGCACCACCTACGTGGAGGGCTCGTACAACTGCGGCACGGCCACCGTCTCCGGTGGTGTGCTCACGCTGACCTTGGACAACCTCGCCAGTGGCACATTGCCGAGTGCAGCTATCAGGTCCAAATCGAGGCAGGCAGCTACAGCGAGGAACTTTTCACCGAAAAATTTGAGAGCGGCCTGAGCCAATGGGACGTCAGCAATGGCGCAGGCTTCGACAATTGGTCGCTCAGTAGCAACTCGAATTCAGGCAATTTTGCCGCTTTCGCAAGCAATCCCGATGTCGTTTCCGACCAATACATTGCGATGGAAACGCCATTTCTCGTAGCCCGGAAGTCGCCCCACGCTTGGTCTTTTGGCACGCCTACGACACCGAGTTCGAATGGGACGGTGGCGTGGTCGAAATCCTCGTGACGGGCCAAACTGACTGGCAAGACCTCGGTGCCTTCATGACGAGCAATGGCTACGACGGCCCCGTGAACGACAACCCGGACACCCCGATCAGCGGTCGTCCGGCCTTCCACGGTAGTTCGAACGGCTACATTTTTACACAAATCGACCTGAGTTCATTTTTGGGCGAGGAAGTGCTGATCCGCTTCCGCTTTGCCTCGGATGCAGCCGTCGGCGGCACAGGTTGGTACGTGGACGATGTGCAGCTGTACGGCAATTACGTCACCATCGAAAACGTGGCCTGCATGGAAAACCAGGACGGCGAAGAAATCTGTTCCAACGTCGTAACGCTGGTCTCCGGCATTGTCTCCAGCACCAATGACGCTGCGCCAACCGCCCGCATCGCCCTGTACCCGAACCCGACCAGCGGCCTGTTCACCTTGCAGGTGGACACGGAGGCGCTACAACCAGTGACGCTGAAAATCTACAGTGCCGATGGGCGTTTGCTCCAAAGCCCAGCGTTCAATGCCAACGACAAGCAACAAATTGACCTGAGCGCCTTCGGCCAAGGTGTGTATTTTGCAAAAATAACGGCGGGAGAATTGCAGACGGTGCGGAAAGTAATCGTGAAGTGATTTTCTCCTAACACATTTTATTTTTCGCTTCGCAAAAAACCGTCCGGGACTGGCTATTCCGGGCGGTTTTTTCATTTTGAAAATTACCCTTGCCGAAAACAGCGGTACCGAAAACAATTGTCTGCATCATTCATTTTACCTTGGCCAACTTTCACCAAACCAACCACGGAATGCCCACTTGCATCATCATCGGCGGCGGTCTGGCCGGACTCACCGCCGCCCGCCAGCTCCACCAAAACGGAATCGATTTCCTCCTGCTCGAAGCCACCGACCGCATCGGCGGCCGGGTCAAACGGACGTCATCGACGGCTACCGTTTCGACCATGGTTTCCAAGTACTGCTGACGGCCTACCCGGAAACCCAGCGCTGGCTGGATTACGAAAAACTGGACCTGAAAACCTTCCTCCCCGGCCGGGGCCCTGCTGCTCTACCCCGACGGAAAGACCGACCGCATCGGCGACCCGCTGCGGGACGTGGGGAGCCTCTTCCCCACCCTATTTTCGAGCGCCGACTCGTGCTGGACAAGCTGCGCATCCTGCAATTGAAAATGAAACTGGCCGGGATGTCCATCGAAGAAATTTTCCGGCAGGAGGAGCAGACGACCCGCTCGGTGTTGTCCGAAAAATATGGGTTCAGCCAGCGCATGGTCGAGCGTTTTTTGCCCCGTTTTTCGCCGGTATTTTTTTGGAAAAAGAGCTAACGACCAACCGCCGCATGTTCGATTTTGTGTTCAAAATGTTCGGTGAAGGCGACGGTGCCGTGCCCAACCTCGGCATGGAAGAAATCCCCAAGCAATTGGCCGCTGGGCTGCCAAGCAATACCTAACGAAACGAGGTAGGCTACATAT
>CAWASY010000022.1:0-36307 GCA_963784505.1 uncultured beta proteobacterium | reverse complement strand
CTTTTTGACGCCTATGGCACGCTGTTCGATGTGTACAGCGTGGGCCTGCTCGCCGAGCAGCTGTTCCCTGGCCAGGGCACGCGCCTGTCCACCGTCTGGCGCGACAAGCAGATCGAGTACACCCGCCTGGTCACCACCAGCAACCACGGCGCGCACTACCAGCCCGTTCTGGGAACTCACCCGGCAGGCGCTCACCTACGCCATCAAGCTGATCGAACCCGCCGCGCGCACCGACTGGCCCGCCTTCGCGGCCCGCGCCGACCAGCTGATGAACCAGTACCGCCACCTCTCGGCCTTCCCGGAAAACAAGGCGGTGCTGCAGGCCCTGCGCGAGCGCGGCATCGCCACCGGCATTCTGTCCAACGGCGACGCCGAGATGCTGGGCGTGTCCACCCGCAGCGCCGGGCTGGATGGCCTGCTCGACCACCTGATCAGCGTCGACCCGATGCGCCTGTACAAGACCCACCCCGAGGCCTACGCCCTGGGTGAAAAGGCCACCGGCCTGCCGGCCAGAGCAGATCCTGTTCGTCAGCAGCAACGCCTGGGACGCCCTGGCCGCCACCTGGTACGGCTACCAGACCCTGTGGGTCAACCGTCTGAACCTGCCTTTTGAAGAACTGGGCACACAACCCCACCGCATCGGCAGCAGCCTGCGCGACGTGCTCGCCGTTCTTCGACTGAATCCGTTTTTTGAAATCCCTGAATTGAAGGAGCCTTTAAATGACCACCCAACGCACCACCATCCACGGCCTGCAAGTCGCCACCGAACTGGTCGACTTCATCAACAACCAGGTCCTGCCCGGCACCGGCGTGACCAGCGAAACCTTCTGGAAAGGCTTTGACGCCATCGTCACCGATCTGGCGCCCAAAAACGCCGCCCTGCTGGCCGAGCGCGACCGCCTGCAAACCGAGCTCGACACCTGGCACCAGGCCAACCCCGGCCCGATCAAGGACATGGCCGGCTACCGCAAGTTTCTGGAAACCATCGGCTACCTGGTGCCCACGCCCGCCGACACCCAGGCCACCACACAAAACGTCGACGCCGAGCTGGCCATCCAGGCCGGCCCGCAGCTCGTGGTGCCCATCCTGAACGCCCGCTACGCGCTCAACGCCGCCAACGCGCGCTGGGGCAGCCTGTACGACGCGCTGTACGGCACCGATGCGATTTCTGAAGCCGACGGCTGCGAAAAAGGCCCGGGCTACAACGAAAAACGCGGCGCCAAAGTGGTCGCCTTCGCGCGCAAGCTGCTCGACGACTCCGCACCGCTGGCCGGCGCTTCGCACGTCGACGCCACGGTGTACTTCGTCAAAGACGGCGCGCTGCAAGTGGCCGTCAAAGGCGGTCAGGTCGTGGGCCTGAAAGACCCGGCGCAATTCGTGGGCTACCAGGGCGATGCCGCCGGCGTGTCCAGCGTCTTGCTGGTGCACAACGGCCTGCACATCGACATCCGCATCGACCGCAGCAAGCCCATCGCCCAGCTCGATGCCGCCGGCATTTCGGACGTGGTGATGGAAGCCGCCCTGTCCACGATTCTCGATCTGGAAGACTCCGTGGCCGCCGTGGACGCCGAAGACAAGACCCTGGCCTACCGCAACTGGCTGGGCATCCTGAAGGGCGACCTGACCGAAGAAGTGCCCAAGGGCGACAAGGTCATCAAGCGCGGCCTGAACGCCGACCGTCTGTACACGGCGCCCAAGGGCTCAGGCGATGTGCGCCTGCATGGCCGCAGCCTCATGTTCGTGCGCAACGTGGGCCACCTGATGACCAACCCCGCCATCCTCTGGGGCGCGGAAGGCAAGGAAATCCCCGAAGGCATCATGGACGCGATGGTCACCACCACCATCGCCCTGCACGACCTGCAAAAAGACGCCAGCGCCGGCATCCGCAACAGCCGCACCGGCTCGGTCTACATCGTCAAGCCCAAGATGCACGGCCCCAAGGAAGTGGCCTTTGCCGCCGAACTGTTTGGCCGCGTGGAACAGGTGCTGGGCCTGAAAGACAGCACCGTCAAGCTCGGCATCATGGACGAAGAACGCCGCACCAGCGTCAACCTCGCCGCCTGCATCGCCGCCGCCTCCAGCCGCGTGGCCTTCATCAACACCGGCTTCCTCGACCGCACCGGCGACGAGATGCACACCGCCATGCTGGCCGGCCCCATGGTGCGCAAGGGCGACATGAAAACCAGCGCCTGGATCCAGGCCTACGAGCGCAACAACGTGCTGGTCGGCCTCAACTGCGGCCTGCGCGGCAAGGCCCAGATCGGCAAAGGCATGTGGGCCATGCCCGACCTGATGGCCGCCATGCTGGAACAAAAAATCGGCCACCCCAAAGCCGGCGCCAACACCGCCTGGGTACCCAGCCCCACCGGCGCCACGCTGCACGCCCTGCACTACCACCAGGTGCTGGTCAGCGACGTGCAGAAAGCCATGGAAAAGATCGACTTCAACGCCGAGCGCGACAACCTGCTGACCGGCCTGCTGACCGTGCCGGTGAGCGCCAACCCGAACTGGAGCGACACCGAAATCCAGCAGGAGCTCGACAACAACGCCCAGGGCATCCTGGGCTACGTGGTGCGCTGGGTCGACCAGGGCGTGGGCTGCTCCAAGGTGCCCGACATCCACAACGTGGGCCTGATGGAAGACCGCGCCACGCTGCGCATCTCCAGCCAGCACATGGCCAACTGGCTGCACCACGGCATCGTCACCGAAGGCCGTGTGCACGCCACCTTCCAGCGCATGGCCGCCGTGGTCGACCAGCCAAAACGGCAGCGACCCGCTGTACAAAAAAATGGCCGGCAACTTTGACACCAGCATGGCCTACCAGGCCGCGCTGGATCTCGTGTTCAAAGGCAAAGAGCAACCCAGCCACCACGGCCAGACGGGTTTGCAAGGTGTGCAGTGTATCATCCTGTTGGTAGCTGATCGTCGCCTGACCGGATTCGCCTTGTAATTGCGTGACGCTGGCCCCAAACAGCATGTCCGCAGCGGTTTGCTGCAAGCTGTCGCTCAGCGCATTTTGCAGCGCCGCATAAGGCAGCACATAACCTAGCGCCGGCACCTTCATGTCTTCCGCCTGCAACTGGGTGCGCCCGAAGCTGTGCCGTTGGGAAATATGGATGCGCGTGATCGCCGATACGTCGTGCAGTTGTTGCCATGCGCCCAAGCGGTCGAGTAACAGGTGGCTGCCGTAGGACAGGGCGAGGGCGCGTGCGTCGGTACTGGCGACATGGGCGGGGCGCGCTTCCAGAATGCAGATTTTCAGGCGGCTTTCCTGCAGTGCCAGTGCCAGTGCGGTGCCTACCGGCCCGCCGCCGATAATGGCGATGTCATAATTGGGGCTCATGATGATTGCATTAACTCCTCTATTTGGCTCACGGTTTTCGGAGCGGCATCGGTCAATACCTCATTGCCCGTTTCGGTGATGACGACATCGTCTTCGATTCGGATGCCGATGTTCCATAAGTCGATAGGCACATTGTCGGCGGGGCGGATATAACAGCCCGGTTCGACGGTTAGGACCATGCCGGCTTGCAGATTACGCCATTGTCCGTCAATTTTGTAGTCGCCGACGTCGTGAACGTCCATGCCTAGCCAGTGTCCGGTGCGGTGCATGTAGTATTGCTTGTAGGCTTCGCTCTCCAGCACACCGTCGACTGTGCCGTGACACAGCTTCAGGTCGATGAAGCCTTGAGCCAATATTCGCAAGGCTGCCTGGTGCGGTGCTTCCCAATTGTTGCCGGGGAGTGCGGCAGCGATTGCAACGGCTTGCGAGGCGAGCACGATTTCGTACACCTCCTTTTGTGCGCCCAGAAAACGGCCATTCACCGGATAGGTGCGGGTGATATCCGAGGCATAGCCGTCGAGTTCGCAGCCTGCATCGATCAGCAGCAGATCGCCGTCGTGCAGTTTTGCATTGTTCGCGGTGTAATGCAGCACGCAAGCATTTGCGCCGCCCGCGACGATGGAGGTGTAGGCGGGGTCCCGTGCGCCATTCCGACAGAATTCATGCAACAATTCGGCTTCGACCTGGTATTCAAACTGTCCGATACGGGTGAATTGCATCGCGCGTCGGTGTGCAGCGGTGGAAATGGCGGCGGCGCGGCGCAGTATGTCCAATTCGTGCAAGTCCTTGAATAATCGCATTTCGTTGATCAAGGTGCACACATCGCGCAGCTCGTCCGGTGCACGAATGCCGCTACGCGCCTTTTCCTGCACCTGACTGCGTAATTTGAGGATGCGTTGATCCCAGCCAGGGTCATTGCCAAGCGGGTAATACAGCGCGTGCTGATTGCACATCAGTTCAATCAGTTTCTCGTCCAGGCTCGCAATAGGAAAAGCCGCGTCGAAGCCGAATTCCTCGCGGGCGGCATCGGGACCATAGCGGTAACCGTCCCAGATTTCGCGATCTATGTCCTTTTCGCGGCAAAACAGTATGGCTTGCGGCTGACTGCCTGCGATGAGCACCAGCACGGATTCGGGTTCTCGAAACCCAGTGAGGTAATGGAAGTTGCTGTCGAAACGGTAAGGGAAATCGGCATCGCCGTTGCGCCGCTGTTCTGGTGCGTTGGGGAGGATGGCCAGCCCATGCTGCATTTTGGACAGCAGACGGGCGCGGCGTTGGGCGTAAGTATCGGGATTAGTCATGGGCAGTGCGTAATTGCATATCCAGTGTCTGTAGTCTAAGAGGAGTGCCGACATCGATCCACAGGCCAGCGTGGTGTTCGCCGCTGACCTTGCACAGGCTGATCTTCGCCCGCAGCAGGGGCGCCAGCGCGGCGACACTGCCTCGCTCGATGCCGCCAAATAGCGCGGGGCAATACAGACCGATGCCGCTGAAAGTGAAAGAATCGGGAAGGGGGATGGGGGAAGGGGGAAGAGTTAACATGCGATCATCGTGCAGTCCGAAATCACCCTTCAAGTTGTGCTCGGGACTGTCAACCATCACCAGATGCGCCATGTCACCGTTCTCCTGCATGGCTGTTGCCCGTGTTGCTAGTTTCGAGAAATCGTAGTCGCAATAAATGTCGCCGTTAACGACTGCGAAGGGCTCACCCTCTCCCTCAATCCCTCCCCCGCATGCTGGGGGGGGGAGAAGCAAGGGTAGGGCATAGGCGATGCCGCCTGCGGTTTCCAGTGCCTGTGCTTCAGGGGAATATTGAATCTGCGCGCCAAACTGGCTGCCGTCGCCCAGTGCCTGTTCGATCTGTGCACCCAAGTGTGCGTGATTGATAACCAGTTCGCTGACTCCGGCTTTTACCAACCGTTCGATATGCCAGACGATCAGTGGCTTGCCGCCAACCTGAAGCAAAGGTTTTGGGGTGTGGTCAGTCAGTGGGCGCATGCGCTCACCACGTCCGGCTGCCAGTATCAGCGCCTTCATGGGCTTATGTCTTTCACGTTTGCCTGGCTTCGATTCCCTCTCGGGATAACCAGCGACTTGCCCGCTTCATTCAGCAACATGAGGCTTGCCCCAGTAGTTGCGTGGGAATGCGCTTGCGGCATTGCGGGCTTACCAACTAACGCTTGCACAGCTTTACTGTGCTTGGCGATAGTTTGGGTTGTTTCATCAGTCGAATGGCTAGTCGTTCCACCAGGATTGAGGTGAGGGGCATGCCCAACAGTTTGTTTGGGCGTGCGCATCAAAATCCGTACCCGGTCGGAGCCTGCTCTGGCGGTTCCAGTTCGTTGAGCAGGTTGAGCAGCGGTTTGAGGTCGACATAGCGTACACAGGCGGCGCGCAGATAGGTCATCACCTGCGGCATGTCGTTCAGATAACCTTGCTTGCCATCGCGGTGATAGAGGCGGGCAAAAATACCCAGCACCTTGATGTGGCGTTGTGCGCCCATCAACTCATAGTCGCGGTAGAATTCGCCGAAATCCTCATGCACCGGCAGTCCGGCGCTGCGCGCTTTTTCCCAGTATCCGATTAGCCAGTCGATAATCTCCGGTTCTTCCCAACTGATATAGGCGTCCTTGAACAGCGAAGCCAGGTCGTAGGTAATCGGGCCGTATACCGCATCCTGGAAGTCGATTATTCCCGGATTAGGTTCTGTCACCATCAGGTTGCGGGAATGATAGTCGCGATGTACGTAGACCCGTGGCTGGGCCAGATTGTTGGCGACGATGCGTTCAAATACTGTTTCCAGTTTTGCGTTCTGCGCAGCAGTCAGGGTGATGCCCAGATGGCGGTTGATATACCACTCGGGAAACAGTCTCATCTCACGCAGCAGCAGCGCCTTGTCGTAAGGCGGCAGTTGATCATCCGTTGAGCCCAGTTGAATCTTGATCAGCGCGTCTATGGCTGCGCCGTATAATTGCTTGGCATTTTGCGGGTTAAGGTCGTTCAGGTAGGTGGTGTCACCCAGATCGGACAGCAGCAGAAAACCTTGCCCCAGATCCTCGGCATAGACATGCGGCACATGTACGCCTGCGGCTTCGAAAAGTCGGGCGACATGTAAAAAGGGGCGGCAGTCCTCGTGTTCAGGCGGTGCGTCCATCACAATCAGTGTGCGGTCCGTAAATGTTGCGCGGAAGTAACGGCGGAAACTGGCATCGGCCGAGGCAGGTGTCAGGCTGAATGTTTCATTCGGGTAGTGGCTTTGCAGCCATAGGGCAAGTTGGCGCTGTCGTTGCATAATCGGCTTTTTGAATGTGCTTAATGTTAAACTTGCGAAAGTTTACCATCTTACTAATATTATGCGGTTTCGTCTCAAGCCTGTTGTGCTTACTTTGATTTATCTTTTTGCTCAGCCTGCCATGGCCGGAGAGGCGATTGCGCCGGTCAAAGCCGTGTCTGAGACTCAGGATGAGCCGGTCTATGTTGAGTCGGATAATCTGACGGGAGACCAGGAAAATCAGGTCGACGCCACAGGCAATGCCATATTGATCAAGGCGGATCAGACCATACGTGCCGATCACCTGATTTACGATCAGGAAACCGCTGATGTGGAAGGGCTGGGCTCGGTGGTGGTTGAGCAAAAGGGCAGTACCATGAGTGGGCCGCATCTGAAAATCAATATGGATACCCATGCCGGTTACATGGAAGAGCCCGTTTTTTTCCTGAAGGAAAATGACGGTCGCGGTACCGGCGATATGTTGCATATTCAGGATCAGCAACATTTCACCCTGGATAATGGGACTTATACCACCTGTCCTGCCGATGATCAGGACTGGCTGATGAAAATGGGCAGTCTGGAGATCGACCGCGTCGAGCAGGTTGGCGTGGCGCGTCATGCGCGCGTGGAATTCATGAACGTGCCGATCCTGTATTCTCCATGGATGGACTTTCCGCTGGGGGATCAGCGCAAATCAGGCTTCCTGTCGCCCATTATCGGTGGCACGACCAAGGGTGGCAGTGAACTGACCCTACCCTTTTATTGGAATATTGCCCCAAATTTCGACGCCACGTTTTCTCCACGTATCATGACCAAGCGCGGTCTGATGCTGGGTAATGAGTTTCGTTACCTGGAACCTGCGTTTGGTGGCGAGTTGCAAATGGATGTGCTGCCGAATGATGCGTTGGCCAATAAAAATCGGGCGCGTTTCGGTCTGAAACACCGGCAATCATTCGGGGGTGGTCTGACCGGTCAGATCAACTTCAATCGCGTCTCGGACAATGCCTATTACCGCGATTTGTCGAGTGTGGTGAATGTCACCTCCCAGATCAATCTGTTGCAGGATGCATCGCTGAGCTATGGTGCTGGCTGGTGGAGCGGCACGGCACGGGTGCAGCGTTACCAGACACTGCAGGACCCACTGGCGCCGATCGGTGTGCCATACGCACGATTGCCTCAATTTACCTTGAATGCAACACAGAATTTTGCCGGTGCCAATGTGTCCGTTGCCGGTGAGTATGTCAGTTTCTCTCATCCTGTTGCCGTGAACGGTCAGCGTTTTGTATTCAGTCCCAGTGTCAGTTACCCGTTGATCACCCAGCCTGGTTATTATCTGACGCCAAAATTCACGCTGCACAGTACCAGTTATGTGATGGGCTCGAACAATGCCACGACCCTGCCCGATTCCTCGCGCACCTTGCCGATATTGAGCCTGGATAGTGGCGCGGTATTTGAACGTGACATCAATCTTTTCGGTAAAAGCTATCTTAATACGTTGGAGCCGCGCGCTTACTATGTGTATGTGCCGTACAAAAACCAGGATTTGTTGCCGGTCTATGATACGGCACAGGCGCCATTCAGCTTCGCGCAGATGTTCACGGAAAATCGCTTCTTCGGCAATGACCGGATAGGGGATGCGGATCAGGTCACGCTGGCGGTTTCATCACGCTTTCTCGGTCAGGATGATGGTGCTGAGCATCTGAAACTGACGGTGGGTGAGCGTTTCAGTTTCAGTACGCCGCGCGTCAATCTGGTTGCACCGACGACCTCGACCAACAAATCGGATATATTGCTGGCCGCATCCGGTCGCGCAAGTTCGGTCTGGTCGTTTGACAGTGAATTGCAGTACAGTCCTGCACTGTCGAGAATACAGCATTACAATGTTATGGCGCGTTACCGTCCGGAAGCGGGCAAGGTGCTCAATCTGGGTTATCGGTTTGTCAGTGATTCACTAGGTGCGCTCATCCCTGGGGTGATTACCCCGATAGGCTTTACGACCATCAGTGGCGTGGTTTATCCAACTTATGCCGGGGGTGCATACACAACGCTGGGCGGAAACAACTACTCCGTCGCTTCGCCCGGCTTGCGTCAAATCAATATTTCCGGACAATGGCCCCTGTCCAGTCATTGGCATGCGGTCGGACAGTGGAATTATTCCTTCCTTGACAGCCGGCTGTTAAGCGGTATCGTCGGGCTGGAATATGAGCAAAGCTGCTGGATGTTGCGACTGGTTGCGCACAGCCTGACCGTGGGTACCAATCAAACCAGCACGGGTATATTCCTGCAGCTTGAATTGAACGAACTGGTGAAAGTGGGTTCCGATCCATTGACGCTACTCAAGCAAAGTGTACCCGGTTATACAAAACTGAATGAGAAGCCGGTAATTAAATAAACCCGGCTTTGCCTTAAATATCCATAAGAGATCACCATGTCCAATATTAAATCTTCCCTGTTTTTGAGCGTCATGTTGTTGGCAGCGTTTCCCGTTTTTGCCGGGCAAGCGGGGGCAATCGATCCTCAGCATCAGGTGGCGACGATAGACGAGGTTGTTGCGGTTGTGAATGAGGACGTCATCACCCGTCATGAACTCGAAGAGAGAATACACACGGTTGAGGCGCAATTGAAAAATCAGGGAACGCCTTTGCCCGAGCAGGCTGTGCTGGAAAAGCAGATACTGGAGCGCATGATTGCTGAAAAGCTGCAGGCGCAATATGCCAAGGAAATCGGTGTGCGCGTAGATGATGCGCAATTGGATGTCGCGATTACGCGCATTGCCCAGCAGAATAACTTTCCTTCGATGTCTGACTTTCTTGCAAAACTTGAATCGCAAGGGGTGAATATCAAAAAATTCCGTGAGGAAATACGTGCAGAAATCGTCTCCACTCAGTTGCGTGAGCGGGAAGTCGATAGCAAAGTGATTGTCAGCGATAGCGAGGTCGATAACTATCTTGTCAACAAGGAAAAGATGGGCGGTGAGAACGAGGAATATCATCTTGCACATATACTGGTGGTTGTGCCTGAACAGGCCAGTGCCGATAAAATTCGTGCGGCCTTTGAACGCGCAACTCAGGCCATGAATCAACTGGCTGGTGGCGCCGACTTCGCTCAGGTTGCGGCAGGTTTTTCGGATGCGAAGGATGCGCTCAAAGGCGGTGATCTGGGCTGGCGGCCAAGCGATAGGATTCCGCCGCTGTTCCTGAATGAATTGCAGTCGCTCAAGGTCGGGCAGAATACGACGGTTTTGCGCAGTCCGAGTGGCTTTCATATTCTCAAGTTGCTTGAAAAGCGTAGTAGCAGTGCGCCGGTGGTCATCACGCAGACCCATGCGAGACATATCCTGATCAAAACCAGCGAGATCGTTGATGATGCGGAGGCGAAAAAACGCATTATGGAAATCAAACAGCGTATCGAAG
This sequence comes from uncultured beta proteobacterium, assembly GCA_963784505.1. Lineage (GTDB taxonomy): Bacteria > Pseudomonadota > Gammaproteobacteria > Burkholderiales > Gallionellaceae > Gallionella. The sequence goes on along the minus strand of CAWASY010000022.1, from coordinate 26,280 downwards.
CGGGTTCCGGATTTGCGGAACAGGCAAAACGCTATTCGCAGGATGGCAGTGCACAGCAGGGTGGCGATCTGGGCTGGTTGTCACCCGGGCAGACGGTTCCTGAATTTGAGGGTGAGATGAACAAACTGAAAGTGGGTGAAATCGGTATAGTGCAGTCGCAGTTCGGCTGGCATCTGCTACAGGTTCTTGAGCGCCGCAATACTGATGTGACTGATCAGCAGAAACGTCAGCAGGCGCGCGCATCTATCGGCAGTTTCAAGTCCGAAGAGGCCTATCAGGACTGGTTGCGTCAGTTGCGCGACCGTGCGTTTGTTGAATACCGACTCAAGGACGATCAGAACTAGATGGTTGCGTTGCATGCGCCGCTGGTCATTACGGCGGGCGAACCTGCGGGAATTGGTCCCGAGCTTTGCCTGAAACTTGCGCAGGCCAGGCCAGGTCTGATCGTGATTGCCGACAAAACGATGCTTCAGCAGCGAGCAAGGATGCTCGGAATTGAAGTACAAATAATTGAGAAGGGAGAAGGGAGAAGGGAGAAGTTTGACCCCGTTTCCCCCTCTTCACCCTTGCCTATTCTCACGGTAGTTCACACGCCGCTTGCCGTTCCTTGCGTTGCGGGTCAATTGAATGCAGCCAATGGTGAATATGTACTGGAAACGTTGCGACGCGCAGTGCAGGGTTGTCAGTCGGGCGAGTTCTCCGGTATGGTCACCGCGCCCGTGCATAAGGGGGGCATCAATGATGCCGGCATTCCTTTTACCGGGCACACCGAATTTTTGGCCAAATTGACGAATACGCCACAGGTCGTGATGATGCTCGCAGGCGGCGGCATGCGTGTGGCGCTGGTCACGACCCATCTGCCTTTGCGCGAGGTGCCTGATGCGATCTCTGCGTCGTTGCTCGGATCTGTGCTGCGCATCCTTCATCGCGATTTGCAACGTCGCTTTGGCCTGAAAAATCCGCGCATCCTGGTGGCCGGATTGAACCCACATGCAGGCGAGAGCGGGCACATGGGGCGCGAGGAAATCGAAGTGATGATCCCCGTGCTCGACAAACTGCGTGCTGAAGGAATGAATGTCAGTGTACCTTTGCCTGCTGATACCCTTTTTACGCCCGACAAACTGGCACAATGTGATTGCGTGCTTGCCATGTATCACGATCAGGGCTTGCCGGTGTTAAAACATGCCAGCTTCGGTCAGGGTGTCAATATCACGCTGGGTCTGCCTATCATACGCACATCGGTCGATCACGGCACGGCGCTGGCTATGGCCGGAACGGGCAAGGCCAATAGCGGCAGTTTTGAGGAGGCTATCAAGGTCGCACGCTTGATGGTGCAACAGGAGCGAACTTATCTTGCATAAGGCCAAAAAGAAATTCGGCCAGAATTTTCTGGTCGACGAAGGTATTATCGCCGATATTATCGGGGTGATACGTCCCGAGTCGGATGACAATCTGGTGGAAATTGGCCCCGGTCTGGGCGCTTTGACAAGGCCATTGCTTAAAAGGTTGAAGCACCTTCATGTTGTGGAAATTGACCGGGATATCATCGCACGGCTGAATGCGGATTATCCGCAGGACAGGCCGGATTCGAAACTGATTATTCACGCCGGAGATGCGCTTCAGTTCGATATTGCCACGCTGGCGGCGCCTTTGCGCATTGTCGGCAATTTGCCTTACAATATTTCCTCCCCGCTGTTGTTTCACTTCGCAAGCTATGCGGAACGGATTACGGACATGCACTTCATGCTGCAAAATGAAGTGGTCGAACGCATGGTGGCCGAACCTTCCTCCCCTGCATACGGGCGTTTGTCAGTCATGCTGCAATACCGTTTCTATATGGAAAAGCTGCTGGATGTGCCACCCGAATCTTTCCGCCCCGCGCCGAAGGTGGATTCGGCGATTGTGCGTATGATTCCTTTATCGCACGAGCAGATCGTGGTGCGAAATGAAAAGCTGTTTGCGCAAGTCGTCAGCGCGGCCTTCGGTCAGCGTCGCAAAACCTTGCGAAATACCTTGAAGGCATTTTTGAGCGAGGTGGATTTCGAAAGTTTGGGTATCAATGCCCAATTGCGTGCCGAAAATCTGGGCGTGGACGAATTTGCCAGAATTGCTAATTTTCTGGACGGGAAGATTGTGGCTAATTGACCGGCAACTGCCCATGCACGCATTGGCGTAAGCCGGTATGAGTAGCTGGCCAGTTCTTCTCCTTAAGGGATATTTATTACCCGTTGCTTTTGAACGCAAGCGCTGAAAATGGATGGATATCACCGTGGCGGAATTGTAAACTTGCTTCCGAAGCTTGTGGTTATTTGGCGGAAGTGTAGTAAAATAGCGCAAGGTCTCCTTTAGCAGTATTCCAGTATTTCCTCACACGCGCCCGTAGCTCATTTGGATAGAGTATTGGTTTCCGAAGCCAAGGGTGGTGGGTTCGAATCCCGCCGGGCGCACCAAATATAGACTTGGGGTCAGGTGACTTTAGGTCATCGAAAATATCCGAAAATCATCGGTGACTAAACGGTGACCATTTGGTGACTATCAAATTTTTCACTGTCTGAGTTTCCTTCAAATTCGACTACAGGTCACTGTGACTAGGAATTGCCGAATGGCCGCTCTCCTACTTAAAGCACTCATTCAACATTACCGACCGCCACTGACTTCACTGTCCCATCAGCGGTCGTTGAAGTGAACTTGCATGAAAGGCATTTCAACTGATTGCATTGATAAAAGTAAGGCACTTAGTGTTACAATGTAAAGCATGAGACGCGTATTCAAAACCCGTTATTTTACCCGATGGATGCGCAAGACAGATTTGGCGGATTCGGTGCTGTGCGCTGCTGTAACTGAGATGGCAGGTGGACTAATTGATGCCGATCTCGGTGGCGGTGTGGTGAAAAAACGTGTCGCACTACCCGGACGCGGTAAAAGTGGCGGTGCCAGAACACTGGTTGCCACCAATAAAGGCAATCGCTGGTTCTTCGTATTTGGCTTCGAGAAAAATGATCGAGCTAAGATTTCGGACGATGAGTTGGAGGGGTTGCAGGAATTGGCATCCGATTTGCTGAGCAGAACCGCACGCCAATTGGACGAAGCGCTCAGGGATGCCTCATTACTGGAGATTTGTCATGACAAACAAGGCTAAGGCTAAAAGCCCGATTTTTGAAGCTATTCACGAGACAACGGGTGATTTACATCGACTGGGGTTTATCGACATGCGCAAGATGCGCAAATATGATGCCTTATGTCTCGACGCTATCCCCGATTACGACAGCGATAAAATTCGCGCGTTGCGTGAACATCTCCAGTTGAGCCAGGCAGTTCTCGCCTCGGTACTGAATACCAGCCTGTCGACAGTTCGCAAATGGGAGATTGGTGAGAAGCATCCTAGTGGCCCCTCACTCAAATTGCTCAATTTGCTTGATCGTAAAGGTCTTGAAGCAGTTCTTTAAATATTACCTGTTTGGCGTGGCGTTTAAACGTCAAGAAAGCCTGTTTTTTTTGTATTGTTTACTGCGCGCCACTCATTTGCACATGCTGGGACATAGCCAGATCTGCCGCGGGTGCTGCTTTTCCATCGAATCGGATGGCGATCGGTACGCCCTTTGAAAAGATTACGAAATAGTGCCACTTTTTCTTCGGTAGACATCTTTGAGGCGGTGGACTTGTTTTCTGGTGGTGCGATAGCGACTAGCTGTACGGGAGGGGGAGATTTTCGCCATTCAAGACCAGGTTGTTCGAGCAGTGCAACTAAACGGCGGTTTTCCGTTGGTAATGAATCGATCAATTCCTTCATTTCTCGGTTATTGCAAATTTTCTTCCGCCAATTCATTGTGAAATCGCTATATATTGATGCGGTGCCAGCGTTGCATGAGTCCGTTGCTTTGCGTAGTATTCATGTCAGGCGTCAATCAAGTCTTCAGAACCTTGATATTGCCAGCAATAGCAGCTCACTTGCAGCGCTTTTTAGCTTATCAATTTACATCAAGTTCGGGATTTTGCAAGAGGCTCGAATGTAACAGAATTATGGAATCCACAAAAATTTGTTTAATTCGTCATGGTGAAACTGATTGGAACGCAAGTAAGCGCATACAAGGTCAGATCGATGTCGAGTTGAATGCCAAGGGCGTGATGCAAGCTAAGGCATTGTCCGAGTCAGCGCGGGACTTCGAGTTTGCGGCAGTCTATAGCAGTGACTTAGTACGTGCGGCTGAGACGGCAAGGTATTTGGCGGCTGGACGTACGCTACACGCCGTCTGCATGAAGGGTTTGCGCGAACGACATTTTGGTGACTTCCAAGGACTGTTGAACAGCGAGGTACAAGCGCGCTGGCCAGCAGAATTCAAGCGTTATCGCATGGGAGATGCGCAATTCGATTTCTTTAGTGGCGAGGCACTGCTACCTTTCCAGCAACGCATCCTAAAGGTGTTTGATGCATTCACCTTAAAACATCGAGGGCAGCAAATCGCTGTAGTCACCCATGCGGGGGTGCTGGATGTGATCTATCGTCAGGCGACCGGGCGTTTGATCGAAACGCCGCGTGATTTTCCCATTCCCAATGCGGTATTGAACTGGTTCAATCATGATGCTCAAGGTTGGCAGGTGACGAATTGGGGTGGGGTGGTGGTTCGCGATGCATTGGATGCAGTCGAATAAGGCAGTTTAACGTTTCCCCAAGCCAGGGAATCCCGGTATGCCTTGCAGGTATTTTTCGCCATGTACCTTGCTTTCTGCGTGCATGAATTCTAAAAATGCTTTAGCGACCACTGAGAGTTCGCGCTCGCGTGGATAGGCCAGATACCACTGTCTTTGTATTGGAAACCCCTGCACGTCCAGAATGGCCAGCTCGTTACTGGTTCGCTCCAAAGCGAGTGTGTGCGCCGATAGCGCGGCTATTCCCAGTCCACCCGCGACCGCTTGTTTGATCGCCTCATTACTTCCCAATTCCATCTTGACCTTAAGTTTTAAGCCGCGATCCTTGAAGTATTGCTCAGTTGCCAGCCGTGTACCTGAGCCATGTTCTCGCATCAAAAATCCTTCTTGTGACAAGCGTTCCGCGCTTATGTATTTGAGCTTGGCGAGCGGGTGATCTATGGCTGCGAGTACCACCAGCGGGTTTTCCATGAAGGGCTCTAATTGGATATCCATGTGCTCTGGCGTACGGCCCAGCACATACAGGTCGTCTAAATTGTCTTGCACTCTTTGCAGAATACGTTCGCGGTTGATGACGTTGAGCGTTACTTCTATGCCGGGATAACGATGGCTGAACATGCCCAACATGCGCGGCACAAAATATTTGGCCGTGGTGATAATCGCCAAGCGTAGCCGCCCCGCTTTGATGCCCTTCATTTCCGAGACCAGCATTTCAAAACGCGCCAACCCATCGAAGACTTCGCGACAAGTTTTTAATAATTCTGTCCCCGTATCCGTCAGAAAAAGTCGTTTTCCAACCTGCTCAATGAGTGGCTGACCAACGATTTCGGCAAGCTGTTTTAGCTGTATCGAAACGGTCGGTTGGGTGGTGTGTAACTCTTCTGCAGCCCTTGTGTAGCTTAGGTTCCGTGCGGCAGCCTCAAAGACCTTAAGCTGGCGCAGCGTAGCGTTTTTCATCATGTATGCAATCCCCCATGCATTGATTATTATCTATAGTAACCATGGAAAAATACAATTTTTCTTTATGTTTGTCTAGTCCTATAGTTCGTTTACGTTCAGTTGAGCGCAAAGTTTTGCCGGTGGCAAGGCTGAAAATTATCTAACTTTAAGTGGGGGTAATAACCATGGCAGCAAAAAAGTATAGCGCAGGTGTTAAAGAATACCGTGAGACCTATTGGATGCCCAATTACACACCAAAAGATACCGACATCTTGGCGTGTTTCAAAATCACTCCGCAAGCGGGTGTGCCGCGTGAAGAGTTGGCGGCTGCGGTTGCGGCTGAATCTTCTACGGGTACTTGGACAACTGTGTGGACTGACCTGTTGACCGATTTGGATTACTACAAAGGCCGTGCATATCGCATCGAAGACGTGCCTGGCGATGACACTTGCTTCTACGCATTTGTCGCTTACCCTATTGACCTGTTTGAAGAAGGTTCGATGGTTAACGTGTTGACCTCTTTGGTCGGTAACGTGTTCGGCTTTAAGGCTTTGCGCGCATTGCGTTTGGAAGACATCCGCTTCCCTATCGCTTACATCATGACTTGCGGTGGTCCTCCACAAGGTATCCAAGTTGAACGCGACATCATGAACAAGTATGGCCGCCCATTGTTGGGTTGCACGATCAAGCCTAAGTTGGGTTTGTCTGCGAAGAACTACGGTCGTGCAGTGTATGAGTGCTTGCGTGGCGGCTTGGATTTCACCAAGGACGACGAGAACGTTAACAGTCAGCCATTCATGCGTTGGCGCGCTCGTTTCGACTTCGTACAAGAAGCGATTGAAAAGGCAGAGCGTGAAACTGGCGAGCGTAAAGGTCACTACCTGAACGTTACCGCACCCACACCAGAAGAAATGTACAAACGTGCCGAATACGCGAAAGAAATTGGTTCGCCTATCATCATGCACGACTACTTGACTGGCGGTTTGACAGCGAATACAGGTCTGGCTAACTGGTGCCGTAACAACGGTATGTTGTTGCACATCCACCGTGCGATGCACGCTGTACTCGACCGTAATCCGCACCACGGTATTCACTTCCGCGTGTTGACAAAAGTATTGCGTTTGTCGGGTGGTGATCACCTGCACTCCGGTACGGTGGTGGGTAAGTTGGAAGGAGACCGTGCTTCGACTCTGGGTTGGATCGACATCATGCGTGATGAATTCATCAAGGAAGACCGCAGCCGTGGCATCTTCTTCGATCAAGACTGGGGTTCTATGCCTGGCGTGATTCCTGTTGCTTCTGGCGGTATCCATGTATGGCACATGCCAGCACTGGTGAACATCTTTGGTGATGACTCCGTGTTGCAATTCGGTGGCGGTACGTTGGGTCACCCATGGGGCAATGCTGCGGGTGCAGCGGCTAACCGTGTGGCGTTGGAAGCTTGCGTAGAAGCACGCAACCAAGGTCGTGAACTGGAAAAAGAAGGCAAGGACATTTTGACCACTGCCGCTGCTTCCAGCCCAGAGCTGAAAATCGCGATGGAAACATGGAAAGAAATCAAGTTTGAATTTGACACAGTGGACAAACTGGACGTTGCGCATAAATAAGCAACAGGCAGCCGCATCCAGGCGCGGTTGCACCAGCTAACAGCTAACTTAAAGGAAGATAAAATGAGCGAAATGCAAGATTACAAATCCCGCGTGTCTGACCCCGCCAGCCGCAAGTTTGAGACTTTTTCTTACTTGCCAGCGATGAGCGATGACAACATCAACAAGCAAGTTAAATACCTTATCTCCAAGGGCTTTAACCCAGCGATTGAGCACACTGAGCCAGAGAATCTGATGGATAACTACTGGTACATGTGGAAACTGCCGATGTTTGGTGAAACTGACGTTGCTAAAGTGGTAGCGGAAGCTGCTGCTTGTAAGCAGGCTAATCCGAACAATCACGTTCGCTTGGTCGGTTACGACAACTTCAAGCAAAGCCAGGGCGCAGCCATGGTGATTTTCCGAGGTAAGACAGTTTAGTAGTGCCTCTCCTGCGTCCCCTCGCTACTGATCCGGCGGGGGGCTTTAAAGCCCGCATCGGGACGTAAATGATTGCCGCGCGATTCTTTACGCCCCTGTGTTTGAATGTAGATGGAGCTAACCATGACTGACATCATCGAGCAGTATCTGATTAAAAAAGAACCTTACTATCGTCCAGTGGGTGATGAGGTCGAAGTGTTTGAGGCGACCTATTCCGTGCGTATGCCAATGATGCTTAAAGGCCCAACAGGTTGCGGCAAGACGCGCTTCGTCGAGCACATGGCGTGGCGTTTAGGCAGGCCGCTAATTACTGTGGCGTGTAACGAAGACATGACTGCCTCCGATTTGGTCGGTCGTTTTTTGTTGGATGCCAATGGCACGCGCTGGCAAGATGGTCCGCTGGCAATCGCCGCGCGTCACGGCGCGATCTGTTATCTGGATGAGGTGGTCGAGGCTAGACAGGATACTACCGTGGTGATCCACCCGTTGACCGATAACCGTCGCGTGTTGCCATTGGAAAAAAAGGGCGAGTTGCTGCAAGCGCATCCCGATTTTAGTCTGGTGATTTCCTACAATCCGGGCTATCAAAGTTTGATGAAGGACTTGAAGCAATCCACCAAACAACGCTTTGGCGGACTGGATTTTAATTACCCCAGTCAGCAGATTGAAAGCGAAATCGTGGTACATGAAACGGGCGTCTCTATGGAAGTCGCAGAAAAACTGGTGAATATCGCCGAGCGTGCGCGTAATCTCAAAGGCCACGGTTTGGATGAAGGCATCTCCACGCGTATGTTGGTTTACGCAGGCTCTTTGATTGCCAAAAATGTTCCGCCGTTGACGGCTTGTCGTGTGGCCTTGGTGCGTCCGATTACCGACGATCCGGACATGCGCGATGCGTTGGATGCAGCAGTGACGACTTTTTTTAGCGACAAATAAATGCCCAACCTCGTCATTCCCGCGTAGGCGGAAATCCAGCTAGTAAATAAATCCGCGTAGCGGTCAATACAGTGGTTATGTTTGCTACGCAGGCTTGTAAATGACTGGATTCCCGCCTACGCGGGAATGACGGGCTTAATAGGAATCATCCCATGTCTATCAAACTGGAAGATTATCAAGAGTTGTTAGATGGCCTGCCACCCGAAGCGGTGCGGGTTCTGCACGCCTCGTGGGGCGAAGCGACCAAGGTATTTTCATCGCGTGGGCTGGATAACTATTTGAAAGCTACCTCGGCGATCAATCAGCTTGGGCGCGGCGCGGGTTTGGTTATCGCGTGGTTGGAAGAAGCACCGCAGGTGAGCAAGGAGATAGGCGAAGAAGTTATCGTCGATCTGGCGCAGACCGCGATGAGTTTGACTTCCAAAACTTCGGGATCGGTGATTGAGCTGATACTCGCTACTTCCGCCACGGCTGCCCGTCGTTTGGGCGACGCTGAACTCTTTTTGAATTATTTGCAGTTCATCGACTCATTGGTGTCGCGTGCGCCGCGTGGCGTGCGTCCGATGCTGGATAAGCTCAATGTGTTGTTCAGTCAGCTCACGCTGGGCGGCTTGCGTCGCTGGGCGTTGTGGGGTGCACATGCGCATCGCACCAACTATGAGGAGCAGTTCAACTACTTCAGTTTGAACTCCAAAGAGTCGCTGGCGATGTTGCAAAAAGAGCGCAAGGGTACGCTGTTCGTCGATGTGCAGCGTCGCATCAATATGTACTTGCGCGCGCTGTGGGGACGTGATTTTTTCTTGCGTCCGACATCGGGAGATTTTGAAACGCGAGTCGGTTACAAGCCTTACATCGAAGGTTATTTGATGCACTTGCCCGATGCCTACGACGATTTTTCGGGCATTACAGGGCTGGAGTTGTATCGCGCTGCTGCCGCACACAGCGCGGCACATATCGCCGAAACCAACACGCCGATTTCTGCCGAGTCGCTCAATCCCTTGCAGATGGCGGTCATCGCGGTCATCGAAGATGCGCGTGTAGAAACTTTGTCTATCCGTCGTATGCCAGGTTTGCGTCCGCTGTGGGCAAAATTTCACACCATCGCTGCCACACAAAATGTCAGCGTGGGCGATTACCTGAATCGTTTGGCGCGCGCTTTGTTGGATACAGATTATGTGGATGATGATGCGTGGATAGCTGAGGGTCGCATGTTGTTCGCCGAGGCTGCTGAACGCATGCAGGACAATCTGGTGTCGTGGGAAATTGGTGTGCAACTGGCGCATCGCTTAAAGGATAAAGGCATCGCCTTTAATCCGCGCACGGATGAATTGACCATCCCTTACCGCGACGACAATCGCTACTTCTGGGAGTTTGAAGAATTCGATTTTGATCAGGCTGCGGCGGCGGGCTACGAGACCATCAAGCAAGTGCGCAAGTACGTCAACGTGATGGAAATGGTCAACGAGATCGACTGCGAATTGGCTGGCGATGACGCGCAGGAAATTTGGGTGCTCGGTACGGAGTTGCGTCCTTACGAAGATATGGGCAAGTCTTACAACGAGATGGAAGGTAAAGAGCCAGTCTCCGATCCGCATCACTATTCCGAATGGGATTACCAGATACAACTGGAGCGTCCGAGCTGGACGACGGTGTTGGAGAAACGCCCCAAAGTCGGTGATTTGCAAGTCATAGACGACATCGCCGCGCAGCACAAACGTGTCATTGCACAAATGAAATTTTTGCTCGATGCGATGCAGCCGCAAGGCGTGACGCGCATACGCAAACTTGAGGACGGTGACGAGCTGGACATCAATGCTGCGATTACCAGCAGCATGGATGTACGCATGGGGATGCAACCGGACCCCAGAATTATGATGCGCAGCGTGCGCAAGATACGCGACATCTCGGTGATGGTGCTGCTGGATTTGTCCGAATCAACCAACGACAGAGTGACGGGTCAGGAGCACACGGTACTCGATTTGACGCGTCAGGCCACGGTGTTGCTGGCGGATGCGATTAGCAAAGTGGGCGACCCGTTTGCGATACACGGCTTCTGTTCCGATGGTCGGCATGGCGTGGAATATCAACGCTTCAAAGACTTTGACCAAGTCTATAACGAAGTGCCCAAGGCGCGTCTTGCCGGCATGACAGGGCAACTCTCGACGCGTATGGGGGCTGCGATACGTCACGCCACGCACTATTTGAAACATCAGCGTTCGGCGAAAAAATTGCTGCTGGTCATTACCGATGGTGAGCCTGCCGACGTGGATGTGCGCGACCCGCAATACCTGCGCCACGACGCGAAAAAATCTGTCGAAGAAGCGGGACGCAATGGCATACTCACTTACTGCATGAGTTTGGATCCGCGTGCAGATGAATATGTGTCACGCATCTTCGGCGCGAAAAATTATATGGTGGTGGATCAAGTCGCACGACTACCAGAGAAACTACCTTTGCTGTATGCAGGGTTAACACGCTAATTTACGCTTTACGACTAATTTTCTGGTAAATAAATGATGACTCAAATTACGTACGCAGGACTGCACAACGACGAAAACGGTGGCATGACTAATCTGGGTCAAATCGTTAAAGATGGTTGGGTGTTTGGCTTCATTCCCGACAGCGAAGATTGCGCAGGATGGACGGCGGGACAGATACAAAACCTGTATGAAAAAACCCATGAAGAGTGGGAGAAATACGGACATCTGCCCAGTCACTTGCCGCCAGATTTATTGGCGCGCTATATGAACATCCATGAGGCCGCAATCAAACATGCCAAGGAACAAGGCTGGGATGCAGAACTTGGCGATGACGATTAAACCACCCTCTATATAGTGCAAACAATTGGAACAACGATATGCAAACCATAGCAACACGTCCCGCCATCATGGTGGGCATACTCACTGGCAGTCCTAACGATTTACCCGCTGTGGTCAAGGTGCGCGACACCTTGAGTGATTTGGGTATTACTAGCGAAATCGTCGTTGCCTCCGCGCATCGCACACCCGATAAAGTCTTTGCCTATCTGGATCGTGCGCACCGCGAAGGCGTACAAGTGCTTATCGGTTGCGCGGGTGTTGCAGCGCATCTGGCGGGTGTGATTGCCGGGCACACTAAGTTGCCTGTCATCGGTCTGCCACTTTCAGGCGGTGTGATGTCGGGGCTAGATGCTTTGCTGTCCACGGTGCAGATGCCACCGGGTGTACCTGTCGCCACGGTCGCGGTAGATGGCGCAAAAAATGCCGCGATGTTGGCGGCGCGCATCCTCGCTTTGAAGTATCCAGAAATCAATCAGGCATTGGATGCAGCGGCACTTCAGGAGCGCGCGCGTTATGAGCAGACCGCCGAACAAGCGTTGGCAAAGTTGTCACAGGAATAGGAATTGCCATGCCACTCGTTCATCTCGATGACATGCTCAATCATGCTTATCGGCACAACTATGCCGTGGGTGCATTCGGTGTCGCTGATTTGCACTTTCTCGAAGGTATCATGCAGGCTGCGGAGAATTGCCGTGCGCCTGTTGTTTTGAATTTAATCGAGTCGCATTTCGCGCAAGGCAATCTTGCAACGTTGATACCCGCAGTGATGTCGGCGGCAGAGCGTTCCGCCGTCCCCGTTGCGGTAAATTTCGATCATGGTGTCAGCAAGGCAAATGCAGAACGTGCGATACGCGCAGGCTGCAATGGCATCATGGTTGATACGTCGATGCTGCCTTTTTCGGACAACTTATGGCAGACCCGCGAGATCGTAGCCATGGCACATGCGTGCGGTGTGACAGTCGAAGGCGAGTTGGGTTATGTGCCCGGCATCGAGGGTGAAAATGCTAAAAATTATCCGGGTGAATTGAGCTACACATCGGCGGCAGAAGCCGCAGGATTCGTCGAACGTACAGGGGTAGATTGCCTTGCTGTTTCAGTCGGCACGGTGCATGGTCGTATGAAAGGCGTACCCAAGCTCGATTATGGTCGGTTGGCAAAAATCAAAGAAGCGACGGCGATTCCCTTGGTGATACATGGCGGCACAGGTTTGTCCGACGAGCAATATCGCAAGTTGATTAACAACGGCATCGCCAAGATCAATTACTACACCGCACTCGCCGAAGTTGCGGGCAAGCGCATCCGCGAAAACTGGGCGCAAGACCGCAAGATGGACTATAGCGGCATGCAGCAAGGTGTCAGTGATGAGGTTCGCATAGAGACGGAACGCTGTATGCGTTTATGGGGTGCGGGTGGACGTGCCGCAGAAGTCTTGGCGCAATGCCGTCCGTGGCGTGAAGCGCAACATGTATTACTTTTCAACCTTCATGAGCCACCCTCCATAGAGGAATCAACCGCCATCATCAGTGAAGTTAAATCCTCACTAGAAGAAGTCTCTGGCGTGCTTGATGTTCATGTTGCCCAGTCTTTTCATGCAAGTGATGCTTACCGATACAGCCTGACGATTAAGTACGTTAGCCAGCAGGCATTGCTCGCGTGCCGCAATCATCCTACAGCCTTGAATGCCTATACCAAGTTACTGCTATCCCATGTAACAAATTATGAGGTGGCGGAAGGGTGGTTGGATTAGTCAAAAATCCTCCGTCCAAGTCATCCACGACTGGCTGCAATTCCCCGTTCACAAAGCCCGGATTATTGCCGTTTGGTAATTACCACTTTGGGCACAAAGGGTGAATTTTCCACTGGCCGGTATAGGGAAGTTCGATCGATGGTGTTCTTTAAATTTGGCTGTTGGGTGTGTGAATGGATTGAATAGCTGTAAAGCTAGTTTGTTCGTGTGGTGCTGAGTGCTAAGCGATTGGTTAATTACGGTCATAAATCCCAATCTGCACATAGACACCGACACCAAGGAAGCACAACAGATACTCAGGAAGAGTTTATGAGGCATCATCCAATATTGAGAGTAAATTGAGGCTAGGATCGGTGTCTCAGAAGTCATCAATCTCAAGTCGCAAAGTTGTTTATTTTCTGTGGAACACTAGATCCCACACTCCGTGTCCCAGATTCAGACCGCGTTTCTCGAACTTGGTCAGCGGACGATATTCGGGGCGTGGCGCATAATCCGCTGCGGTGTTCTGTAATAGCGGTTCGGCTCTTAGCACAGCCAGCACCTGTTCGGCGTAATCCTGCCAATCCGTTGCGACGTGGATATAGCCGCCCGATTTGAGCTTTTTCATCAGTTTTTCAATGAACGGCGACTGTATCAGGCGACGTTTGTTGTGTTTTGCTTTGTGCCAGGGGTCGGGGAAGAAAATATGCACGCCATCGAGTGTATGGTCGGTAATCATGTCACGCAACACTTCAACTGCGTCATGTTGGATGATGCGGATATTGGTCAGCCCCTGTTCGCCGATGACTTTGAACAGGTTGCCGACGCCCGGGGTATGCACTTCCAGGCACAGGTAGTCGTTCTGCGGATTCGCCTGTGCGATGGTGGCAGTACTGTCGCCCATGCCGAAGCCGATCTCCAGAATTTTAGGTGTGCTGCGTTCGAAGACAGTGTCAAGGTCGATCGGTTGTGTGGAATACGGAATGCCAAATACGGGCTGCAGCGTGTCCACTGCGCGTTGCTGTGCAACGGTGACGCGGCCTTGTCTTAGGACAAAGCTGCGAATATGGCGTTTGGTTATGTCGATGGTGTCTGTCATGGTGAGAATAATAAATTGAGTGCAGGAGCGGGCCATGCACGCGATTAGAAGGGGCGCGGGCATGGCCCGCTCCTGCATGTGTCTGTAAGTGGAATCAGCTGCGTTTTGATTCGATAATGCCGGTGGTTGGCGAGCTTGGACTCGCGCTATATAGTTTTTTTGGCATGCGCCCGGCAAGATAGGCGTTACGACCTGCCTGTACCGCTTGATTCATGGCGCTCGCCATCAACACCGGATTTTTTGCGCCTGCAATGGCAGTATTCATCAGTACCCCTGCGCAGCCCAGTTCCATTGCAATCGCCGCATCCGATGCCGTACCAACGCCTGCATCCACGATGACCGGGACGCTGATGCGGTCCATGATTAATTGCAGATTCCACGGGTTGAGGATACCCATCCCGGAACCGATCAATGAGGCCAGCGGCATAATCGCGACACAGCCGATGTCTTCCAGTTGTTTGGCGATGATAGGGTCATCCGATGTGTAGACCATGACCTGAAAGCCTTCGGCTACCAGTGTCTTGGCTGCGGAGAGGGTTTCGATGACATTGGGGTACAGCGATTGCGGATCGCCCAGCACTTCGAGTTTGACCAGACTATGGCCGTCCAGCAATTCACGAGCCAGGCGCAGTGTGCGTACCGCATCATCAGCGCTATAGCAGCCTGCGGTGTTGGGCAGATAAGTGAACTTTGACATCGGCACGGCATCGAGCAGATTGGGCTCGCTGGCATTTTGTCCCAGATTGGTGCGTCGTATCGCTACGGTGACAATTTCGGCGCCACTGGCATCCAGCGCTGCGCGTGTCTCGGTGAAATCCTTATACTTTCCGGTGCCAACCAGTAGCCGTGATGAATAGCTTTTATCAGCGATGATGAGTGCATCGTTCATGTTTTGTCCTTTATTGATGGTTTGACTTGAAAGGCAGCAGGATTTAGCCGCCCCCTACCGCGACGACAATTTCCAGTTTGTCGCCTTCATTGATAGGCTGCGTAGCATACTGGCTGCGGGGTACGATATCGCCGTTGAGTTCGGTTGCGATGCGACGCCCGGTGTAACCCAGTTCCTCGATCAAGGCTGCAAGGTTGCTCTTTTTTGGCAGTTGGCGCGGTGCGCCGTTCACGTAGACAGTAATCACTTTCAAATTGTCCTTTTCTTACGGTAGAATGCAATGCTATCACGCGGGTGTAGTTCAATGGTAGAACGGCAGCTTCCCAAGCTGCATACGAGGGTTCGATCCCCTTCACCCGCTCCAGTGTTTTTTCATCCAAGATTCAAAAAATCTTTCTTAAATCTTCCTTTTTCATGGCTGATCTTTGTCAGGCTTGGGGGCGGACGTTCGTCGAATTAACGTGCGAGGTAGCGAATTTTGCGGAAGGAGTGGACGGGAAGGAATTGCGTCCGGATGGCGTTCGAAGCGGCAGGTAAGGGACGGCGCTGCTGGAGCAGCGCCGGATTTTCGATCAGGCCTGTGTGCTGACTAAGGTACCGCTGATGTTTTGCCCGTTGTTCATGCTCTGCATCAGGTTTTGCAGGAATGTCTGCAATGTTGCTGTGTCAGGTGTGTTTGTTGCCGGATTCGAGGATGGGGAATTGCTTGTTGCGCCTATCGCACTAATCAGGTTCTGGAAGCTCGTGTTCAGACTGGCAAGCGGATCGGTTGTACTCGTGCTGTTTGTCGTCGTGCTGCTTGCCGTTGTGCTGTTCGCTGATAGCTGTTGTATCAGGTTTTGCAGATTGGCCGACATGTTTGAACCCTGACGACCGGCACCGCCAGTTCCTTTATCATCGCTGTCTGAATCGCTTTTTCCGGATTGTCCGGTGCTATTCGCCTGTCCAAGCGACGAAAACAGGTTTTGCAGGAATCCTTGTAGCGCGGCTTGCGGGTCCTGAGTCGCGCCGGTTGAGGACGTTGTGCCGGTGGTGGCTGTCATCGCCGAAGTTGAACTGCCCGATAGGCTTTGTCCCAGTGCCTGGGAAATTGCGCTCATGAAGTTTGATTGACCAACGTTCCCGGTCCCCCTCTCGCCATCACCATCAGAATCGCCGCCGACGCGCTGGGTTGTGCTGGTGGTTGGCTGTAAATAGGCTAAGTTGGCTGTGCTTGCAATGCTGTTAATTGAACTCATGAGGGGCTCCAATAGCTTGATTGAAAATAAAGTCTGCGGTGATGATGCCGATCAAATAATACAGATTTGCCGGGAAGTTTTCAGGTTATTAAATGTAAATTCATGGGGAGATTTGTGTCAATTTGTAACGGTGCGGCACACCGAGCAAGACGCTGTGCAAAATTGCTTCCACCACGCGTTAAAAATCAGCAAATTATCGATCTATCGCGTTTTCAGGGTAACGATTTTGCGGGAAAAAAATACCTAATTTTAGTAGTTTGGTTTTTTTGTCTGCGCAGCTTGGTCGTGCATTATGATGCGTGCCACGAAGGCAATTGCCAGTCCATTGGCGATGATCGCTATGTAACCCACCTTGTCGTAGCCGATGATCTGACCGTTTGCACCTTGCGCGGTGATGAGGCCAGCCAGCGTTGCGGCCAGTCCGCTGGCCAGTTGCTGTGTCGCGGAATTGAGCGACATGAAAGTGCCGCGCAATTTCGGCTGTGCAGCAGACGTCACAATAGCCATTGCCGGGATCATGCGTCCCGAAATCAGTACGAAGAAGGCGGTGGTGCAGATCAGCCATACCCAAAGCGGTGCTGCGCCGACCTGAGTGACCGCGATTAGTGGCAGGATGGCCAGTATCGCCATTAATCGATAAATTCTGACTTTGCCTGCGGCATCCGCCCATCTGCCTATCATGCGCGAAGTAAACAGTGTGGCAGTTCCCCCGGCCAGATAGATATAAGGAATGTCATGCTGCGAAATGCCCACGTTCGCCACCGCATAAACCGTGATATAGGGGATTACGGTAAAGCCGGAAAACAGCAACAGCATGGTGAAGGTCAGTGCCTTCAGGTGGTTGGGATCACGCAATACTGTAAATATCGCCGAAAAGGGGTGCGCGCGTTTGGCCTCGTTCAGATGATGACGAACGTCCGGCAGAAATCGCATGCCGACCAGCAGAAACAGCGCGGTGGTTACCGCGATCAGGATGAAAGGCGCACGCCACTGAAAATGATTCGCAAGCCACAGCGATAGCGGTACGCCGGCTACCGTGGACAGTGAAAAAGAGGTCGATATCACGCCGCTGGCGGTGGCGCGTCGTTCAAAGGGAATCAGATCGCCGATCAGGGTCTGCACCATCGCACCCATCATGCCGCCGAATGCACCGGCCAGACCGCGTGCGAACAGCAGCGTGGCATAGCTGGGAGCGAGGCCGCAGGCCAGCGTGGCCAGGCCGAACAGTGCAAATACGCTCAGTAGCAATCGTTTTCGCTCGAACCTGTCCACAAAGGTGGCAGCGAGCAGGCCGGTCAATGCAGCGCTAAAACTGTAGGAGGCAACCAGAAATCCGAACTCGTGGGTGGTAATGCCGAATTCCTGCATCAGGATGGGCCCCAAAGGCATCATGATCATGAAATCGAGTATGTGGGAAAACTGTATACCGGCCAGGGTCAGCAGTAAATAACGTTCTCGTTGCGGTGTAAGGGTGGTTTGCATGGGAGCGGGGATTTTCTTGTGGCTTGTATTCTAACAGCAACAAGGCTTGCGCCACTTCTGACTAAGTACACGCTGATTAAATCGGTGCTGCTCTAACAGGGAACGGCTGCATTACCCCATGTCTGCCTGATAAAGACTGACCGCATTGCGGCCACCTTCCTTGGCGTGATACATGGCGGTGTCGGCGTTCATGAGTAGCTGTTTTTCATCTGTGCCGTGTTCGGGATAGAGGGCGATGCCCGTGCTGGATGCAATTACGAGGCTGCGGTTCTCCCAGGCAATGGGCCGGTTGAGCGACTGGCGAATTTTTTCCGCGACATTCAATGCATCCTGTGGCGTATCTATGGTGGGTAAAAGTACGAGAAATTCATCTCCGCCGACACGTGCTACGGTATCTGATTCGCGAAGGCAATGGTGGATACGGGCTGCGACTTCCTTCAAAACCTGATCGCCCACCTGGTGGCCATACTGGTCGTTAATGGGCTTGAATTTGTCCAGATCAATGAACAAGACTGCCAGGCAGTTTTTGTCGCGTTTCGCACTGGCCAGTGCCTGTTGCAAACGGTCGGTAAACAGCGTGCGGTTGGGCAGGTCGGTAAGCGGATCGTAATGCGCAAGATGCTGTATTTTTTCTTCCATCGATTTACGGTCGGTAATGTCGTAAAACCAGCCCAGAATCGATGGTTGGCCTTGGTATTCCAGTTGCAAATAGGAAGCGAGCGCCCATTTTGTTTCCGCGTGATGGCCTGGAATGCGCAACTCGACCAGTTTGTTGGTGACCTGTTCACCGCGCCCCAGTTGCTCGATCACCGCACTGTAATCTTGCGGATTTGCATAATATTGTTCCGGATTGCGGCTGATTACCTTGTCGGCTGGACAATTGATAAGCGCAGCGTATTGCGGGTTGGCAAATACCAGCTGTGAATTTTTCAGGTTGGTAATACGCACCGCGATCGGGCTGTGTTCGAGTATGAAGGCGAAGCGATTTTCGCTATCTCTGAGTGCGGCGTCAGTTTGCTTGCGTTCGGTAATGTCTATTTTTGCCGCGACAAAATGGGTTGTTTTTCCATGTTCGTCTTGCACCGCAGAGATATAGGCATCTTCCCAGTATGTTTCTCCGTTTTTGCGCCTGTTGACCAGTTCGCCCTGCCAGCGTTGCTGGTGCGTCAATTTCTCCCATAATTGCCGATAGGTTGCATGCGGGGTGAGCCCTGATTGCAGAATGCGCGGATTTTGTCCGATCACTTCCTCGCGCGTATAACCGGTGACCTCAGAGAATCGCGGATTGACGTATTCGATAATGGCGGCCGTGTTGGCGATGACCAGGGAAATGGGGCTTTGCTCAATTGCCATGGAAAGGGTGCGCAATTTGTCGGCAGCCTGCTTTAGCTCGGTAATGTCGCGCAAGGCAGAACGACTGTGCAGAATTTTCCCCTGTTTATCGCATACCGCAGTGGCATTCAGGCTTACGTCCATTTGGCTGCCGTCCCGGCGCAGAAGTTGCAATTCCACGCCATGCACTTCGTGGTTTTTCATGAATTTTCGGAAGGTTTCTATAACGAGCGGCACGCAATCAGGACGGTAAAGTTTGAATACCGGCTGACCGATCAGTTCATCTTTTGTATAGCCTGTAACATTGAGCAAAGTCTGGTTGCAGTCGATGATCGTCGCTTGGCCGGCCATGACTGAAAAATACATGTCGGGCGCATGGTCGTAAAGGTCGCGGTATTTCTTTTCCGCCTCACTGCGTTCAATATAGCGCCGATAGGATAAATAGCCTGTGAAGCCGAAAAAGATCACAATGACCGGCATCAGATAGGGCAACACATCGAGCAGGCCGATTTCTTTCGTCTCATAAACACCGAACCACTTTTCATACAAAGCACCATAGGTGCCATTCGATTTGGTGATCGCCAGTGCATCGTTGATTTTTCCGAGCAATTCGGACTGTCCTTCGTGTACGGCGAAGGAGAATTTCTGTGAAAATCCTGCGGGGGCTTTCAATGCCACAATATTGTTAATTTTCAGTTCCTGCAAGGTCTGCAGGCCGGCTAGTTTTGCCAGC
Source organism: uncultured beta proteobacterium (assembly GCA_963784505.1). Classification (GTDB taxonomy): domain Bacteria; phylum Pseudomonadota; class Gammaproteobacteria; order Burkholderiales; family Gallionellaceae; genus Gallionella. The sequence goes on along the minus strand of CAWASY010000022.1, from coordinate 6,413 downwards.
AACATGACGTCGTGGCGACCGGAAGCCAGCAGGCGCATGCCTTCGGCAGCGGTATCTACCAGTATGAGCTGATTTCCCCATCCTTTCGAAATTGCGTAGTCATGCGCCAGATCGGCATTGAGGACGATGATGGATTTGCCGGCAAGATCGGCTTCGGTACGTATGGCGGTCTCATTTTCGCGCACAAACATCGCGCCATGCACGATGACATGCGGTACGGTAAAGTCAGCGAAACGATGGCGCTCATCCGATTGTGCCAGGTTGATCAGTATATCAATCTTGCCCTGTTTGAACTCGTCGAGAATTTTCCGGAAAGGTTGTACACGCAGGGTGTATTTCAGGCCGGCTTCGGCTGCAACGGCGCGCCACAGCTCAACGGTAAAGCCTCCCGCTTCCTGATCCGTCATGCCGATGGCGAAAGGCGGAAAGTTTTGTTCACTGCCGACGATCAGTGTGTCTTTTTGCAACTGATGGGTGGGGTGCTCTGCCAGAGTTTGGGCAATGCCGGTTGTCGAGATAAAAAAAGCCAATGCCAATCCGGCAAGGACTTGTTTGATGCACTGATGGCAGAATGTGATACTAATATTCATGGTTCAGGCTGTTGTGAGTGTGACAGATTACAACTAGGTGACACCGCACCATAGGTTTAGAATAGTACGCTGCCCCCGACGCAATGGGAATACTTTAAATTCTTAAAGTGGCTCGAGTCATGTGCTGCGAAGTGGTAAAATCAGCGCTGAACATTCAGCTACCCACACCATGCCGTCACCCGCCTTCATCCATCTGCGCCTTCATAGCGAATATTCCATTAGCGATGGAATGGTGCGCATTGAGGAAGCAGTCGATGCGGCCAGCCGTGATGCAATGCCCGCCCTTGCACTGACTGATCTTGTAAATTTTTCCGGACTGGTCAAGTTCTACAAGAAGACGCGCGGCCGTGGCATCAAGCCGATTGCCGGTTGCGATATTTATATTAGCAACGATTCGGATCGCGACCACCCCTATCGACTGTTGCTGTTGTGTCAGTCCAATGAAGGTTATCTGCGCCTTTGCCGGCTATTGTCGCGCGCCTATCTGACCAATCAGTACCGAGAACGACCAGAATTGCGTCGTGAATGGTTTGAGCAGGAAGGGACGGGCGGATTGATTGCGCTGTCGGGTGCACATCAAGGCGATGTGGGCACGGCGTTGATGTCAGGTAATGTGGAGATGGCTCGCCAGTTCGCTACAGGTTGGGCAAGCATGTTCGATAATCGATATTATCTTGAGTTGCAACGGGGGGGCTTTAGCGACGAGGAAACTCATATTCAGACCACCACGTTGCTGGCCGCCGAGCTGGACTTGCCGGTGGTGGCAACCCATCCGGTGCAGTTTCTAGCAACCACTGACTTCAAGGCGCATGAAGCCCGCGTTTGCATCGCTGAAGGTTATGTACTGGGTGACAAGCGGCGTGAAAAGGCGTTTACACCGCAGCAGTATTTCAAGACGCAGGCCGAGATGGCGGTCTTGTTCGCCGATTTGCCGGAAGCATTGCAAAATAGCGTTGAAATTGCGCGCCGCTGTAATCTGACACTGGTACTGGGTCAGCCGCAATTGCCTGATTTTCCAACCCCCAACGGTGTGAGTCTGGACGATTTTCTGCTCAGCGAATCCGAGAAGGGTCTCGCGCAGCGCATGGCGCTACTTTATCCGGATGAAGTGGCGCGTGCTGAAAAACTGCCGCAATATCAGGCGCGTCTGGTCTTCGAGATTAATACCATCATCGCCATGGGCTTCCCAGGTTATTTTCTGATCGTGGCGGATTTCATCCGCTGGGCCAAAGCCTACCGCTCGGAGGACTTCCCCAACGGCGTACCGGTGGGGCCGGGGCGCGGTTCTGGTGCGGGGTCGCTGGTGGCGTACAGTCTGCTCATCACGGATCTTGATCCGTTGCGTTACGAGTTGTTGTTTGAACGTTTTCTCAATCCCGAGCGTGTCTCCATGCCCGACTTTGACGTGGATTTTTGTCAGGATGGGCGCGAACTGGTCATTGATTATGTGAAACAAAAATATGGCGCTGCCTGCGTGTCGCAAATTGCTACCTTCGGCACCATGGCGTCCAAGGCCGTGATCCGCGATGTCGGACGCGTGATGGAGTTTCCCTATGGTCTGTGCGACCGGCTATCCAAGCTGATTCCGCTCGAAGGGGTGAAGCCGGTATCGCTGCAAAAGGCGCGCGAGATGGAGCCGGAAATCAACGCCATCGCCCAGGATGAGGAGGGCGTGCCGGAGTTGCTGGAACTGGCGATGCGACTGGAGGATTTGACGCGCAATGTCGGTATGCACGCAGGGGGGGTGGTCATTGCCCCGGGAAAACTCACCGATTTTTGTCCCTTGTATTGTGCCGATGGCGGCGCCAGTGTGGTCAGTCAGTTCGACAAGGACGATGTCGAGGCCATCGGACTGGTGAAGTTCGACTTTTTGGGACTGCGCACGCTGACCATTCTGGATTGGGCGATGCGCCATGTGGCAAGGCTCAATGGCGGTACGGCGCCGTTTACACTGGAATCCATCCCGCTGGACGACAAGCCGAGCTACGAGCTGCTGAAAAAGTGCAACACCACCGCCGTGTTCCAGCTCGAATCGCGCGGCATGAAGGATTTGATCAAGCGCCTGCAGCCGGACACCTTTGAAGACATCGTGGCGCTGGTGGCCTTGTTTCGCCCCGGCCCGCTGGAATCGGGCATGGTGGACGACTTCATCAACCGTAAACACGGCAAGGCCACGGCGGATTATTTTCACCCCGATCTGGAAGTCTCGCTCAAACCCACGTACGGCGTGATTGTGTATCAGGAGCAGGTGATGCAGATTTCGCAGATCATCGGCGGCTATACGCTGGGTGGCGCGGATATGTTGCGCCGCGCGATGGGCAAGAAGGACCCGGCGGAGATGGCGCGTCAGCGCGATATTTTCGTGGCGGGTGCGATTAACCGTCAAATCGACCAGGAACTGGCCACTCGACTATTCGACCTGATGGAGATGTTCGCAGGTTACGGCTTCAACAAGTCTCACTCTGCCGCCTATGCGCTGGTGGCTTACCAGACCGCCTATCTCAAGGCGCATCACCCGGCGGCCTTCATGGCGGCCACCTTGTCAGGCGATCTGGATAATACCGAAAAGGTGCGCACCTTTTATGCAGATACACTGCAGCAAGGCATCGAAATCCTGCTACCTGATGTGAACAGTTCGGGTTATGCATTTTCTCCGGTGGATGAAAAGACGATTGCTTACGGGCTGGGGGCGATCAAGGGCACGGGCGAAGCGGCGATCGCCAGCATCGTCAAGGCGCGTGAATCCGGACCTTTCAAGGATTTATTCGATTTTTGCCGGCGTGTAGATAAACGCGCCGTTAATCGCCGCACCATTGAAACGCTGATACGCGCAGGCGCTTTTGACCAGTTAAACGATCACCGTGCGGCATTGATGGCCAGCGTGGATGCGGCGTTGGCCAGTGCCGACCAGCAGGCGCGCGCGGTCAATCAGGACAGCCTGTTCGGTGAGGATGATGCCGATAGTTTGCTGATCGGGCAGACGGCCGATGTGAAACGCTGGAGTCTGCGCGAACAGCTGGCATTTGAAAAGCTCAGTCTGGGCATCTACCTGGGCGGTCACCCCTATCAGGAGTATGAGGCGGAACTGGCTAATTTTATCAAGGTTAAACTGGGCGATCTGACGCCGAACTTTGTTGGCAAGCCTGCCGGTGCAGGCGGTTATAACAGTCGTCGCGGCGTGCCGGTCAGACTGGCCGGGATCGTGTCCGGGTTAAGATTGCAGCAGACGCGGCGGGGGCGCATGGCGGTGATTACGCTCGATGATGGTGGCGCGCAGATTGAGATGACTGTGTTCAATGAGGAATACGAGAAATCCCGCCAGTGGATTGCGGAGGACGAATTGCTGGTCGTGGAGGGTAAAGCCAGTCTGGACGAGTATTCCGGCAATATCAGGGTTAGCGGTGATGAGCTGTTCAATTTTGCCCAGGCGCGTTCGCGTTTTGCTCAGCACCTTGAGTTGCATTGCGACAGTCGCGTGAATGCGGCGCAATTGCAGGAAATCTTAAAACCGTGGGGCGAGGGCGAATGTCGCGTGTTGATTCATTACGATAATGGGATTGCCAGTTGTCAGATGCGCCTCGGTGTGCTGTGGCAGGTGACGCTCTCCGACGAGCTATTGGCTGATTTACGCAGCACCTTGCAGCAGGAAAATGTGAAAGTGGTGTACGGTTAACTTGTAGCTGACCCCATGCTGACGCTCGATATATAACTTGAACGGCAGTGGTCGATGTGCTGAGGCCGTTGGCAGTTAATGGCGCAACAGGGCTTCCCTAACTTTCCTCAACGAAATACGGGACGATTCAGCGGGCCAATGTTTGAAAATTCGGGAAAATAACAGGGCGCTCTCAAATTTCTGTCGCGTAACGCCACCGAGGGTGGGGAAGGCGGCAAAAAAGTGCTATCTTAATATCCTCGCAATAACAGTTTGGTGCACGATGTTTACAAATCTGGATACAGAAACAATCAGAACCTTGCTCAAACAGGTGCATACCGTGGCGATCGTGGGGCTGTCGCCCAATGAGTCGCGGCCCAGTTTTCGGGTGGCGCAAGGTTTGCAGGTCATGGGCTACCGCATCATTCCCGTGCGCCCCCTGGTGAACGAGGTGCTGGGTGAACAGGCTTATCCTGACCTGGAGAGTTTGCCCGTATTGCCGGATATCGTTGATGTGTTTCGCTCGGCAGAACATGTGCCCGCCATTGTGGATAGCTGTATTAAACTGGGTATCAGGTATCTTTGGTTACAGCAGGGGGTGGTAAGCTACGAATCAGCGCAGCGGGCGCGCGAGGCCGGCATCACGGTGGTGATGGATCGTTGTATGTGGCGTGATGCGGCAGCCCTGCTGCCATGACGGGCCAACATCGCTGTTCCTGGGCAGTCAATGACGTTTTGTATCAGGAATACCATGATTGCGAATGGGGCGTGCCGTTGTTCGATGATCAGAAATTATTTGAATTTTTGATTCTGGAGGGTGCACAAGCCGGATTGAGCTGGATTGCCGTATTGCGCAAGCGTGAAAATTATCGCGCGGCCTTCGATAATTTCGATGCCACGCGCATTGCGGCTTATGACGCGAATAAAATAGCATCGTTGTTACAAAATCCGGGTATCGTGCGTAACCGTCTCAAAGTGCAATGGACGATCGCCAATGCACGGCAGTTTTTGAAAATACAGCAGGAATCGGGCAGCTTCGCACGTTTCATGTGGCAGTTCGTCGATGGACAGCCCAGACAAAATGCCTGGCATAGTCTGGCCGAGGTGCCTGCAAGTTCCCCGGAATCGGACGCAATGAGCCGTGAGCTCAAAAGACGCGGATTCGGATTTGTCGGTACGACGATCTGTTACGCGCTGATGCAGGCGACCGGCATGGTCAATGACCACACCACGGATTGCTTCCGGTATGATGAAATAAAATACGCGCCCCCGTCATGGTGATCGGGGTGTTCAGTCAGTGGGTATCAATATGTTGTTGAAATTTACCAAAATGCACGGTGCGGGCAACGATTTCGTGGTGATCGATGGCATACGCCAGCGTATTGCGTTAACCAGCGAACAGATGCGCCTGTTGGCAGATCGGCATTTCGGCGTCGGCTGCGATCAGATATTGCTGGTTGAAAAAGCACATAATGCCAGTGCCGATTTTCGCTATCGCATCTTCAATGCCGATGGCGGCGAAGTGGAACAATGCGGCAATGGCGCTCGCTGTTTCGTGCGATTCGTGCACGAGCAAAGATTGACCAAAAAGTCGGAAATTATCGTTGAGACGCACAACGGCCTGATACGACCGCGTCTGGAAGAAGACGGCAGTGTGACGGTGAATATGGGCGCGCCGGTATTCGAGCCTGATCGGCTGCCATTCACGGACGGCACGGGACAGATTAGCGAAGTGCTGGAAGTGGCAGGGCAAATGCTTGAAATCAGCGCGGTGTCGATGGGGAATCCGCATGCTGTACAGGTGGTAGTGGATGTGGCAGCCGCACCCGTGCTGACGTTGGGGCCGTTGATAGAACATCATCCGCGTTTTCCCAAACGGGTTAATGCAGGCTTCATGCAGGTGATGGACAGGCAGCATGTGCGCTTGCGCGTATACGAGCGCGGTTCGGGTGAAACACTGTCTTGTGGAACCGGCGCCTGTGCGGCGGTGGTAGCAGGAATACGCCGAGGTTTGCTCGATAGCCCGGTGACGGTCGCCACGCATGGCGGAACATTGAGTATTGCCTGGGAGGGTACGGATGCACCGGTATTAATGACAGGGCCTGCGATCAGTGTGTTTTCGGGCGAAATCAGCTCAGCAATATGTTGAAACGCGTCAAAGGCTACAACAT
>CAWASY010000021.1:0-14204 GCA_963784505.1 uncultured beta proteobacterium | reverse complement strand
TGACTTCCAGTTCGATGGATTGCGGGATATACATCAGGCCGGAGATATTGATGTGGTTGCCGAGGTCGGCGGTTCCGCCGCTATACAGATATACCGGCAGATCCTCGAAACCGTTGCCGCGTATCTCGGCGGTGGAGAGCGGCGCAAAGTGTTGCGCAGGTACCAGAAAGCCCAGGCTGCTCCATTGGCTGGAACTGATGTTCAGTTCGGCAAAGGCGTCCGCCCAGCCTTGCGCATAAGCCGAAGGCATCAACAGATGATATTGGTTGGGCAGATTCAACTTATTGAAGAGACTCACGAAGGCGGGATCGCCACTGTCGCGGAAAGTGGTGTTGTATTGCGCGTTATAGGTATCTATCGCTTCCTGGGGTACCTGATTGGAATCGATGGACAGATCGGTCGTGTTAAAACGATAGCTACAGGGGAAACTGGGACCCGCCGGATTGCTGCAGACCACGCCCGCGCTGACGCTCTCGATGTATTCCAGATTATCCATGACGCCGTCGCCGTCGCGGTCATTGCCTGCATTAACGCTGATCGGCATCCACATATTGAACTTCAACTCCTTGCCGGACGGCAATTGCCCAAGCCCAATGCCCGGAACCACCCCGCTCGCGTAACTCTTCTGCCCATCAACGAAATCGAAGAACAGAGAACCGCGCACCCTGACCTGCGCCTGGGCAGGAATGACGTAGGTGGTCTTCACACCTTTCCAGTCAGACAGCGCGATGCTGGCACCGGGCTTGATACCGACATTGGGCGGATTGAGACATAACGTCTTGCTGTTGGCAGTCTTGCACTTGCCATAGATAGGATCGGGAGCTCCTGTTACGCCCGGCATGGGCGTCCCGCCGAGCGCATTGGTCTTTGCGGTTGCCGTACCCGCTTCTGCCGGTATCAGCACGCGTACGATGCCGTACATGGTGATGTTGTTGGCGACGTTATAGACGAACTGTGCCCAGCTGATCGCGCCATAATTGCCGCCGGCCGTGGTGATCGCCGGATCTATGGTGTATTTCGCCGCAAAATGGCAACTGCCTGTCGGGCCGGGTACCGGTGTGCCATTGGCATCACGAGGGATGCTATTGATACCGTTATTGATCGGAAATGCCCCTTTGTAGGCGCGATACGTTCCACCCGCCAGTATGGGATAGGTGCAGGGTGTGCCGGTCGATGCGGGCAGAACATTCAACGCTTCCCATTCGGCCGCCCGGCGCATCTTGTCCAAGTCGAACAGCTGTGTGCCGTTGGCAAAATAGGTCGCCTTGTTCTTGCTATAGAAGTTCTGGTAGCTGGTGGAGTTGGCATTGTTCGAGCCGATCTCGTCGATCAAATCATGCGGGTTGACCTTGGCATCGCGCTGCATCACCTGTATCTCGCCGCCGAGTTTGACTTCGATCTCGTTGCCTTCGCCCAGCCCCTTCATGACGGCAGGCGCATTGGTCGCCATGTTGGTGACGACACCGGGCGAATTCGGGTTGGGCGTGTTATCGACGATGATGACCGCCTTGCCGGGGCCACCTATCGCGGTGGCGGCACACGAAGAGGAGGTAGCACAGGAGGTGAACGTGCCCTGAATGTTGTTACCCACTGTCACCGCGATACGGATGATACTAGCCAGTGTCTGGTCGCAGCTGGGTGCGACGGCGATATTAAAATAGTCCGTACCAAAGTAGCCACCGGGGGGGGTGTAGCTGAATTTTCCGTTCGCTGCATCAACGATGCTCACCTGCCCATTGTTTGCGCTGGTGCCGTTAGTACCAAAGGTTTGCGCTCCGGACTGATCCTGGGCGGTATATACGAACGGCCCGACACTGCCCTGCGCCTGCCCCAGCTGCATGGTGAAGCCGGTATTTATAGGCGTATAAATGCCTGGGGTGTTCGCTATCGTCGGTGCTGTGGTGCCTGCCGGGCAGGCCGCCAGTGCGACAGAAGAAGTGGACATACCCACAAGCAATAATAGGGACAGAGTTAGAGCGATGCGGTGAGTAACGTGCTGCATGAAACCTCCTGGCAGTGGGGTTAGGGGTGGTTGGATGCCTCACTCAATGGTGCGATGACTTGAGCACCGAGTTGATCTGTGTAGGCACCGACGAAACGCTGGATGTAAGATTTTGAGTTTCCCACTTGTGCGGCAGAGCACAGATACAAGTCATACCAAGTGGCATGTGCCGGATCGGCGTCGCGCGAAATTTCCAACCAGACGGCAGCTTTCTCGGCTGCCGCTTCGTTGTTCCAAGTGTTATTGCTGAAAACCAGGCCATTCTGGTTTTGCGTGAGCAGCAACGGCTGCACGCTGGCGCTGACGAACAGATCGTTGATGCGCAGTGCGTTGATGTTGGTCGGCACCGATTGGTCGGCTAGGGCATTGCCGGTATTGCGCGCCTCGCCATTGGCGACACGCTGCAAAGTACCCGGGCGAGTCTCAGTGATACCCGCACCCCCTGCGCCTGTGAGGAAGAATTCATACCCGACCGGTAGCGGCAACGTCGGAGTGAAGCTGCCGGGTTTCGCCTCATTGGCATCCGGCGTGCCATTGCAATTCAGGTCGTTCACCGCAGGTGCGCTGGCGGCGGAGATGCCGGTGCACGGAATAACGGCAGCACTGGTATTGGCGACCGCCGAAGCGGCGGAAAAGTTGGTGATCCGGCCCAACACCAGATTCATGCCGCTTTCCGCGAGCAACCGCGCCTGATCGTAATCGCGTGTCGCGCCGGAAAGTTTTGCCTCTTCGGTGGAGCGGTAAAAGAAGCTGGCCGAACCGACCATCAATATGGCCAGCAATACCAGCACAAAGGGCAGGATATAACCGCATTGGGCATCTCGTATGCGGATCGCAGGATTACATCTTGTGGGCATAAATGGATCGTGTGTGCTCATAGGGCCTACCAATTGCGCGGCAGGACATCCGCTTCATAGGTAACGGTGCGGTAGTTGCGCATCGGACCATTAAGATCGAAATTGTTAACATAGTTGGGGTCGCGCGATCCAACACGTGCAGTCATCACGACGTGATAACCCGCGACAGGCTTGCCTGTCGCGCTCCCCCCCGGCATCGGAGCCAGACCTGCCCCTACCGTCAGTGGCCAGACATCGAAGTTGATGATGCGGGTATTCATCCTGCCGGCGCTCCCCGCGATATCGATGCCGGGAGCCGCTTGAGCCGTCGCCGCATCCGAACCGTTCGACAGTGTCAAGGTGCCGTTTGCCTGCGACCACGCCAGATGTATCGCGTTATTCAAATAGGGCACGGCATCGTTGGGCCATATCGCGTAGCCCTGCGGGACGGTGAAGTCGAGGCTGATACTGTCATTCGCCAAAAAAAGTGTCTGCGCACCGTTGGGATCGGCGACTCCTGCCGGATAGTTGATGGCGATCGCCTGAGCCGGATTACAGGTCAGACACATCTCGGCTTGGCGCAACAGATCGGTGACGTTTTCGAATGCGGCTTGCAGCTCTTCAGTGGTCTGTTGTTTGCGGGCGGTGTGGTAAAAGGTACTCACCTGGCCGCTGTATACATACACGGTGGCGATAGAGAGCAGCATCGCCACCGTGATGGAGACCATCATTTCTATCAGGGTGTATCCGGTTTGTTTACGCATTGCACGCCGCCGTGTAATTTTCCAGCACCACGGTGTAGCTAGGATAAGCTGTGTAGACCCTGCTGTTACTGCCCGCGTAGGGGATGCCGAGCGTGATCGTGACCGGCGAGACCCATGTCGAGGAACCTGCTGAGATGCCATTGTTGGCGGCGATCTGCGTACCGCCACCGTCACTGGCACGGACCAGATTGATGGTGTATTTGTCCTTGCCGTTGTCGCTGGTGACGGTGCGGGGGAACGTGCCCAGCACATTGGATAGACAATCCGCGCGGGTCTGATACAAGACAGGCTCCATCGCCAGTGAGGCCGCGTATACCGAGGTGGCACGTACCTGGTTGACCGAGGACGCTTTCAGGCCGCTGGAGGTGTAGAGCCCGATTCCGAGCAACCCCAGCGAGAACACCACTAGGCTGACCATCACCTCGATCAGGGTAAAACCGTGTTGTTTAGGGTAGCTCATATCGTTTTCCTTGGTGCTAACGAGTGGCATTCACGATGCCCGTGGGCGAAACAACGAGGTTACGGGATGGCAAGTTGCCATACTGGCTCGAAGACAAGGTGATGGTGGTCGTTCCAGCCTGTGCGGTGACCGCCCCCTGCGCACCGAACACCAGCGCAGCATCCGCGGCTATGTTGATGTCGTTACGCAGGGTGATGGTCTCGGTCGGTTGCGAACCATCCGCCAAGCCCAGTTTCACAGTACGTGCCGCCGAATTGAAGGTGACCGTGGCGAAAGTGCTGCGCGATACGGCCATGCCACGCGCCTTCTTCAATGTTTCGATGATGTTCTCTTGCGCGTTGTTGAGATCATTGCCCGCCGACATCGATCCGAATGCGGGGAAGGCAATGCCGGACAGGATCGCCATGACGGCAACCACGACCATCAACTCGACCACAGTGAAACCAAATTGCCTATATGCCTTACTCATCATGTCACCTCACTTGTTCTTCCAGACCCCATTCGGGCCTGCGGCTCCGGCAAATGCCAGCGTATTTTGCACACTGTCCTGATTGATGCTGTAACTATAGTCAGCCGCGTTACCCATATTTACGCCGGCCTTGTTCGATGCGGTCGCGGTAAACTGCGCGCCGGAAGCCGCGATGGTGCAGGCTAAGTTAAAATACTGGGCGGTAGCCGGTAGCGCGACACCGCAGGTATTCACATTGAGCGGGTCGGCATAGCTGCGGTTGTCCTGCTTGTATTGCTCCATCTTCAAACGGTAATCACCCAGCATGGCGTATGCTTCGGTCAATTTTCCGCGCAGCACATACCTCGAATAATCGGGCAAGGCGATAGACGCCAGAATGGCCACGATTGCGGCCGCAATCATCAGCTCGATCAGGGTAAAGCCTGCAGCAGCGTGCCTACGCGAAATGACTATCATCGATACCTGCGGGGTGAGAAGAACATGGTGTCATGGTAGTGGCGCCGCATCCGCACCGCTGTAAGGAAAGCCACAGTTGCGCATGCGCCCATGCACTATTTTTGCCTAGGGGATTCCCCTAGCCCGTTGTTGCATCAAGCGATTCTCTGATACAGAATGCGCCACCTCGGCGCGGCAACTGACAACCAGACTCGTAATTTTCAAGGGATATATGTCCAGCACTTCCTACGTGAGAGCACTCGGCACCGGCGTCCTCGCCAGAGTGGATGGCTTTCTTTTCTCGCTCCCCAAAGCCTATCGCGCTGCCGGAGTCATGCTGTTGCAAGGCTTGCTATTCTTCGCCTATTCGATGTCCGGCCCGTGGATTCCGTTGGGTCTTTTCTATTTATTGAACCTGTATTTCGCCGTCAAATATGTGGACGGGCGATACGCCTATTTCGTGGCGCTTTTCGCCGCCGCCGGCAAGACCTACATCAAAGTCGGCTATTTCCCCGAGGAGACACAATGGTGGCAGGCACAGTGGCAGTTCGTTTCCAGCCTGTCGATCTACCTGATGTTTTGTTACCTGATGAATACACAACTGAAAGGGCGCAAGTACATCGAAGTGGCGCTGGATAAGCTGTCCATATTGAACAAGGCCATCGTGACCAACACGGATTCAGCCATCCTGGTATTCAAGGATACCGGGGAGTGCATCATCGCCAATGACTCGGCGGCCAGGATTTTCGGCAAGCCTGTGGAACGACTGCGCCAACTTAACTATCTGGTCGGCCTCGGCTGGCCCAGGAACGGCCTGCACGAGGCTGCGCAAACGACCATGCGCAGCGGCATAGAATCGAAATTCACAACCAAACTCGATAACGCCATAGGCAGTGCGCTATGGTGCGTCGCTTCCCTGAGCCAGATCGAACATCGGAACACCGCCTATCTCCTGATGGTGCTGACGGACATCACCGCATACAAGGAAGCCGAAGATGCGATACAGCGCGCCGACATGGAGACTGCCGTAGCGCTTGCAAGGGCCGGTGTCGCGGAACGCAAGCTGCTCAGTATCAGTGAGGAGACGCAACAACGTATCGGACGGGAATTGCATGACGACCTCGGACAGCATCTGACCGGCGTTGCCTTCCTGTCCGAAGTGCTGTTCCAGAAGCTGAAGGAGACGAATTCCCGGGAGACGCAACATGCTGCCAAGATCACTGCACTGGTGAATGAGTCCCTGTCCCGGACCCGGATTCTGGCGCACGGCCTGTATCCCGCCGAACTGACGGAAAAAGGTTTTGTACCGATGATCGAGAAATTCGCGCACCACTTCGGCGGGATACATCAGGTCGAGTGCGAATTCCATTGTCAGCCGGGTTGCCAGATCAACGATGCAGATATGGCCATAAACCTGTTTCGACTCACCCAAGAGGCTGCTACCAATGCGGTCAAACACGGCAACGCAAAGCATATCGAAATGCGTCTGTCGGTCTTGCCCGACAACCGGGTGTCGCTGGAAATACTGGACAACGGATGTGGCTTCACGCCGGATGCGAGCAAACACTCCGGTCTGGGGTTGCGCTCCATGCGTTATCGCGCTGAAATCATAGGCGCATCGCTGGAAATCTCGTCCAGCCCCACTGGCGGAACCAGAGTGGCAGTCTGTCTGCCTTTGACTAACGAAGAACGAAGAGCCGATGCAGAATCCTTATAGCCCGGAACACAAAGCCAAAGTGATGCTGGTGGACGACCATGCCATCATCCGCGAGGGTGTGGCGATGCTGATCAATCGCGAATCCGATATGCGCGTCTGTTGCGAAGCCGCGCACATGGAAGCGGCGATACAGACAAATCGATCCTGCCCTCATGACATCGCCATCGTGGACATATCGTTAGCCCAAGAGTCCGGCCTGGAGTTGGTACGCCGTTTGATGAACCAGTTTCCAAAGTTGCGCATCCTCGTACTCTCGATGCACGATGAGTCCATCTATGCCGAGCCGGCATTAAAAGCCGGCGCGCACGGCTACCTGATGAAGCAGATAGCGACCGATGTGCTATTGCACGCGATACGACAAGTGCTACAAGGGGAGCTGTACGTGAGCGACCAGATGCGGTCACGCATGCTGAAAAAAATGATGGGGGGTACTCCAAGCGATTCGCCCGTAAGCAATCTGTCACCCGCGGAGTTGGAAGTGATGCACCTGATCGGCCTGGGCATGGGAACCAGCGAGATCGCGGACAAACTGGCACGCAGTGTGAAGACCATCGAATCACATAAAGCCAACATCAAAAAGAAACTCGATCTCGATAGCGGCTCCCAGCTGACTTTATTTGCCATCAATCTGTTCGCATCACAAGTGTGAAAAGTTGATACGCGCTGCTCGGCGAATTCGTTGTTCGAAATGCGGTGGCATGTGACGGAACGCGACCTAGAACAATGGGGCTGCTTGCAGGGAGGTTGGATCAGAAGTGACAGGGGAGTCGATGCGTCCTATCCAATACTACTTGGACAGGACTCGTTAGTCTGTCCTGCACCTGAATACTGCTACCCCATCAACCCGCTATACAAGTACGCGGCATAGACGCCGATCAAGCCGTAACCGACCGTGCGGGGGACTCTGCCCAACAAGGCTATGGACAGAAAATGCACCAGGCCCGCGCCCAAAATGATAAAAGCACCCATCTGGAAGAAGGCGGGAACCTGTATCGGATTGAAGACCGCGAACAAGCCTATGCACATCGGTATACAGATATGTCCATCGCCGACCTGCGAGCTCATCACGATGTCCTGTCTGCCGATGCGCGTGTAATACAAAGCGAGGAAGGCATTCGGCACGACCATCAGCAGGCCGCTGAACCAGCCCAATTTGGCAAAGTTCAGATACGGGCTGTCGTTGGTCGTGACCCAGCTCACCAGATGATCCACCGAAAAATACACGCAGTAGGCACTGGCACCGAGCAGCCCGATGTCGATCAGGAGTGACCAATGGAACGACTTGCTTTTGCGGATGTTGTCCTTGAGCACTTCGAACACGTGCAACACCTGCCAGAACAGGAACAGTCCGACCAGCACCAGTCCATCATAGAAATCGAGCACACCATCCTTGGCCAGCGCCCAGAGCGTGCCGGTGAACAGGAACAATGCGATCAGCGTGAACAACAGATTGAGGCGGTTGATGCGGTGGAATTCCGCTTGCACCCTGTTTTTTGGTTTGACGCTGCCCTTTTGCATCAGCGCCGTCGAGCCGAATATGGCGGCCAGCCCGAGGATCAGCGTCAGGTTGGTGACATTGTTGACCAGGCAGTTCTCGATGACCAAGCCGCCGTTGCTGGCCGCACTGCTCATCACGTAGGCAAAGATCAGATTCGCGAAACCGGAGCAGTAAGGCATGATCAGCGTACCGAGCACGGTGCCTTCGAAGCCCTTGCTCTCCATGGCATGCAGTCGCCATATCATCATAAGGCTCGCCGCCAGAAACACGACGAGCAGTATCGCTGGATGGACGAGATAAGCCTGGATGTTTTCGATTGTGATATTCACGGCTGACCCGGGGAATGACGAGCGGCGATTCTACCCTGCCCGCACGGAAATCTTGCAAATCGGAGGTTTGAAGATGCGATGTATCATGCCTGCCGGGTAAGTGCGCTCCCTGTCAGCTTTAGGTAAACTGTGCACCTTCTTACAAGGCGGGCCATTATGAAAAACACTCCCACTCTTCAGGCCAACGAGGCAGCAGAACGCATCGTTCGTTATTTCCAAGCCAACGGGTTCGCCGGCATCTCGGAAGCACTCATCATCCGCATACGCTTGAAATCAGGTTACCGTCCCGACATCGACGAGGCGTTCGAGGCGGCACATGAACAGGAACTCCCGCCCCCGCTACAGAAGTATTTCGAAATCACCCCCTTCGGGCATCACTCCGACTTGCGCAGTTTCGCCGAGGCAAAAGCCGCCATCCAGACCGATTTCACCGAAGCCCTGCGCATGGACATCCCCAAAGTGTATTTCGATGACGCCCCCGTCGTGATCGATGATGCCATGGCGACCGGCACCAAATACGATGTGCTGATGAAGATCAGAGACAATGTCGGTGCGTACGCGATCGGCATACTGCTGAACGACCCGGACTCCTCCTTCCTCGAATATATCGGCACCCATCACGGCGACGATTGGAAGAAGATCATGGGCGATTTCGAGATCACCACCGCATCCATGTCGGCTGAGACAAATCTGCTCTGATCGATCTGGTCAAACAACAGCTATCCTCTGACTTCTATGCAGGTTGATGACAAATCGATTGCCTGTTCACGGAATTCATTGCTACCAGCATCGCAGCCATTAAGCGACCGTCGAGGTTGAAAATAAGCCGCTTGAAACCAAAACCTCGCGGAGGTGCCAACAACAGTCGTTCCATTGTTTATTTTTTTCCATCGCTAATTAAAACCTAATCAGGGTCGATAAGCGGATTGAGGTATATTGAACAACCACCCGGCATCGTTCCCGTTGATAATGAAAACTCAACAGTATTGATGAAATCTGAAATGGCTAAAAATCCATCAACTGATAACAGTGCTGATTACCGGGTGGTATTTGATGCGAATCCCAACGCCATTTTTATCCTGGATACACAGGGTCGGATTCTCAATGCGAACCTGTCTGCCGTACAACGCTATGGCTACAGTCTCGAAGAATTGAGGCAAATGAGTGCTGCTGATTTGGCCGCCCCAGACCTGAGGAGCGAAGTATTGCCTCAGCTCCAGCAATCTCTGAAAACTGCCGGGCAGCTCGAATGGCGGCACCGCCATAAAGACGGTAGCGAGCTGCCGGTCGAAATCCACTCCCATCCTATCGTTTACCACGGTGAACTTAGCATACTCTCGAGTGCACGCGATATCAGTCAGCGCAAGCAGTCGCAAGCTGCGCTGGGTAAATCGAAAGAGTTGCTCCAGTCCATCGTGGAAAACGCGCCGGTCCGCATCTTCTGGAAAGATCGCGATTTGCGCTATCTGGGTTGCAACACCGAATTTGCGCAAGATGCGGGATACTCCGGCCCGAACGAGCTGACCGGCAAGACCGATTTTGAAATGAGCTGGAAGGATCAGGCCGAGTTGTATCGTGCCGACGATAAGGCCGTAATGGAATCGGGCAAGCCCAAACTGGCCTATGAAGAGCCGCAGACGACACCGCAGGGAAAACAGATCTGGCTGAGCACGTCCAAGGTTCCGCTGCTGGATGAAAACAATCAAACCATCGGCATTCTGGGTATTTACCAGGACATCACCGCGCGCAAACTGGTGGAAACACTGCGCAACGGGCAGCAACAGATACTGGAAATGATCGCCACCGGAACCCCGTTGCCGGAGACCCTGGAGGCGTTGGTTCGTATCATCGAGGCTCAATCGTACGGGATGCTGGGATCCATCCTGCTGCTCGACGAGGACGGCGTACGTGTCCGCCATGGCGCGGCGCCTAGTCTGCCGGCGGAGTTTATTGCGGCGATCGACGGTGAGGCTATCGGGCCTGCCGCCGGATCGTGCGGTACGGCGGCCTATCGCAAAAAGGCGGTGTTCGTAGAGGATATCGCCACCGATCCGCTGTGGGAAAAATACAAAGCGGCGGCACTGCCGCACGGCTTGCATGCCTGCTGGTCCACACCGATCTTCGACGCGCGGCAGCAAGTGCTCGGCACGTTCGCGATGTATTACCGCCATCCGGGGCTGCCGCATCCCGAGCATCTGGAACTCATCGACACGACCACTCACCTCGCCGCCATTGCCATCAGTAACCGTAAGGCAGCGGAAGCACTGCGCATCAGCGAAAAGTCGCTCAGGGAATCCCAACTGATTGCCGGCCTGGGGACTTATGTCATGGATTTTCGTGCCGGCCTGTGGGAGAGTTCGGACATACTGGATCGTTTGTTTGGGATAGGCGCGGATTATGCGCGCACCAGAGAGGGGTGGTATGCGCTGATACATCCGGACGACCGGGCGAGGGTCGAAGACTACTTGAAGCACGCGATTGCGACGCAGAGCGCATCGGTCGACACCGAGCTCCGCATCGTCTGCCAAGACAGCGGAGTTGAGCGCTGGGTACATGGTATGGGCAAGCTGGAGTTCGATACCGAGGGGCTCCCCCTTAAATTGCAAGGCACGTTTCAAGATATCACTGTCAGCAAGCAGGCAGAAGCCGAATTGCGCAAGCTGACTCTGGCGGTGGAACAAAGCCCCAATTCCATCGTCATCACCGACACCGATGCCAACATCGAATACGTCAATGAGAACTTCGTCAAATTGACCGGCTACAGCCGTGACGAGGTGATAGGCAAAAACCCGCGCATCTTGCAATCCGGCAGGACATCCAAGGCAATCTACCGGGATATGTGGGCGCATCTGGCCCGTGGCGAAGCATGGCAAGGCGAGCTATACAACAAACGCAAAGACGGCAGCGAATACATCGAGTCGGTACAAATCTCCCCGGTGCGGCAGGCGGATGGTCAGATCAGCCATTATTTGGCGATCAAGGAAAACATCTCCGAGAAAAAGAACGCGGAAGCGCGCATCGAAAGGCTGGCCCATTTCGATCAGCTCACCGGACTGCCCAATCGCAGCTTGATGAACGATCGTTTCAAATACGCACTCAGTCTGGCGCAACGGGGTAGAGAGCCGCTGGCGGTGATGTTCCTCGATCTCGACCGCTTCAAGAACATCAACGACACACTGGGCCATAGCATCGGTGACCGGCTATTGATGGAGGTGGGCAGGCGGATCAAATCGACCCTGCGTGAAGAAGACACGGTATCTCGCCTGGGCGGGGATGAGTTCATGCTGATCCTGCATGCGACCGATGCGGATGGTGCGGCGTATGTGGCCAACAAGCTGCTCGAGGCAGTCTCACAACCCTGTCTGATCGAGGAGTATGAGCTAAGCAGCACTGCTTCGATCGGCATCGCCATCTATCCCGATGACGGCGAAGATTTCGAGACGCTGTCGAGAAATGCCGATGCGGCGATGTATCGCGTCAAGCAGGGCGGGCGCAACAATTTCCGTTTTTACACGGCAGAGATGCAGACACACTCTGCACGTACCCTGCAGCTGGCGAATGCGCTGCGCCATGCACTGGAGCGCAACGAGTTGCAATTGCATTACCAGCCACAATTATCCATTCAGGACGGACACATTATCGGTGCGGAAGCCTTGCTGCGCTGGCAGCATCCGGAGCTGGGCATCATCTCCCCCGCCGAATTCATCCCGATCGCCGAGGATAGCGGTCAGATCATCCCGATCGGCGAATGGGTGTTGCGCACGGCGGCCAAGCAATTGAAGGACTGGATGGATAGCGGGCTGCCGCCGATGGTGATGGCGGTGAACCTGTCCTCGGTGCAGTTCCGCCAGGCCAATATTGTGGAGCTGGTCTCGTGCATCCTCGATGAGGTGGGTCTGCCGCATCAATATCTGGAGCTGGAACTGACCGAGGCCGTCGCGATGGATGATCCGCTGGCGGCGATCGAGGTGATGGACAGGCTGTATGCGATCGGCATACGCATGTCCATCGATGACTTCGGCACCGGTTATTCCAGTTTGAGCTACCTGAAGAAATTCAAGGTGTACAAGCTGAAGATCGACCAGTCATTCGTGCGTGACATCACCGATGATCCGGATGACAAGGCCATCGTCAGCGCGATCATCAACATGGCCAGCAGCCTGGGCATACGGACGATCGCAGAGGGCGTGGAGAGCGCCGGACAATTGGCTTTCCTGCGTTTGCAGGGCTGCGACGAGGTGCAGGGATACTACTTCAGCAAGCCTCTGACAGCAGAGCAGTTTGAGGCGTTTATAAAAACCGGTTGAAAAGGTTCGCATACTCCGTTTCGGGTTGCCGATGCAGACTCAACCATCGACACACCCACTAACAGATCCGTCAGTTCACTCCCGCTGCTTGCGGGCTGCACTTTACGAACACGCCCCGGATCGACCCGGTAAAAATACTTCCTCACGACACCACGCAATGGTTACATTTTGCGATGACTGCTAGTAAGCTGACGACCCGTCAGTCAAACGCGCAAGTCCGTTCCATCAGGAGGTCACTTTGCAACCCACCGACACCAGCGATCCGGCCTATTTTCACAAGGTTGTCGATTGCCAATGGGCTTGTCCTGCCCACACTCCCGTCCCCGAATACATACGCCTGATCGGTCAGGGTCGCTACGACGACGCCTATATGATCAATTGGGTGTCCAACGTGTTCCCCGGCATCCTGGGGCGCACCTGCGACCGCCCCTGCGAACCGGCTTGCCGACGCGGGCGTGTGGAAGAGAACAACCACGCCAAGCCCGAGCCCGTCGCCATCTGCCGGCTGAAACGCGTGGCGGCGGACTTCAAATCCGATGTCAGCGCACGCATGCCCAGCATCGCACCGCACAACGGCAAGCGCATCGCCTGCGTGGGCGCGGGGCCGGCCTCGTTGACCGTGGCGCGCGACCTCGCGCCCTTGGGTTACGAGGTGACCGTATACGACAGTTCAGCCAAAGCGGGCGGTTTCATCCGCACCCAGATACCACGCTTCCGTCTGCCCGAGGCGGTGATAGACGAGGAGACCGGCTACATCCTGGATCTGGGCGTGCAGTTCAACAGCGGTCAGCGCGTGGACTCCATGCAAACGCTGCTAAAACAAGGTTATGACGCGGTGTTCGTGGGCTGCGGCGCGCCGCGCGGACGCGATCTGGACGTGCCCGGCCGCAAAGAGGCAGCAGAGCATATCCACATCGGTATCGACTGGCTGGCTTCGGTGTCCTTCGGTCACGTCACAAAAGTGGGCGCACGCGTCATCGTGCTGGGTGGCGGCAATACCGCGATGGATTGCTGCCGTTCGGCGCGACGCTTGGGCGGCAAAACGGTGCAGGTGATCGTGCGCAGCGGCTTCGAGGAGATGAAGGCCTCGCCTTGGGAAAAAGAGGACGCGCAACACGAAGGCATCCCCATCCTCAACTACCACGTGCCCAAAAGTTTCGAGCACAGCAAGGGCAAGCTCACCGGTATGACCTTCGAACTGGTGCGCGCCGAATACGATGCGCAGGGCAAACGCAAGCTGCTCCCTACCGGCGAGCCCGATGTACTCATCCCCTGCGACGAAGTGCTGGTCGCGGTGGGTCAGGAGAACTCGTTCCAGTGGATAGAAGCGGAGTGCGGCATACAGTTCCAGAAGAGCAATACGAAGAATGAACCAAGTACGCGACAT
>CAWASY010000020.1:0-5935 GCA_963784505.1 uncultured beta proteobacterium | reverse complement strand
CAACATCACCGAGTCGACCAGCCCGGTCGAGGCCGGTCTGACCTGGGCCATCCAGAAGGTCCGTCGCCCCGGCGGCGAGCGCGAAGGCGGCTACCCCGGCGCGTCGGTGATCGAGGCGCACCTGGCCGGCAGCGCGCCGAGCAAGCGCGTCGGCCTGATCGGCCTGGAGCGCGTGCCGGTGCGAGAAGGTGCGCCGATCAGCGATGCCCACGGCCGCAAACTCGGCGTCGTCACCAGCGGCACGCTGGCGCCGACCGTCAACCAGGTGATCGCGATGGCCTACCTGCCGGTCGACCACGCGAAGCCGCAGCACGAGGTCTACGCCGAGGTCCGCGGCAAACAGCTGCCGATGCGCGTGGCGCCGATGCCCTTCCAACCCCACCGCTACTTCCGTGGCTGACATCGAGGAGAACACCCCCATGACCACCAAGTACACCACCGACCACGAGTGGATCAACATCGAAGACCACGAGGCCGCCGTCGTCGGCATCACGTTGCACGCGCAGGACGCGCTCGGCGACGTGGTCTTCGTCGACCTGCCCGAGGTCGGCAAGACCTTCGCCAAGGGCGACGTCGCCGGTGTCGTCGAGTCGGTCAAGGCCAGGTGCAAAATTTCGGTTCCAGCCATGATGTGCTGATACAGATTCCGGTGAAGAAAAATGTCGCCGGAGCCAAATTGAGCGAACAGGTCATGGCGACGCTGCGCAAGGCCGATGCCGGCGTGCAAATGCGCCGTGTCGAGTTCGTTGGTCCACAGGTTGGCAAGGATCTGGTTAACAATGGAGCGATGGCACTGTTGCTGGTCAGTCTCGGTATTGTCAGTTATCTTTGGATACGCTTCGAGTGGAAGTTTGGTCTGTCCGCGATTATCGCCAACCTGCATGACGTGGTGATTATTCTGGGGTTCTTCGCCTTCTTTCAGTGGGAGTTTTCGCTGTCAGTGCTGGCGGCGGTGCTGGCGGTGCTGGGTTATTCGGTGAACGAGTCGGTGGTGGTTTTCGACCGGATTCGTGAGAATTTCCGCAAGATGCGCAAGGCGGAAGTTTCTGAGATTATCGACAATGCGATTACCCGCACGATGTCACGCACCATTATTACCCACGGTTCCACACAGATGATGGTCGGTGCAATGCTGTTTCTGGGCGGCGAGACGCTGCACTATTTCGCGATGGCACTGACGATCGGCATTATGTTCAGTATTTATTCTTCTGTGCTGGTGGCCAGTCCGATTCTGATGTGGCTGGGCGTATCGCGCGAAGACTTCATCAAACCCGAGAAGGTCGAAGCCGAAGAAGTGATGCCTTAAACCAGCTAGTAGCCGGTAGCTGGTAGCGCCATCAAAAAGCTACAAGCCACCCGCTACAAGCCTGTAGCTTATTTGAATTGGATATGTCTTGGACTTGCTGACCGCCTTTATCGATCTTGTTTTGCATCTGGATACCCACCTGATGGCGCTGGTGCAGGATTACGGCGTATGGGTGTACGGAATCCTGTTTTTGATTATCTTCGCCGAGACGGGTCTGGTATTTGCACCGTTTTTGCCGGGCGATTCATTGCTATTTGTTGCAGGTGCCTTGTGCGGACTGGATGCGCTACAATTGCACTGGCTGATGCCCTTGTTGATGCTGGCAGCCTTTAGTGGCGATAACACCAATTACTGGGTAGGCAGGTTGCTGGGCATGCGGTTGTTTTACCGATTCGAGGGGAAGTTGCTCAAGCGCGAACATCTGGAAAAGACACATGCCTTTTATGAAAAACATGGCGGTAAGACAGTTGTTTTTGCGCGATTCATGCCCATTATTCGTACCTTTGCGCCCTTTGTCGCCGGTATAGGCCTGATGTGTTACCGTTCATTTGTGCTGTTTAGTGCGCTAGGCAGCCTGGCGTGGATAGGTAGTCTGACCCTGGCCGGGTATTTTTTCGGCAATATTCCCGTCGTTAAAAACAATCTGACACTGATCATATTGGGCGTGATCGTGATCTCCTTGCTGCCCGCTATCGTTGAATTTTTCAGGCAGTCCAAAAAATAGCGCTGTCAGGCATCACGGTTTGGATTTTTCTGCAAATCGCATCCTGCTGGCTGGCGTTTAGTTCAGCATGGCAGTAACAATTTGTAAGCATTTGAACATTCGGCCCAAAAGGTAGTCATAATGACGCACCGCCTATGCGGGCATTTTGAGGAGGATTTAAAATGAAAAAGAGTTTATTGGCATTGAGTCTGGTTTCCTTGTTTAGTACGGCCTATGCCGCTGATTTTGTCGATACTGCACGAGTCATTTCCAGTTCACCGATTTATGAGCGCGTCAGCGATCCTCGCCGCGAATGCTGGAATGAAACCGTACAGGTCGCACCCAAAGAGCGTTCCATGACCGGTGCAGTGGTAGGTGGGGTTGCAGGCGGGCTTTTGGGTAGTCGTGTTGGGGGTGGTCAGGGAAATACCGCAGCGACGGGTGCAGGTGCCGTTGCCGGCGCGATTGTTGGCGATAATGTGTCCAATCCTGACAGTAATCGTTCTTCCACTGGCAGCATCGTGGGCGGCATTGCCGGTGCCTTGCTCGGCAGTCAGGTAGGGGGTGGTTCGGGCAACAAGGCTGCGACCGCAGTTGGTGGCGTGGCGGGTGTGCTCATTGGTGACAGGGTCGCCAATCCGACACAACAAGCCAGTACCGAACAGGTTCAGCGCTGCCGTGATGTGCCCAACAGTCGTGATGTGATCAAGGGGTATAACGTAACCTACCGTTACAACGGTCAGGATGTCACGACGACACTGCCTTATCAGCCGGGTAAAACCGTTCAGGTTGGTGTGACATTGATTCAGGATCAGACGCAGCCCCGTTATCAGGACAACTCAGGCTATCAGGATAATCAGGATAGATCCTATCGCCAGAATGATCGCCGTTACCGTCCGGGCGAGCGTGACTAGATTTTGCAGCTTTTAATCAAAAAATCCCGGCAAGCCGGGATTTTTTTATGACCTGTGTAAATGGTAAATCGGGGTCAGACCCCGATTTACACGACCGGAAGCCTAACCGAAACGACCGGTTATGTAATCTTCAGTTTCCTTGCGTTTGGGGTTGGTGAATACTGTGCTCGTGTCACCGAACTCGACCAGGTCGCCCAGGTACATGTAAGCGGTGTAATCGGATACACGGGCGGCCTGTTGCATGTTGTGGGTGACGATGACGATAGTGAAGTCCTCCTTCAATTCGTCTATCAGTTTTTCAATGTGTGCGGTAGAAATCGGATCAAGTGCCGAAGTCGGTTCATCCAACAGCAATACCTGTGGCTTGACGGCAATCGCGCGCGCAATACACAGTCGCTGTTGTTGACCGCCTGACAGCCCCATGCCACTTTGATGAAGTTTGTCCTTGACTTCACCCCAGAGTGCGGCTTTCTTCAGTGCCCATTCGACGCGTTCATTCATGTCGTGCTTGTTCAGATTCTGGTAGAGCTTGACGCCAAATGCGATGTTGTCATAAATGGACATCGGGAAGGGAGTCGGTTTTTGGAATACCATGCCGATTTTGGCGCGCAGCTTGTTCAGATCCTGGCCCTTGTCCAGTACGTTATCGCCGTCGAGCATGATGGAGCCGGTTGCAGTCTGATGCGGATAGAGCTGGTACATGCGGTTGAAGGTGCGCAGTAGTGTGGATTTGCCGCAGCCTGATGGGCCGATGAAGGCCGTTACCTTCTTGTCGGCGATTTCCATGTTGACGTTTTTGAGTGCCAGGAACTTTCCGTAATAGAAATTCAGATCCTTGACAAGGATGCGTGGCGGGACAGATTTTTCAGCGTTCATTTGCAGTAGCCTTGTTAATGAGTGGATGCGCTTTGGCGAAACAGTACGCGCGCTATGATGTTGAGTGTCAGCACGCTGAAGGTGATCAGCAAAGCACCGGCCCATGCCAGGTTTTGCCAGTCTTGGTAGGGACTCATGGCGAACTGGAAGATTACCACCGGCAGGTTAGCCATGGGTTGATTCATGTTGCTGCTCCAGAACTGGTTATTGAGCGAGGTGAACAACAGGGGTGCGGTCTCGCCACTAATGCGGGCGATAGCCAACATGATGCCGGTGATAATGCCGGCACGCGCAGCGCGCAGGGTTACGAAGCTGATGATCTTCCATTGCGGTGCGCCCAGGGCCGCAGCGGCTTCGCGCAGGGTGCTCGGCACCAGTTTGAGCATGTTTTCAGTGGTGCGGATCACGATGGGAATCACGATAATTGCAAGCGCCGCCGTTCCTGCCCAGCCCGAGAAGTGTTTGACATGCACGACATACACTTCGTAGACAAACAGACCGATGACAATGGAAGGGGCAGACAGCAAAATATCATTGATAAAGCGGGTGAG
Organism: uncultured beta proteobacterium; assembly: GCA_963784505.1. GTDB lineage: Bacteria > Pseudomonadota > Gammaproteobacteria > Burkholderiales > Gallionellaceae > Gallionella. Next base: position 1,585 of record CAWASY010000020.1, on the reverse strand, counting down.
TGGGGCCAGCCAGCCGCGTTGACCGAATTCAGCCAGATAGGTGCCCGCCAGAATGCCGATAGGGGTGCCTATCAGCGTGCCGCCCAGCGTCATCAGCAAACTTCCGTAGATGGCGTTGAGCAACCCGCCGGTGCTGCCTGGCGGTGGGGTCATTTTGGTAAAGACACTGGTGGTCAGTGCAGGCAGGCCGTGATCGAGTAGTGTCCACAATATCCAGATTAGCCAGAACAGACCAAATGCCATGGCCAGTACCGCAACGGTTAATCCAAATGCATTGATCAGGCGACGTTTTGTATACAGATCGAACATCATGATGCTTTTCCTTCATTCTTGCCCAGCTTGTAGAGCATGTAACGGGCTATCGACAGCACCACAAAGGTGATGAAGAACAGGATCAGACCCAGCTCAATCAAGGATGCAGTGTACAGTTCGCCGAATGCTTCGGTAAATTCGTTGGCCAGTGCGGAGGAAATGCTGTTGCCCGGATTAAGCAGTGATTTGCTCAGTTCATGGGCGTTACCGATGACGAAAGTCACCGCCATGGTTTCTCCGAGTGCGCGCCCTAGGCCCAGCATGATGCCGCCCATTACCCCGACTTTGGTGTAGGGCAGCACGATGCTCATCATCACTTCCCAGGTTGTTGCGCCCAGTCCGTAGGCAGATTCCTTGAGCATGGCTGGCACGACATCGAACACGTCGCGCATCACCGAGGCAATGAAGGGAATGACCATAATGGCCAGAATAATGCTGGCGGTCAGGATGCCGATACCCATCGGCGGACCTGAGAAAAATGGTCCGATATAAGGAATGGGGCCGATATGTTGGTTAAGCCAGGGTTCGACATGATCTGCGAACAGCGGCGCGAACACGAACAGACCCCACATGCCGTAAATGATGCTGGGGATGCCCGCCAGCAGTTCAATCGCAACGCCAAGCGGGCGGCGCAATATGCGCGGCGAAAGTTCAGTCAGAAATAGTGCGATACCGAAACTGACTGGTACGGCGATCAGTAGTGCGATGCTGGAGGTGACGAGTGTGCCAATTATGGGAATCAGCGCACCAAATTGATCATTGACCGGATCCCACTCGGGACTGGTCAGAAAACCGAAACCGAATTGCTTTATTGCCGGCATGCTGCCGACAACCAGTGAAAAAATGATGGCTGCCAATAATGCAAGTACGCCAAAAGCTGCGATGCGTGTCACATTGCGAAATAGCAAATCGTAGAGGGTTTGCCTTTTAAGGCGTGCTTCATGTAGGAACATCGGCATAGTTGCTTTTACATATAGATAGCTTGAAGGATAAATCACGGGGAGCAGAGCTCCCCGTGATTATAGTCATGCTTTGTTACTAATGCATGTTTACTTCCAGATTGCCTTACCCGCTGTATCCTTGATCTGGGTTTTCCAGGCGCCACGGATCAGCGTTTTGACGTTTTCTGGCAGCGTAACATAGTCCAGATTGGCAGCAATCTTGTCGCCATTGCTGTAAGACCAGTCGAAGAACTTCAGTACTGCAGCAGCAGATTCAGGTTTGTCCTGTGACTTGTGCATCAGAATGAAAGTTGCGCCGCTGATAGGCCATG
>CAWASY010000019.1:0-19112 GCA_963784505.1 uncultured beta proteobacterium | reverse complement strand
GATGAGTTTGGCATTCAATTCCAGCGATGCAACGGCGTTAATGCTTTCGCGTTCTTCATGTCCCATTGCCGGGATGCCGACTTCCAGCTCCGGCACGCCCAGTGCATCGAGATGGCGTGCGATGTCCAGCTTTTCTTCCAGCGTGAACGCCACCCCCGCCGACTGTTCGCCGTCGCGCAGGGTGGTGTCATCAATGGTGATATGGCGGGACATCATCATGCCTTATGCGTAGGTTGGTGCGAAGGCTTTTTCCGGCTCGGCTTTCGGGCCGTCGCCATCCCAGTACGGCGAAATCTTGCGCAGTTGCGCGATGATCTCGGGTACCACCTGGATCACACGATCTACTTCCGCTTCGGTGTTGTAGCGCGACAATGAAAAGCGTACCGTGCCATGTGCCGCAGTGTAGGGTATGCCCATCGCGCGCATCACATGCGAAGGTTCCAGCGAACCCGAGGTACAGGCAGATCCGGAACTCGCAGCAATGCCGAACTTGTTGAGCAGCAGCAGGATGGCTTCGCCTTCGATGAACTCGAATGCGATATTGCTGGTATTGGGCAGCCGGTCATCCGGATTGCCGGTCACAAAAGAGCGCGGTACCTTGGCCAGAATGGCAGCTTCCAGCTTGTCGCGCAGCCTTGCCACTTCGGTGTTCTCGAATTCCATCGATTCCATCGCCATCTCGGCCGCTTTGCCCAGGCCGACAATGGACGTAGTGTTCTCTGTGCCTGCTCGACGACCGCGCTCCTGATGACCGCCACGCAGTAGCGGGCGAAAGCGCACGCCGCGCTTCAGATACAGTACACCGATACCCTTTGGCGCATGCAGTTTGTGACCGGACACGGACAGCATGTCGATCTTGGTATCCTTCAGGTTCAGCGGCACCTTGCCGACCGCCTGCACCGCATCAGTATGAAACATCGCACCGGCGGCATTGGCCATCTCGGCCATTTCAACCACCGGGAAGAAGGTGCCGGTCTCGTTGTTCGCCCACATCACGGACACCACCGCAGTCTGCTCACTGAGCAGGGCTTGGTACTCATCCAGATTGAGGCGACCTTTGCCATCCACTTTCAGGTAGTGCACCTTGTAGCCTTCTTTTTCAAGATAAGTACACAGGGTGAGTATGGCCGGATGCTCGACCGTGGTGGTGATGATTTCGCGGCGTTCGGGTTGTGCCTTCAGTGCAGACAGAATGGCAGTAGAGTCGGATTCGGTGCCGCATGACGTAAAGATGATCTCGGAGTCGTGTTCGGCACCTAACAGTTCCTGCACCTGCATGCGCGCCTTCTTGATCGCGAGCCCCACCTTGTTGCCGAAGCTGTGCATCGAGGAAGGATTGCCGAACTGCTCGGTGAAGTAGGGCAGCATGACCTCTACCACAGCCGGGTCTACCCGCGTGGTTGCATTGTTGTCGAAATAGATGCCTTCCATGATCAGCCTTTCATCGCACGTGTCAGCGAACTGACCTTGGTCGGAACAATCTTGATGAACTCCTTCAATTCCTCCATCAACTTTTGCTGGATACCCTGCAGCGTCAGCGCCTCCATCTGGCAGCCTGCACAGGCGCCTGTCATGTTGACGTAGATAGTCTTGCCGTCCACATCCACCAGTTCGATGTCGCCGCCATCACGTTTTAGTTGCGGGCGCACGGATTCCAGTACCGCTTCGATCTTGCGGATGCGTTGCAAATTGGTCATGCCGCTAGGAGAGGCATCGGCTGTAGGTGCTGCGCCGGGTGTAAAGTCCTCGCCGCGCTCGGTCATCACCTTGACCAGAATTTCTTCAATACCTTCGTGGCAGGATGAACAGCCGCCGCCAGCTTTGGTATAGTTGGTCACGTCCTGTACCGAACTCAGATTGTTGGCGCGGATGGTATCCTCAATCATTACCGCATCGATTGCGAAACACTTACATATCAATGCGCCTTCCTCGTGATCATCGCTCCACACTTCGCCGCGATAGTTAGCCACGGCAGCCTGCAATGCCTCGCGTCCCATCACGGAACAGTGCATTTTTTCCGGTGGCAGACCGTCCAGATAATCGGCAATATCCTGATTACTGACTTTCAATGCTTCATCCAGCGTCTTGCCCTTAACCATTTCTGTCAGGGCGGAAGAAGAGGCAATGGCCGAACCGCAGCCAAAGGTCTGGAAATGTGCATCGAGGATGATTTCGGTTTCCGGCTCGACCTTGAGCATCAGGCGCAGCGCATCGCCGCAGCTGATCGAGCCCACATCGCCCACTCCGTTCGCGTCATCCAGCGGCCCTGCATTGCGCGGTTGAAAAAAGTGTTCCTTTACCTTGTCCGAGTAGTCCCACATGATGTTCTCCTTATGCCGAGAAAGATGAGCCGCACGCGCAGCTTGAGCTGGCGTTCGGGTTTTCGAATTTAAAACCGCTGCCGCTCAGGCTGTCGACGAAATCGACGGTCACGCCTTCGAGCAAAGGTGAAGAGAGTGGATCAACCAGCAAGGTCACCGCGCCGTATTCCAGCACCGTATCGTCCTCGTTTTTTGACTGCTCCAGACTCATGCCGTACTGGAAGCCGGAACATCCCCCGCCGGAAATGGCGATGCGCAGGCCGACCACAGGGGTGCTTGCGCCTTTGATGAATTTTTCCATGGCGGAAATGGCATTGGGTGTCATGTTAATCATGTGATATCTCCAGAGTTAAGTTAGCTATGCATAATGAAAAGCAAACTGCATGCCAGGGTGGGGGTTTATCTTTAATTTATTGTTTAATAAGAACTATTTCTGAATCTAGTGCTCAACCCAGCTGTCTGGAATAACACCTTGAAGGTGTATTGTCGTATTTGCGACAAGCCTGTTCAGGTGGACGACAAGGGCGCGATCCATCATGGACAGATGAGAGTTGAACCATTCGGGCAGCCCATGCTTGACGAAGGCACGTACCAGTGGCAATCGACCGCGTTTCAAACTACGGTTGAGTTGTTGCATTTCACCCAAGATGCGGTGATGTTCGCCTTCATGCATGCCAAGACCCGGGTACTTACTCTCGCGCATCAGTCGGCCTTCCTCATCGAAGTGTGCCCGTGTGTGAATAATCAGTGCCTGGAACAGGGCCGGAAATTCGGCGTCTGTTGCCTGTATCAGCTGTGCGACCTGTGTAATGAACTGTTCGTGGGCATGGTCGAGTTGAGTCATGCCCACCGTATGTATTTGTGCATCCCAATCAGGCGACATCAGGCTGTTTCGAGGCTAATTTGTTTGGCTGCGCTGAGGAAATCCGCTACGTCGGCCTTGACGATCTCGATGTTCAGGCGATCAAGATAGCGTTTTTCCTTGTCTGTTGGATGAGGGATAAGCGCCCATCCGGCGGGTTTGTCTGCACCGAAGATGATGTCGGAGAACACCATGCGATCCGTGTCGCGATTAAGCCTCAAGCCCAGCAGCACATAACGTTTATTCTGGCGTGAACGCTTGACGAAGGACGGGATGGCAAACCCGCCCATCAGTTCGGTGATGTAATCGACAAAATCGGCATCGGACGCGATGTAGTTCGATTCCGGCATCGGTGTGCCCAGCGGCTTGAACAGGATGGGCAGGCTGCTATCGACCGCTTCCTGTTCGATCGCGGCATAGCCTGTGCCATCGTAATGATAGATGCGGAAGCGGAAATCCTTGCCTGAAATGCGCGCAAGACCGACGATGAGCGTGTGCGGCGTAGTCGAATATTGTGTCTGCAACTGTATGTCGCGGTTTGCATCGATGATGTAGGGTAGCTTTTGCGAAGCCAGCCAGCTGTGCAGTGCCGAATCGCTCCATTTTGTATCGCGATAGGTGGTATCGAGGAATCGGTTGACTGCGCTGCGACCGCGTTTCAATTCGACGTTCATCGCGGCACGCGGGAATTCATACATCAACTTGGGCGCCATAGGCTTGCCGTCGTTCATGGCCAGAATCAGGCTGTCGCTATCTGCGGGGATGGCTTTGCCGGTGGCCGGGTTGATTACACCGTTCAATGCGCCAGGCCCCAGATACGGAACGACACTGCCATCGGCTAGGCCGGAAAATATGTTTTCGAGTGCGGAATTCATGTTGCCAATCTCCTTGTGAAATGATCACAAGTTAATTAGCAAAAATCGGGCCTGACCGCACATTCCCTGACATTCCCTGTTGAACAGGGCTTATGCCCATCCTGCTTTGGTGTAAATACGACAAAGGGATCCGTATTGTTGTAAACAGAGCAGCACTTGGGACATGAAGCTTATAGAGATAATACGTGTAAGTAATTCGTGTCGTTTCACCCTCAAGGGCAAGCGAGTACAGCAAAGTTCTGGCACTCCCGTCCGCGAAAAAGCGGAAGAGTACGAAGCAAAGCTGAAATCATCCCTTTGGGAGCAGGAAAGGCTAGGCGCCAAGCCGATCTATCAGTGGAATGATGCCGTTGTACGATATTTGGCTGAGACGACACACAAAGCCTCACAGGTCAGCGATATTTATCATCTGCGCTGGCTGGACAAGTATCTGAACGGTGTCGAGTTGCAGACGATCAAGCGGGATATGCTGGACAAAATCGCTGCTGCGAAACAGGCCGAGGGGGTCGAAAACTCCACGGTCAATCGCATCATGGAAGTCGTCCGTATCATATTGCGCAAAGCCTGCAACGAATGGGAATGGATTGATCGTGTTACGATGGTGCGTATGCTGCCGGAACCAGTCAAACGAGTGCGATGGATAACACGCAACGAAGCCGACAGGCTGATTGCTGCATTATCGCCGCACCTGGCTGACATGGCGCGATTCTCTCTGGAAACAGGGTTACGTCGCGCCAATGTTACCGGCTTGAAGTGGTCACAGGTGGATTTAGTGCGTAAGACCGCATGGGTACACCCTGACGAAGCCAAGGCCAGAAAAGCCATTCCTGTTCCGCTGTCGAGCGTAGCGATTGCAGTGCTGCGCAAACAGATCGGCAAGCATCAAACCAATGTATTCACCTTTCGCGGCAATGCGGTGCATCAGGTGAATACAAAGGCATGGCACAAAACCTTAAAACAGGTGGGCATCGAGAATTTCCGCTGGCATGACCTCAGACACACGTGGGCAAGCTGGCACATTCAAGAAGGTACACCGCTGCATGTGTTGCAAGAACTGGGCGGATGGGCAAAACCGGACATGGTGCAAAAGTACGCGCACCTCTCCAGCGAACATCTTGCGCAGTGGGTAGATCGTCGTCCTGTAGTCGCTTTGGCAGAGAGCTTGCCGGAAAGTGGTACGTTTTTGACTACAGTAAGAAAAACGGGCTAGAACAATTAAGCTCTAACCCGTTGATTATTCTGGTAGGGGCGATCAGATTCGAACTGATGACCTCTTGGATGTCGAAACAGATTTTAAACGTAACTTATTGATTTTATTGAACACGCGCTGCAGTCTTCCGTTACAACCATGCACAACAGCGCATAACAATGCATAACCGAATCCGGCAAAAGTCCGGCAAGCTTTTTAAGCTGCAACCACGTCAGGAATATGATGAAGCACCATTAAGTTCTTTGCTGCCACCGCAAGCATAGCGTACGGATTGCCATCCAGATCGGAAAACTCAACTTCAAATACGTCGGTAGTCAATGGCTCAACAATTGTGCCAACCTGACCACGGCGCAGATGCTTTTCCGGCATGTCATTTATTAACGCAACAACATCTAAAGTTTTCATACGGCACCTCGCAAAACATAGCAACTGGTTAAACGTGGAAAATCTTCTCCAGACTTCACAATCCACGCACTCCTAACAGGCGCTGTGCGGCTTCCCCAAGATAAAACAGAATCGATCAAATAACGACACCCATATTTGTCAGCACTCATCATCATGGCTTCATTGCTATTCTTCGCGTCGGACAACAACAAACATTGCAACCCCTCAGCGTCAGATGCCATCATTCCCAGGGCAGACAGAAATACCCTGGCTTTGTGCCTGCCTTCTGGATGTTCCGCAGAAAGGCAGTAATCACGAATCTTCTCAATATCAACCACAGCATTCGAACTGTTCGGAAGCTTCATGATTCTTCAACTAAACATTTCTCAAGAGACGCATCATACCCCGCATATTAAACAATCGTAAACAGCACCAAACAAAAACACTCTCGCCTCGTCCCAAGGACTCGTTGAGCCGGCAGCTTCCCGCCGCTCGCGGCTCCTTGCTGTCCTCTCGCGCAAGCGCTCGAGCGGTATATAAAAATCTAAAAAATTTACTTTCCAGCTGCCATAAATCAAATAGCACACGACATGGGATGATTTTTCAAGCCATCACGTAGCCTCATGACGAAATGAGAAAAAATCAGGTTATCCACAGAGTTATTCCAGCAATTCTGGGGATAAATAATAAGCTCAACACTCCTCCCATACGTCCGCACCGCCCTTGGCAGCTGCCATTCGATGCCATAGACTGTGGCGGGCGGCTCGGTCCCACAAGGCGACAGATTTACTGCTCCGAACCGGCCAGTCGCCAAGAAAAATGGAAAAGCATTTTCAACGGGAAACTCGGTCCCAGATGCTGACCGACAAACTTTTACATAGGAGTCGTTCGATAAAATTTTGTCAGGGTGTGTTGATAGCCGCCACAGGCGTGCCCAGTGTTGCAGGCTACGATATGGGAACTTTCGGGCAGTCGTCGGACTAAGTGGTAAGTCAGCAACCTCAAACGTCCAATCATACAATCGGACAGTGGTGAGTACTGGTCTCACAAAAGATCCGTAAAGTTTTTCCTCATATATCATCTCTGCTGATCGCTTGTCTGCATCATTGATATTGCAATCGCGATATCGGCTTATGAGTGTAATATATCAGCATGAAAATCGACCCAATAAACGAGCAGTCCATCATCCGCGAAGAAGTAGCAAAACACCTGTTTTCGAATGGGGTGGGTGCGCTTTTGACTTCAAGTCTGGTTTCCATGCTGCTGACCTATATGTTGTGGAATAATAATCCACCTGAACTTTTGATTGGCTGGCTTGTACTTATCAATGCAGTTTATCTGGTCCGCCTCGCTGTTGGACGTTCATATGCACGAGCCGAGCACAAAGACGGCAATCTATGGCTCAATCGGTTTCGCATTGGTACTTTAATTTCCGCTGTAGTCTGGGGTCTGGGTGTTATTCTACTTTTCCCCTCTAATAATGTAGTAGGCCAATCCGCCATATCCTTCACTGTCCTTGGTATGTCTGCAGGGAGTGTAATGGCCTACGCAGTCGATTTTGTTTCGCTGTTGTGCTATGTAATTCCCGTCGTAGTGCCACTAATCGTGCGCTTGATGATGGAAGGAACACCGCAGTCGCTGGCAATGAGCATCATGTTGATACTATCTATTGGATTTATCGGCATCACATTGCGTCGTAGTAATAAGACATTGCATGACAATATCCGCCTGCGCATCAACTCCGTAAATCGTGAAACGGATATTCGTGAAAAGAACAAATTCCTGAATTCGATACTCGACAACGAACCCGAATGCGTCAAAGTCATTTCGCTAAACGGCAAACTGCTGCAAATGAACCGGGCAGGACTTGCAATACTTGAAATGGACAGTCTTGCCCAAGCGCAACAGATCGAAATGATGACATTCGTGCAACCCGCGTACCTCGATGCCTTCATCAAACTGCACAAAAGTGCATGTCTGGGCAATTCCGGGAAACTGGAAATACAAATCAGAGGACACCAAGGCACGCTGCGTATGCTGGAAACCCATGCTGCACCGCTATACGATGATGATGGTCGAGTTCGTTCATTACTGTATGTCTCGCGTGACGTAACTGAACTCAAAAAGAGCGATGCATTGTTACGGGAGAGCAGGAATCGTTACCATAGGCTTGTTGAAAATGCACCATTTGGCATCATGGTTCATCAGAATGGCAAGTTCGTCTATGTCAATCCTGCTGCCATCAAATTGCTCGGCGCTACGGATAAGAACGAGTTGCTGGGTAAGTTGGTTATGGATTTCATTCATCCGGATTTTCATCAAATCGTGCAAACACGTATCGCAAAAGGGCTAGGGCTAGGGCTAGGAGAAATAGCGCCATTACTTGAGGAAAAATTTGTCAGGCTGGATGGCACGATCATTAATGTTGAAGTTCAGGGCACCATCATCGAGTATGAAGGGAAACCGGCTGTTCAGGCCAGTGTGTACGATGTCACCGAACGCAAGCAAACGCTGCAACGTGAACAGCACCGACAAAAAGTACTTCAAATGCTGGCAGACAAATCATCTCTGGACGCCATATTGAATACTATTGTTCACGATGTCGAATCCATCAATCCCGCCATGCTATGCAGTATTCTCCTGCTGAATGAGGAAGGAACGCATCTGAAACACGGTGCGGCCCCCAGCCTTCCCGATTTTTATAATCAAGCCGTTGATGGGGTGCAAATCGGCCCCAATACAGGTACATGCGGTACGGCGGCATACACCGGCCAGCGTGTAATCGTCGAGGATATCGAAACGCACCCTTATTGGACGCCCTATCTGGAACTCGCCCATCGGGCAAAATTGGCCGCCTGCTGGTCTGAGCCTATTCTTTCCGGTCAGGGTAAGGTGCTCGGCACATTTGCCATCTACCACCGACTACCTGCCAAACCGACAGATTTCGATCTTAAATTGATCGAGAACGAAGCGCTTCTCGCTGCACTGGCCATTGAAAAAACAACCGATGAGGTAAATCTGCAACTCGCAGCCAGCGTATTTACCCATGCGCGTGAAGGCATCATGATCACCAATGCTGCAGGCGACATTATCGAGATCAATGACACCTTTACACAGATTACCGGCTACACCCGCGAAGAAGCTATCGGGGAAAACCCGCGCCTGCTCAAATCCGACATGCACGATGCTGAAACATACGCTGCAATGTGGCAATCACTGACAGAAGTTGGTTATTGGTCTGGCGAAATATGGAATCAGCGTAAAAACGGTGAAAATTATGTTGAAATACAGACGGTCAGTGCCGTCCGAGACAGCAGCGGCAAGATACAAAATTATGTAGCCCTGTTCACCGACATCACCCCCATTAAGGAGCAGCAACTGCAACTCGAACACATCGCCTATCACGACGCACTGACCAGCCTTCCCAATCGCGTGCTGTTATCCGATCGACTGCAACAGGCGATGATACAAAGCCAGCGTCGGGGAATGGCCTTGGCGGTGGCTTATCTTGATCTGGATGGTTTCAAGGCAGTAAACGACAAGTACGGACACGACGTCGGCGACGAGATGCTGATTGCCTTATCCCAGAGAATGAAGACTGCCTTGCGGGAAGGCGACACGCTGTCCCGCATCGGAGGAGATGAATTCGTGGCGGTATTGGTCGATCTGGAAAGCGCTCAGGATTGTGAACCTGTGCTGGCACGCCTGCTACAAGCCGCCGCAGATCCGGTAACTGTGGGCGGTATCCTGATGCAAATTTCCGTCAGCATCGGTGTGACACTCTACCCCCAGGATGAGGCTGATGCCGATCAGCTGATGCGCCATGCCGACCAGGCCATGTACACGGCAAAACAGGAAGGCAAAAATCGCTACCACATCTTCGATGTCGCGCATGATGCACAGATACAAAGCCAGCGTGAAAGCTTGGAGCATATCCGGCAAGCGTTGGACAATCGCGAGTTCGTGCTGTATTACCAACCAAAGGTAAACATGAAGACCGGCGTTGTGATCGGTGCAGAAGCACTGATCCGCTGGCAACACCCGGAACATGGCTTGCTGCCGCCTGCCGCTTTTTTGCCTATTATCGAAAATCATCCGATCAGCATAGAAATCGGGGAATGGGTCATTGACACTGCACTGGCACAGATAAAAAAATGGCGTAACAGCGGCCTGACAATCCCAGTTAGTGTGAACGTCGGTGCCCGCCAGTTACAACAGGACGACTTTGTGGCACGTTTGTCCGGGCTGCTCGCAGCCCATCCTGACATCAAGCCTTCCCAGCTTGAACTCGAGATTCTTGAGACCAGTGCGCTGGAAGACGTGATCCAGATCTCGACTGTCATGCACCGTTGCCATGATATCGGCGTGAGTTTTGCGCTGGATGATTTTGGCACTGGCTACTCTTCGCTCACCTATCTGAAACGGTTACCCGCCGATGTGCTCAAAATCGACCAAAGTTTTGTGCGCGACATGTTGAACGATTCCGAAGATATGGCGATCATCGAAGGTATTGTGGGTTTGGCAAAGATTTTCTATCGCCAGGTGATCGCAGAGGGGGTAGAAACCATACCGCACGGCAAAGCGTTGCTCAGGCTCGGTTGCGAAAGGGCGCAGGGATACGGAATTGCCAGACCGATGCCCGCAGCAGACATTCCTAAATGGATCAAGACCTGGCAGCCGGATGCATCTTGGCTGGAAAGTAATGGCCGAAGCTCGCCTGCAGCATTCTGAACACGCAATGCATTTGAGGGAAAACGTCCGACAACCCTTACATGTGGATTAATTCACCACTGGCGGCAATAGGATATTTCCATTAAGTGGTGTATTGGGCGGTCCGCCACATAAGTTGCATTCAGGCAATCCGTTCAATTGCACAAAATTTAGTCTACTTTGAATAGTACGATTAAACGTTCACCAAGGGCTGAGTTTTGAAACAATCACCAATGATGTATGTACAGTTGGTTTCCTGCCATTCGTGAATGGCCGTAGTTGGGCAACCCCATTGGGGGTGATGATCGCCCGGTTGGTCCCATCAAGGGACATTCAACTTTCTCTGGACCGGCCATCCAGAAAAAGCATTTGGAAACTATTTTCGATTGGTAATTTAATCGGCGGCTATACCGGGGATGACTCCCGAAGTTTGACAATTCCGGGATTACGTTTTACCCCGTACCGCTGGGTTGGTTTTTGACTTGCACCGATTGCGATTAAGCGCCTTTGAGAGTTCAGCAATCGTAAAGCCACCGGCTTTGCCGGTGGATACTTACTGCAACAACCCAATCATCACGCCGCAGCCCTTCCTGTGCCGTCTTGCATCGCGTAGTATGTGGGCGATAAATTCAAACAATAAAAACCAATGATCGAAGACATCAAAAAAACACTCTGGGCTACGGCGGACAAGCTGCGCGCGAATATGGACGCTGCCGAATACAAGCACATCGTGCTGGGCCTGATCTTCGTCAAATACATCTCCGATACCTTCCAGACTCACCGCGATGAACTGACTGTTCGATTTGCCAATCCCGTTGACGATTACTTCGTGCCGGACGCGGATAGCGCCATGCTCGCCGATGAACTGGAAGACCGCGACTACTACCGCGAAGCCAATGTATTCTGGGTGCCGGAGGCGGCGCGTTGGGAGAGTTTACGCGCACAGGCCAAGCAGGCCGACATCGGCAAACGCATCGACGATGCGCTGGCGCTGATCGAGGCGGAAAATTCCAAGCTCAAGGGCATCCTCGATAAACGCTATGCGCGCGTTCAATTGCCTGATGGCAAGCTGGGTGAATTGGTCGATCTGGTTTCTACCATTGGTTTCGGCACGGGCGGCACGATGTCCAAAAATCATGCCCGCGATCTGCTGGGTCAGGTGTACGAATATTTTCTCGGTCAGTTCGCCAGTGCGGAAGGCAAGCGCGGCGGGCAGTTCTACACGCCAGCCTCCATCGTCAAGACGCTGGTTGCAATACTCGCGCCGCATCACGGTCAGGTGTATGACCCCTGCTGCGGCAGTGGCGGGATGTTCGTGCAGTCGGAGCGTTTCATCGAGGCGCATGGCGGCAAGATAGGCGACGTTTCCATCTACGGGCAGGAAGCTAATCCGACCACCTGGCGGCTGGCGGCGATGAATCTGGCGATTCGCGGCATCGACTTCAATTTGGGCAAGGAACCTGCTGATACCTTCGTGCGCGACCAACACCCCGATTTGCGCGCCGACTTCATTCTCGCCAATCCGCCGTTCAATATCTCCGACTGGTGGCACGGCTCATTGGAAGGCGATCCGCGCTGGGTCTATGGCACGCCGCCGCAGGGTAATGCCAACTATGCCTGGCTGCAACACATGTTGTATCACTTGAAACCCACCGGACGCGCAGGGATTGTGCTGGCGAACGGCTCGATGTCGTCCAGCCAGAATTCCGAGGGCGACATACGCCGCGCAATGGTCGAGGCCGACAAGGTCGAAGTGATGGTGGCGCTGCCCGGCCAGTTGTTTTTCAATACGCAGATTCCCGCCTGCCTGTGGTTCCTGGTCAAACAGAAGGCAGCACGCAAGGGCGAAGTGCTGTTCATCGACGCCCGCAAGCTCGGCAGCATGATTAGCCGCGTGCAAACCGAATTTACCGATGAGGTCATCGCCCGCATTGCCGGTACCGTCGCCGCATGGCGTGCCGATGGTCATTCCCGTGAAGGCGGGAATCCAGCCGTTTATGAAGACATCCCCGGCTTCTGTCGCAGCGTCACGCTGGCAGAAATCGCCGAGCACGGTCATGTGCTGACGCCAGGGCGTTATGTCGGCGCGGAAGCGGTCGAAGAGGACGACGAAGCCTTTGCCGACAAGATGCAGAAACTCACCGAGACGCTGGGCGAGCAGATGTCCAAGGGTGCAGAACTGGATGCACTGATACGCCAGAAGATGGGAGGACTGGGGTATGAGTTCTGAGGTAAGTTGGCAGAAAATTTCCCTGAAGAGTGCCGGGGTCACGCTTATTGATTGTGATCATCGAACACCATCAGCGGCAGAGACCGGCTATCCTTACATTGCGATTCCTCAGATCAAGGACGGACTCATTCAACTCGATGGTGTTCGGAAAATTTCCGCTGAGGATTATGCAGAATGGACACGAAAATTAAAGCCGCAAGCTAATGATGTAATTGTTGTTCGGAGGTGTAATTCTGGTGATAGTGCTGTTGTCCCTTCTGGAATTGAGTGCGCAATCGGTCAAAATCTGGTTGTTTTGCGTGCTGATGGCAGTCATGTTTTACCAGAGTTTTTGCGATGGCTTGTGCGCGGACCGGATTGGTGGGAGCAGGTTGGCAAGTTCATTAACGTTGGTGCCGTCTTCGACAGTTTGAAATGCCGGGAGATTCCTCTCTTCGAGTTGACTATTCCACCAATTGAAGCACAGTACGAAATTGCTGTTTTGCTAGGTGCGCTCGACGACCGCATTGCCCTGCTACGCGAAACGAATGCTACGCTGGAAGCCATTGCGCAGGCGCTGTTCAAGTCGTGGTTCGTGGATTTCGATCCCGTCCGCGCCAAGATGGAAGGCCGCGAACCGGAAGGCATGGATGCCGATACCGCCGCGCTGTTCCCTGATAGCTTCGAGGAATCGGAACTGGGCTTGGTGCCGAAGGGGTGGACGGTAAATAAACTTGGAGATATTTGCTCCGTTACAATTGGCGGCCTTTGGGGTAAGGACGATAAAGAAGCAAATAATTTGGTTCCCGCAATTAGTCTTAGAGGGGTAGATTTAGAGAATCTTCGTTCCCTTGGTTTTGCTAAAAATGCTCCAGTTCGCTGGGTTAAACCATCGGCCATGGAAAAACGTCGTGTAACTGAAAATGAAGTTTTAATTGCCTCGTCTGGGGCTGGTCCTTGTGGGCGACCACTTTGGGCTGGAACAAGCTTCGAGTCGATTTACGGAATGCCAGTGATTTTTTCCAATTTTGTTAAACGACTAGATTGCGGAAATGCAGCGAATGCAATTTTTGTTGACCGCCTGTTGGCTGACATGCGAGATAGCAGGGAGATTTGGAATTATATTAACGGGACTTCTATTCCAAATCTTGATGACAAACTATTAATGGAAACTAAGAAGGTGGTGCTGCCAAATAATGATGTGCTATTTGCATTTGAAAAAATAGCACGGGCAATATATTTGAAACTGTATTCTAAACAGGCTCAAACGCTCTCAGATTTGCGCGACGCGCTCTTGCCGCGCCTGATCTCGGGCCAGTTGCGTCTGCCGGAAGCCGAGGTCATGATCGAAGCGGCAAATGCATGAACCATGCTAACAAATTGCCATTTTCTATACATGACAGGCGTAGAATGTATAAAAAATCACCTTTTCTATACATGATGTGAATGAGGATGCCTAGTAATGACCGCCATCGCACCACTTGAGCAACTGAATGCAGGACGTTTCGATACGCCTGCCATCCTCAAAAAACTGGCGAGCAGCAGCCGCAAGCTGGCGGAGCTCAAGGGTATCGCGTCATCCATTCCCAATCAGGGCATTCTGATCAATACGCTGGGCATGCAGGAAGCCAAGGACAGTTCGGAAATCGAGAACATCGTCACCACGCAGGACGAGATTTTCAAGAACGAGATACTGCCCGATGCCTTTGCCAATCCTGCGGCAAAGGAAGTGCAACGCTACCGGCAAGCCTTGCGTCTGGGCTATGAGCAGGTGCGGCACAGCGGGCTGATTACTGCCAATCACATCATCGCCATACAGGAAGAGCTGGAACAGACCAATGCGGGTTTTCGAAAACTGCCGGGAACCGCGCTCAAAAACGGCAGCGGCGCGACCATCTATTCTCCGCCGCAAGACCCGAATGAAATCATCGCGCTGATGCGTGATCTGGAGCGGTTCATCAACGAGGATGAATTGTTCCCGGCAGACCCGCTCATCAAGATGGCACTGCTGCATCATCAGTTCGAGAGCATCCATCCGTTCTACGATGGAAATGGCCGCACAGGCCGGATATTGAATGTGCTATATCTGGTGAAATCAGGCTTGCTGGAGGTGCCGGTGCTGTATTTGAGCAGCCATATCGTGCGCACCAAGTCTGATTACTACCGCCTGTTGCAGTCGGTGCGCGAGGAAGATGCGTGGGAAGAATGGGTGCTTTACATGCTGGAAGCTGTAGAGCAGACCGCCGGTCAAACCATTAACACCGTGCAAGACATCAAAGCAGCGCTGTTCGACTACAAACATCGCATACGCGCCGGATTCAAGTTCTACAGTCAGGACTTGATCAACAACCTGTTCACACACCCCTATACCAAGATCGAGTTTGTGCAGCGTGACCTGAAAGTGTCACGCCTGACAGCCACCAAATACATCGACGCGCTGGCCGAGGCCGGGTTTGTTCAGAAGCACAAGATCAAGGGCAGCAACTACTACATCAACGTCGCGCTCAATCAGATTTTGCTCGGAACAAAATGATGACCGAAGACCAACTGGAACAGGAAACGCTGGGCTGGTTAGCCAGTGTAGGCTATCGCCATTTTTACGGGCCGGACATCGCGCCGGACGGCGATGCGCCGGAGCGCAGCGACTATCGCCCTGTCGTGTTGGAGGGAAGATTGCGCGATGCCATCGCCAGGCTTAATCCTGCCGTGCCGTTGGTTGCCCGCGAGGATGCGCTGCAACAGGTGCTGAATCTGGACACGCCGGTATTGCTGTCGGCAAATCGCGCTTTCCATCAACTGCTGGTCAATGGCGTGCCAGTCGAATATCAAATGAATGGCGAGACGCGCGGCGATTTCGTGCGGCTGATCGACTTTGCCGATGAGAGCGCGAACGAGTGGCTGGCGGTGAACCAGTTTTCCATCAAAGGCCCCAAGCATACGCGCCGACCAGACATCATCCTGTTCGTCAACGGTATGCCGCTGGTACTGATGGAATTGAAGAATCCCGCCGAAGTGAAGGCCGATGTCTGGCAAGCCTACGATCAGGTGCAGACCTACAAGGAACAAATTCCCGACCTATTCCAGTACAACGAGATGCTGGTTATTTCGGACGGCTCAGAGGCGCTGATGGGATCGCTCTCATCCAATGCCGAGCGGTTCATGGCATGGCGCACCATCGACGGTGTTACGCTAGACCCGTTGGGACAATTCAATGAGCTGGAGACGCTGATTCGAGGCGTGCTGGCTCCTGTTTATCTGCTGGATTTCCTGCGCTTCTTCGTCTTGTTTGAGGATGACGGCACGCTGATCAAGAAAATCGCAGGCTACCACCAGTATCACGCAGTACGTTCTGCCATTACCCAGGTGGTCGCGGCCTCCCGTCCCGGTGGTACGCAAAAAGGCGGGGTGGTGTGGCATACACAAGGCAGCGGCAAGAGCATCACCATGACTTGCTTTGCCGCGCGGGTGATGAGGGAAGCGGCGATGGAGAACCCGACCATTGTAGTGATCACCGACCGCAACGATCTGGACGGGCAATTGTTCGGCGTGTTTTCACTGGCGCAGGATTTGTTGCGCGAGCAGCCGGTGCAGGGTGAGACGCGGCAGGACTTGCGCGCCAAACTAGCCAATCGTCCCTCGGGCGGTATCGTGTTTGCCACCATCCAGAAGTTCATGCCGGGCGAGGATGAGGACAGTTATCCCGTGCTGTCCGACCGCCACAACATCGTGGTGATTGCCGATGAGGCGCACCGTACCCAATATGGATTCGAGGCGAAATTCAAGGGCGATGCCAAGGGCTATCAGGTGGGTTATGCGCAACATCTGCGCGATGCCCTGCCCAATGCGACCTTCGTGGCTTTTACTGGCACGCCCGTATCCTCCGAGGATAGAGACACCCGCACGGTGTTCGGCGATTACATCTCCATCTACGACATGCAGCAGGCGCGTGACGATGGCGCGACGGTGGCGATTTACTATGAATCACGTTTGGCAAAACTTGGGCTGAATGCAGAATCGTTGTCCGATATGGATGCTGAGGTGGATGAACTGGCCGAGGATGAGGAAGACGACAGCAAAGCCAAGTTGAAGAGCCGCTGGGCTGCGCTGGAAAAAGTGGTGGGTGCCGAACCGCGTATCGAACAGGTGGCAGCCGATCTGGTGACGCATTTCGAGGAAAGAAGCAAAGCACAATCCGGTAAAGCGATGATGGTGGCAATGAGCCGCGACATCTGCGCGCATATGTATAACGCCATCGTGGCGCTGCGCCCTGACTGGCACGACGATGATCCTGAAAAAGGCGCGATCAAGGTTGTTATGACCGGCTCTGCCTCAGACAAGCCGTTGCTGCGTCCGCACATTTATTCTCAACAGATCAAGAAACGTCTGGAAAAACGTTTCAAGGATGCGAGCGATCCGCTGCGCATGGTGATCGTGCGCGACATGTGGCTGACGGGCTTCGATGCGCCCTGTGTGCATACGCTGTATGTGGACAAGCCGATGAAGGGCCACAACCTGATGCAGGCCATCGCACGCGTCAATCGCGTCTTCCGCGATAAGCAGGGTGGACTGGTGGTCGATTACATCGGCATCGCGGGCGATCTGAAGCAGGCATTGAAGGAATACACCGCGAGCCAAGGGCGCGGAAAACCCACCGTCGATGTCAATGAAGCCTATTCGGTGCTGGAGGAAAAGCTCGATGTGTTGCGTGCGATGCTGCACGAGTTCGACTACAGCGATTTCCTGACCGGCGGACACGGCATGTTGGCAGGCGCGGCCAATCATGTCTTGGGAATCAAGGATGGCAAGCAGCGCTTCGCCGATACAGCGCTAGCGATGTCCAAGGCGTTTACGTTGTGCTGCACGCTCGATGAAGCAAAGGCTGTGCGAGAGGAAGTCGCCTTCTTCCAGGCTGTCAAGGTGGTGCTGACCAAGCGGGAACTGAGCAGCAAGAAAAAGACCGACGAACAGCGCGAACTGGCTATCAGGCAAATCATCGGCTCAGCCATCGTGTCGGATCAGGTGGTCGATATTTTTGATGCGGCGGGACTGGACAAGCCCAATATTGGCATCCTCGACGACGACTTCCTCAACGAAGTGCGCAACCTGCCCGAACGCAATTTGGCCGTGGAAATGCTTGAACGCTTACTGGAAGGCGAGATCAAAAGCCGCTTTGCAACCAACATGGTGCAGAACAACAAATTCTCTGAAATGCTCGCCAGCGTCATTCAGCGCTATCAGAACCGTTCGATTGAAACTGCACAGGTGATGGAAGAGCTGATCGCGATGGCCAAGAAATTCAAGGAAGCTGCCGACCGTGGCGCTGAACTGGGCCTGAATCCAGACGAAATCGCGTTCTACGATGCGCTGGCCAACAACGAGGAATCGGTGCGTGAACTGGGCGACGAGACCCTCAAGAAGATTGCCCACGAACTGGCGGAAAACCTGCGCAAGAATGCCAGCGTAGATTGGTCAGTACGCGACAGCGTGCGCGCCAAACTACGACTGATGGTCAAACGCATCCTGCGCAAATACAAATATCCGCCGGTCAAGCAGGAAGAAGCTGTGCAACTGGTGCTGGAACAGGCGGAAAGTTTGTGTGCGGAGTGGACGTGATGAATGGATAGGAAGTTTTCCATTAACGACGCTCAAGCGAGACAGGCCAGAAGCGGCCTGCCCCTTAGCTCCACGTTATGTCCAACAGAACTGAGCCGCTCATATGAAACTTTTTGATATTTTTCCTGAGTCATCACTCCGAGAAACCATTGGACGGCCTGTCAAAATCATTCGATGAGATCGATCCAAACTTGGTGAAATAGCGCAGATCAAGCCAGCATGTATGGTAGAAATGGGGGGTGGCGCTTGGGATCGATACGTGCGAGCCAATCCCAAATGCAATTCGCAGGCGTTGGCAGGATTTTTCCAGCGTAATGATCCAAAGATATACCTTGCTATGGAACGGCATACAGGCATAAGAGTGTTAAGCGACATTGCTTATACGATTGCCGAAGTTGAAGATATTCAACTTGAAAAGAAATGTGCGGCTGAAGTTCTTTTAGCTGTCATTTATCCAAATGTCCTTCGTATATCCGATGTAACGTTTTGCAATCCGTATCAGGAAATTTTCGAAAAAGAAAGACGATATAGGTTCCAATATTACAAGGGACTAGGTTTGTTCCCAGAACTTCTGGTCAATTGTGAAAGCTATTGTCAAGAACACGCGATCCACGAGATAACCCTTTGTGCGGCATACATTGATCTCGTACCTTTCTTTGAAAAGCATGGATTTCGAGTCGACGATACGCCTGCAGGAAAGATAGCAGTTGAAGTGAAGGAAGGTATTCCGATGACCAAGGTATTGCAGAATGCAGCATAACCTAGCGCTCAACCTCGCTCCCTTCGGTCGCTGGACGCTGCGCGATAAAGCCGCGAAGCGCCGGTTAGCTCCTGTTATCTAATGGCCGTAGCACTTCGATACCTGCCATTCAAGCTGCGACAGCGAACGTCCCTTCTGGCCGATGACCTGTCCGCCGATATAGCAAAT
>CAWASY010000018.1:0-15379 GCA_963784505.1 uncultured beta proteobacterium | reverse complement strand
CAATCCGGTGCAAAATTCCGGTGCGAAGGAGGCAGGAAGCAACGCACGTCTGGGCGTGAGCGCCAGCACGCCTGCGCTCACGCAGTGCTGCACAACTGCGATTGCCGCAGGTACCGGCATGGGGGGAAATCCCTCGCCTGGTGTGGTATTCAACGCCTTCGGACAGTCAGTCGCAGACAGCACCATCACTAAAATTTCCAGGATAGATGTGACCAATCCAGGCACCACACGCAGACTGGTCATACTCATCTCCGATTCCGGTGCCGCAAAAGTATGCAATCCGGCTTTGCCTGCTACGAATTCACGCGGCTGCCCATAAGGAGGAAATCTTGAAAATTCACTCCATATCGCGAAATAGTGCCCAACAAGGCTATATACTCATAGAGGCATTGATCGCTTTTTTTGTGTTTTCAATCGGCATTCTAGGTGTCATTGGTTTGCAGGCTTCAACCATCAACAACACACTGGATGCACGCTATCGCAGTGATGCGGCCTTTCTGGCCAACCAGATCATTGCACAAATGTGGGTCGATCCGGTCGAAATCCTGCCGACTACGACACCCAAGACTTATGGCATTCCATTAAGCTACAACTGCCCGCCAACTTCGCCCTGCACCCGCATCAATGGCAATGCAAATACCCAAAAATGGGTTAATCAGATTCAGGGGACAGCCACTGTGCCGGGATTTCTGCCAGGAGTGAGTGATACCGTCAATCAACCCAGCATTGAGGTGGTACAGACGAGTAATCCGAGCAATGGTCAACCCACTTATCAGGTTACAGTCACGTTGAACTGGAAGTCGGCCGTTTCCCACAATTATGTAACCCGTACGCAAATCCAGTTCAATTAGCCATGAGAAAGATGACGAAATCCCGACAAAAACTTGTTCAGCCTGTCCATATGGGGCTTCCCCAACGCGCAAGGTTGCTACCTGGCCGCTTGCTGTGCCAGGGTGTGTCGCTCATTGAGTTGATGATCGGTCTTGCACTCGGCCTGATTGCATCGCTGGCCATTTTTTCCGCACTCTCCGCGTTCGAGACGCAACGACAGGTCACCGGCAACAGTGTGGATATACAGCAAAATGGGCTGATGGCCTTGTATTCCATAGAGCAGGACATACGGGTGGCAGGGTTCGGTCTTATTGATGCCAGTACCACGCCTGGCCACATGCCCTGTGTCAAAATAAACGATTACCGAAACGGCAAGGTTTTCAACAGCTCACCCGTTATTCTGGCAAACGGCAGCAACGGGACAGATATCATTACCATCAACCGGCTAAATTCCGATACCGGCGGCATTGTGACCGGTGGCAATGCGGCAAAATTGACTCTGGCACAGTCGGCAGGTTCAGTACCTGCCAGACTGCCTCTTGACAGCAATGCAGCGATCCATAAGGATGATTTCATCCTGGTTTCCGAAGCGGGACTTGCTTGTTCCTTGCTTAAGGCAACTAACAGTCCTTCGACGACACTGGGTACCAACGGTGTAGATGTGGTGTCAGCGGGAAATGCGGTGAGCAACAGCACGCTTACCCCCGCTTTTCCCGCTTACACGAGCAATGCCGTGCTCGCCAATCTGGGGCCGGCCAGTTCGAATGCGACTACCGCAGCGGCAGCGACTATTTTTGGTTCCCTCACCCCTGCATTTAGTCCCTCGTTTGCCAGTACCAGCTATCAAATTAGCAGCGATGGGCAACTGATCCGTTCTGAAAATGGGGGGGCATCGACGGTGGTTGCCAGCAACATCGTCACCGTGGCTGCGCAATACGGTGTGGCCGCAGCAGGTAGTAATACAGTGAGCTGTTGGACAGATGCGGCTGGCAGTGCCTGTTCGGGTACAGACTGGTCCAATCCACCCATTGCAGATGTTAATCGCATCAAGGCAATTCAGGTTGCGATCGTCGCCAGAAGTGCCAATCCTGGCGGCAGCTGCATTGCAAGTCTCCAGCCAACGACATGGGCAGCATTGACGGCAAATCAAGGTGGTATTGCCAACTGGGGTTGGGGAGGCTGTTATCGTTACAAGATATATCAAACCATCATTCCGATCCGGAACGTGATATGGGGAAATCTGTGATGAGTCTTCGTAACAAACAGCAGGGTGTCGTGCTAATCGTCGCGTTAATTGCACTGGTCGCCATATCAATGGCGGGCATCGCGCTGATGCGTACCGTTGACACTAGCAATGTGGTGGCGGGAAATCTGGCGTTCAACGAAGCGGCGATTCAGGCCGCTGATATTGGTGCCGAACTGGCCTATCTTGTGGTCGAAGACAATAAGGCAAGTGATCCAGCGCAAAGCGGATGCCTGTATAGCGCCGCAAATTGCCCCAGCTATTATTATCCGAATTTTTCGGCTGTTGACCCCATCTCCAAACTGCCGATGATGAATCCGTTGAACTGGAGTGCCTCACAGGAGGTTTTATTGCCTGGTGAGACGACGGGTAACGGTTCCTACCATGTTCAGTATGTGATTGAACGCATGTGTACCGGCACGGGCACCGGCAATCCAAAAAGTTTTTCACAAACTGTAGCCGATAATGCGACTTTTGCCGACTGCAAGGCGGCGCCAATTTATACCAGTACGGGTGCATTGGTAGCAGGTAGCGGAAAATTGTATTTCAGAGTCACAGTTCAGGCCAACGGCCCCAGAAATACGCGTGCACTGGCTCAGTATTTTTATGGTGTGCAGGATGCGGTTTACTAGTATCGTTCAGTGCAGGAGGGATATTTAATGATATGAATATAATCAGACCATTACCACCGATAAATCTGTTGATTATTTTTTACCACACTCAAAGGGGAATCACGATGAATGTAAAACCAGCAAAATTGTTATTAGCGCTTCTACTGGGTGCCGGTGCACTGGCATTTGCCAGCACCGCAGCCTTTGCCGACGACTCCAAGAATTCGGATTCCAATAGTTCAAATTCAAATAATTCGGATTCCAAGAATTCAAATTCCAGTAGTTCGGATTCCAAGAGTTCGGATGACGGCAAGAGCGCTGTCACAAGTTCTGCCCGTTGTAGCAGCACTCTGGTGAGTGCATGCGGTCTCAAAATCGTCAAGACCACCTGTCCATCCAATATGGTTTCTGCTTCAACCAAGAGTGAAGAGCGTGACGACAATTCCCACAAGTCCAAGGACAAGGACAGCAAATCCAAAAACGACCGCGATTACAATGATGATATGCACAAGGATCATGCCGATCATTCCCGTGATTCATCGGGCAACAAGATTTCAATCTGCCACCGCATGGGGGGGGCTGAAGTCACGCTGACCGTTGCCAATGATGGCTGGTTGAGTGGTCATTCCAAACATGCACTTGATACCATCGGTCGTTGCGATGATTTTGATGTTGCAAAAAACAACGATGACAAATTCTCAAAGGAGAGCGATAAGGACAGCAAAATTTCCGCGTCGGATGCGGGTTACGCAATGGGGCTGACCACTACCCAGATTGCCTGTCTGAAGGGCTCGCCAAACAGCACCTATACCATCAACGGCACACCTTATCCTGGCGCAGACTTGAATTCGGGTAATACTGCGATCACGTTGCAAGGATTCGGTGCTGGCGGCAACAGTGCCAGTCGTTCTACACGTGGCGGCGCCAGAACACTACACTAAATAATCGTCTGCAAACTGTCATGTGCCGGGCGGATTTATCCGTCCGGTTTTCATGCATTATTTACAATGCTCACCATTTTGCCATCATCGTGTTTAATTCGAATTGCGCATTCACGTCGTCCGGATTGAGTTTGAGCAATTCAAAATAGACGGCTGTAGCCGCAGCCTTGCGCCCGAACTCCATCAATATTTGTGCTTTCAGATTATAGATATCCGCATTGGGTTGCTTCGCAATCAATTTATCCAGTAATGCCAGCGCAATGGTGCCGTTGCCCAATTTGTAATTGACCCGTGCAAGACGGTATGTCACGTCACTGTCCCCCGGATCTTGCATGCCAGCCTGCGCATAGGTTTTTAGCGCAATTTCATCCTGCCCCAAATATTCCTGACAGGCAGCAATGTTGAACAAGCTGTCCTTATGTCTGGGGTCTAACTGCAATGCCCGTTGATATTCTGCTATGGCGTCAATATACCGGCTACGCAGACGGTATTGGTCGCCCAGAGTATGGTGTGCTTCGGCATCATGTGCAGAACTTGCCAGTTGCTGGTAGATCGCCATCGTTGCCTCGTCTACGCGCATATCCAGATCCCTGACATAGATATGTCCTAACTGCTCGAATCTATCCATGATGATCGAATTTTTCAGCAACATGCCGACATGCGCAATATGTTCCACCGGATCATATTTCATCGCAGGTTCAACGGCCAAAGCCACTCCATCGAGACTCAGCGTAGCAAACATTTGATTCTGGAATTCCCTGAAGTTCTTCTGTTTCAGGCTAGCCATCTCGAATTCCAGCACCGGGCGGTCTATGGTATTGATCGGGGCGGTGAGCGGCATGGTTGATGCAAACACATCCGGCGTTAGCACGTTATAAGCTAGCTGGCGCGGGACTATCCGGTTCTGTAACAGGTTTGCCTGTAATATTGGCGATTTTTGAATCAGGTCGGGATGCTGTAATTTCACCGGATTATCCGATGCCAGCAACAGGTAATAGCCGGACTTGATGAATACCAGCGCGCAATGTTTGAAGCGTTGTTTTACCGTATTGAGCACGATACGCGCACCTTCACTGCCGATGCGGGTGTCCATCCAGGTCACATAAACGCCATCAGGGCGCAAACGGCGTTTTACCTTGTCGAAAAAATCCAGCGTATAGAGTTTAGATGAACTGAAATACAGCGGTGAGGTGACCGTGTTCAGTATCATGTCATAGGTTTTGGGTACTGATTGAATGTAGTGTATGGCATCGTCCACCACGATATTGACCCTGGAATTGTGCTCAATATCAAAATTCCATTGCTTCATGCGAAACTGGTTGTCACGTACCACGGGATTGATCTCGATCACATCGGTATGGTCAAACAGCATGCCAACTACCGACGCCGTTGCGCCACTGCCCAGCCCCAGCACCAGTGCATCCGCTGTTTTAGGTGTATACATCGACCCAACTGTCCCGACGATTTTCTCGGACGGATTGTTCATCGGGATGCTGATATAACCGTTGATGAAAAAATAGGGTTTTCCGTTGGACCAGTTAATCGAAAAGACGTCCTGATAGCCCTTGAATTTATCGGGAAAATTGAACGCCTTTCTGTCTTCAATCATTTCACGGCTTGAATGAAAGGAGGTATAGCTCAAGTAGAGCAGGTCCTCGTCCCATTGCCAGTGATACAGACCCACGGTTGTCAGCACAATCAGTCCTGCAGCGATCGGCATGGCTTGACCGCTACGCCACTGATAGGCCAACAGTGATGCGGCAACTAACGCCGATATGGCCAATAATTGCACACCGTAATCCAGATACTGGTGCAGCAGCAGCGCCATCAGCAAAAATCCGCCTACGTTGGCCAGCGAACTGATATAGAGCAGCGAACCCGATTCCTGCACAACTTCATTGCGCTCGTTAAGCAGTGCAGGAATGGTGGCGCCGAAGGTGAGGGCAGGCAGACCCATCAACATGAACAGGATGCCGCCCTTGAGATACACAATGGCAACTCCATGGGCCACCGCAATTTCGTACAGCGCTGCATAAAACGACAACAGATCGTAATACAGCACGATAAACAGCAGGAGTCCAACGAGATTGATCAGCAGCAATCTGCCATAGTTAATGTTCAGACGTTTTACCAATAGCGAGCCAAATGCGATACCGAACAGGATGATGGCTAGCACCAGCGCGAATGATTCACGGAACGGCCCGAACATCAATTCCGAAATTTTCACCATAAACAACTGGAAGATAGCCGATGCGACACTCACCAAGACCAGCGAAATGAGCTGGTTACGGGGGAGTTTAACGGGGTTTTCCTGTGGCGGCGGACTGTTGGCGATCGTCCTTGCTGCGAAATACAGCAAGCTTGCCGCGAGAAAATTGGTCAGTCCGAATACCATGACTGTACCGGTAATGCCAAATTTCCGTATCAGCCAGAATTCAATGAGCAGCGCTGTGGCGGCCGCCCCCAGATTATAGAGCGCATACACCCGCGAAAAGTCCGGCCCCTGATTGATGCGCCCCAGATAACCTGCGAACAGAGGAACACTGCAACCGAGCAACAGGGCAGGTAGCAATAAAAGCATTGATCCCAACACAATAGGGCCCGCCAAACCAGGCAGGAATCCCATGCCGTTGTAGAGCAGGCGTTCGAGGAACGGTTGGGACAGCACAAATCCGATGCCGTAGAGGCCGATTAGTCCCTCAATCATCCATAGTCTGCGCCAAAGTTTGTGCGCATATTTAGCGCCCAGACCGATACCCAGCAAAAAAGTGATCAGTACCGCCGAAGAGACTGCAAACTGATCGCCGAGGATACCGCCCAAGATACGTCCATACAGAATTTCGTAGGATATGCCGCTCAAGCCTGACATCAGCAGCACAAGAGTCAAGAATAGTGTTTTGAACATCCGTTTTGTTCCAGTACGTGTGGTAAATCCATACAATCCCAGTATTTTACGTGCAATATGCTTTGAATGAATTTGTATTTCAGCCATACAGAAATTTCTTGTTGATTCAGGGATAAATCAAATAAGGCGATCAAAAGGCTGGCACCTTGCGGAAACCAGCCTTTTGATTTTGCAACTCGCACCAGTCTTGCCAGGGAATGTTATCTGCAAGCTAGCAACTGTTATGCGTAGTCCGTATAGCCCTTTTCACCCGGGGTGTAAAAAGTGTCGAAATCAGGTGCGGTTAAATCGCTGCCGGTGCGCAGTTTTTCCACCATATCCGGATTGGAGATGAACGGGCGACCGAAGGCAACCAGATCGCCGCGCCCCGCATCGAGATCCGCATTGGCGCGAGCCAGATCGTAGCCGCCTGACAGGATGTAGCGGCCCTTGAAGGTTGCGCGCAGACCCGCTTTCAGTGTCGGTGAAACTTCCGGCGCGCCCATCGCACTGTGATCGACGATGTGAATATAGGCTAGACCGATTTTATTGAGTTCCTCGATCAGTTGCAGATACATCGCATCCATCTGGGCATCTGCTACTGCACCGTTAAATGCGCCATAAGGCGAGATACGCATGCCGATATGCTCGGCACCGATGGCAGCGGCAGCGGCCCTGGCTACTTCTACTGCGAAACGGATGCGATTCTCGACACTGCCGCCCCAGCGATCGGTGCGCTGGTTGCTGGCGGTGTTGAAAAACTGATCGATCAGGTAGCCGTTTGCACTGTGCAGTTCGATGCCGTCAAAGCCTGCCTTCATCGCCGCACTGGCAGATAGCGCATATTCCGCAATCGCATCGGCGATATCAGATTCAGTCATTTCGGCAGGTACCGGGTAGCTCTGCATGCCCTTGGTGTCTGTCCACATCTGACCATCCAACGCCAGCGCGGAAGGCGCAATGATGCGACTGCCTGCTGGCATATTGGCAGGGTGACTGACGCGACCGGTGTGCATCAATTGCACGAAAATAGTGCCACCTGCCTGATGTACTGCCTCGGTGACGCCCCGCCAACCCTTGATCTGCTCATCACTGTACAGAGCTGGCTGACGCGCATAGCCCAGGCCATTGGCCGAAGGGGAGGTACCTTCGGCGATCAGCAGTCCGGCACTGGCACGCTGACGGTAATAAGTCGCCATCAAAGGTGTCGGTACATGATCCGATGAGGCGCGGCAACGGGTCAGTGGCGCCATCGTGATGCGGTTTTTAAGTTGCAGTTTACCCAGTGTAATGGGGGTAAATAAAGTTGTCGTCATTTTGAATTCCTTCTACTTATTTGAGTGGTATTCCGGGATGGCAAGTTCACCCATTACTACTGTTTCATCGATTCAACCGGGATGGTCAGGGTGACTTCATCGCTCACGTAGGGCGCATACTTGCCCATGTTAAATTCCGAGCGTTTAATCTTGGCTGTTGCATTTGCGCCGCAGGCATCCTTCTTGGTCATCGGATGCGGCATGCACAACATGGAAGTCACGGTCAGCGTAACGGGTTTGGTAATCCCCTTGATGGTCAGATTGCCCTCCACGGCAACCAGTTTATCGCCATCAAATTTGAATTTGTCGGACTGGTAAGTAATGGTCGGAAATTTTTCCGTGTTGAAGAAATCCTCCCCCTGAATATGCCCGTTGAATACGGTCGAACCGGTGTTAACCGATTTGGCATCGATGGTGACATCGGCTGAACCGGTTTTAGCTTCGCGATCAAGCGTAATAGTGCCGGAGACGGTATCAAAACGGCTCAACTGGGTCGAATAGCCAAAGTGGCTGTACTCAAAACGCGGTTTGGTATGATTGACGTCAAGTACATAGGTTTCAGGTGCGGCAAACGCAACGGAAGACAGGGAGAACATCAATACTGAAAGTGCAATTTTCATGGTTTTTTCCTCGATGGTTGAGTTGCAGGTGGACTTACGGGTGATGCGGATACGGTCAGGTGAAATTTGATTGCGACTTCGTTTGCGACCGTGGCAAGATCGGTCCATTCGCCTTCACCTATTCCATAAGGCAGTCGATTGATGGAAAACGTGCCATCAAATCGCGCCTGATTTCCAGACGGATTAAAAGTGAACGGTGCGATGACCTCCAGCGTCCTGCCCTTGATGGTGAGTTTACCCATGGCCTGATATTGATTGCCGCCCATTGCCTTGACGCTGCTGGAGACGAAACTGGCCAGTGGATAGCTTTTGCTATTGAACCATAATTTTCCACTCACTTCCTCATTCGCGTCACTTGATCCGGTGTCGATGCTGGCAAGATAGACGTCTATTTTTGCCTGGGCATGCGCCAGTTTGTCAGGATCGAATGTCAGTTGCGCATTGAATTTGGCGAATTTCCCTTCCATGGGTACGCCCATCTGCCTGTAGCCAAAGGACATACTGCTCTGGTTCGCCTGCAACTGATTGAATTCTGTTGCAAGGGCGCTCGTGCCCGTCAATAGCAGACCGATTAAAATGATCTGTCTGTATGTGTTCATTCTGTATGCCTTCCGGGCAACATTCTGGACAGAATATCGTCATGATCGATAAATCGATGCTTTAATGCGGCGGCGATATGCAATATCACTAATGCCAGCAGCGTGTAATTCAAAACCTCATGTACATTCTCAAGAAGCTTACCCAATATAATGTCTTTATGAACCAAATCAGGAATTGGAAATATGCCGAACCAGACCGTTTGCACGCCTTTTGCCGAACTCATCAGCCAGCCTGACAAGGGTATCGCCAGCATCAGCAGATACAAAAACTGATGTACCACAGAACTGACTGCCTTCTGCCAGCCAGGCACGGACAGGGCAGGCGGCGTATGGCTGATGCGCCACATGATGCGCAGCAGCACCAGCAGCAACAAGGTCACCCCCAGCCATTTATGGTAGCTGTAGAGTTGCAGCTTGACAGGCGAGAGTTTTAAATCTTGCATGTACAGGCCCAGCGGAAAAACCATGAACAGCCCGAGCGCCATCAGCCAGTGCAGCAGCATTGCCGTTGCGGTATAAGGTTTCGTCTTCATTTGGCAAATCTTCCACTGCGAAAATCTTCCAGTGCCTGATGGATTTCTTGCTGTGTATTCATCACGAACGGGCCGTATTGCACAATGGGCTCCTCAAGCGGACGACCGGCAAGCAGGATCAAACGTGCATCTGCCGTCACGGTTATTGTCACGCCATCGGCGCCCTGAGTGTTGCTCAATATACCCATCCGTCGAAGTATCAATGGCGTATCGCCAACGCTAACTGAGCCGCGATAGACATAAATGAAGGCATTGTGTGTTGCCGGAATAGCCGTTGAAAAAGTGCTGCCGGCTGGCAAATGCACATCCAGATACAAGGGTTCGGTATCTTCCCTTGTAATTATGCCTTGGACGCCGTTACTCGAACCTGCAATGACGCGCACGGTCACGTTTTGCGGCGTGATATATTCGGGTATCTCGCTGCTGTCAAAGTCCTGATACCAGGGGTCAGTCATTTTGCTTTTAGCCGGTAGATTCAGCCACAGCTGAAAACCTTCCATGACGCCGTCCTCCTGCTCGGGGATTTCGGAATGGATCACCCCGCGTCCCGCCGTCATCCATTGCACGCCGCCGTTTTCCAGCAAACCTTCGTGACCTGCGTTGTCCCTGTGACGCATGCGCCCGGACAGCATATAGGTTACCGTCTCAAAGCCGCGGTGTGGATGATCGGGAAAACCTGCAATATAATCATCCGGATTGTCGCTACCGAAGGCATCAAGCATCAGGAAGGGATCCAGGCGGCGTTGCAGTTTTCCGGATAAAACGCGGGTCAACTTGACACCGGCGCCATCGGAAGTCGGCATGCCTTCGATGATTGTTTCTATCTGTCGTGAGATTAAAGCATTCATGGTTGACTCTTTCATTTGGTTATTGACATGATAGGGTAGTCATCGCGGTAGATAAAGCCTTAAATTCGGGATAGACTGTTCCATATATGGAACAAATCTCTGCAGATGATTACATTTTATTCGCAACCATCGTCGATCAGCAGTCACTGATGGCGGCGGGCGAACAGCTTTCCATGCCCAAGGCCACGGTTTCCCGACGCCTGAGTAATCTGGAGGCTGCGCTGGGGCAACGCCTGCTGATTCGTAGCACGCGCCGGTTGATACTGACTGATTTTGGTCAGGAATTTCTCGAACATTGCCGCCGAGTAGTGGAAGAGGTCGCCTCAATCCGGGATTTCGTGCAAAGTCAGGAAGAAAAACCGCACGGACGACTTCGTGTGTCCATGCCGGGCGATTATGCGAGGCAGCATTTTTCCCGGGCTATCGCGACCTTTATAGATGCATATCCTGCGATACAGCTGGACATTGATCTGTCCTCGCGGCGTGTTGATCTGATCGGCGAACGTTATGATCTGGCGATACGCATGGGCCAGATGGAAAATGAAACCACACTGGTGGCACGCAAAATTGATGAGCAGCATTTTGCGTTATATGCCAGCCCGATTTATCTGGCGATACATGCAGCGCCTAAACATCCCGACGAACTGGCACATCATGTGACGGTACGCCTGCTATCTGATCGGGGTAATCCTGTTCCATGGCAGCTAAGCAATGGCAAAACAAAATGGGAAGGCGTGCCGCCCGGCAGGCTGACGCTCAATTCGCCGGACATGATCCAGCAACTGTTGCTCGACGGTGCGGGTATCGCCGCATTACCCTGCTCCTTTGTCACGGAAGATATCAAAGAAGGGCGACTGGTGCGCATATTGCCTGCCTGGTCATTGCCGACCGTTCCTGCCTGGGCGGTGATGCCCATGCGCCGTTATCTGCCTGCCAAAACGCGTGCCTTCCTTGCACACATCGAGAGATTCATGCAAAAAGGGTAATAAATTTACCATACACTGCGACGCACGCCTTGCCATCCATCCTGCAATGCCTCCGTCACGACCATGCGGGAATAAATCAGCGCTTCCCTAAAAAAGGGTGGCAGTATCAATGCGCTGCGAGGATAATCGACTCCATTAGATAAACTGTCATTGTACTTTGTCATATTACATGCACGAATTATCGCGAGCATTCCAAAATCAGATTATTGTTAATCTGTCCAGCCTTCTATTTTAAATATAAAATAAATCATGTCAAAACACTACCTTACATCGTTATTTTCACCTAAATCCGTAGCTGTATTCGGCGCCAGTGACCGTGTCGATTCAGTTGGTCAGATTGTTTTTCACAACATGCTGGCAAGTGGTTTCAAGGGCGCGCTTTATGCGATCAACTCTCGTGTAGCAGAAGTGCAAGGATGCCGCGCCTATGCATCCATCAGTGACATCGAGGAGAAAATTGAACTGGTGGTCATCGCCACGCCGCCGCAAACGGTTCCCGATATCATCGATGAATGCGGCAAACACGGGGTTAAAGCAGCCGTTATAATCACGGCCGGCTTCGGTGAAATTGGCGCGGAAGGCCAGGAGTTGGAACGTCGCCTGCTGGAAAACGCAAAACGCCACGGTATTCGTCTGATCGGACCGAACTGTCTGGGCGTGATGCGCCCCGGTATCGGCCTGAATGCCACCTTCAACAATGGGGGGGCGAATGCGGGTAATCTGGCGCTGGTGTCACAATCGGGCGCGCTTTGCACTGCCATTCTGGACTGGGCGCAGATTAACGATGTGGGTTTTTCCAGCGTGGTGTCCATGGGCTCATCCGCCGACGTGGATTTTGGCGAGACGCTAGATTATCTGGTATCCGATCCGCAAACGCAGAACATTTTGCTCTATATCGAAGGGATACGCGAATCGCGCCGTTTCATGAGCTCACTGCGCGCAGCCGCACGCGTCAAACCGGTAATCCTGATCAAGGTCGGACGCCATGAGGCAGGTTCCAAGGCGGCTATGTCGCATACTGCTTCTCTGGTCGGTTCCGACGATGCATTCGATGCAGCCGTGCGCCGTGCGGGCGTGGTGCGTGTACAGACCGTCACCCAGTTATTCTCGGCCGCAAAAGCGCTGTCCTGCGGCTTTCATCCGTCTGGCAACCGTCTGGCCATCGTTACTAATGGCGGGGGGCCTGGCGTGATGGCAACCGACCGGGCTTCCGATCTGGGGTTGGCAATGGCTGAGTTGTCTGATGTCACCATCACGCGCCTGAATGAAGTATTGCCGCCCAACTGGTCACACGGCAATCCGGTCGACATCATCGGCGATGCGCAGGCAGATCGCTATCAGCATGCGGTGGCCGCTTGCCTTGAAGATCCGAATGTGGATGGCGTACTGACCATTTTGACCCCGCAGGCAATGACCAAGCCGCTGGAAGCGGCGCAAGTCGTCATCGAATTAGCCAAGACGCATAACAAACCGCTGTTAACCTGCTGGATGGGCGAAATTCAGGTGGCCGAGTCGCGCAGATTGTTTGCCCATGAGAAAAAACCCAATTTCCGCACGCCAGAACCTGCGGTCGAAGTATTTTCCTACCTGTCCGATTACTACCAGAACCAGAAATTACTGATGCAGATGCCCGATCCTTTATCGCATCGCATTGAGCCGGATGTCGAGGGTGCCCGTATGATCATCGAGGGCGCCTTGATGGACAAACGCCGCGTATTGAGTGAGATGGAATCAAAGGCTTTGCTTTCGGCCTTTCATATTCCGGTTGCGCAAACCATGATTGCGCGCTCGCCCAATGAAGCACTGCTGATTGCACAGCAACTGGGTTTTCCAGTCGCGATGAAAGTCAATTCACGTGACATCACACACAAGAGCGATGCCGGTGGTGTGTTGCTCAATCTGGGCAATGCGCAGGCGGTGAGGGCGGCTTATCACGAGATCAACGAGAATATCAAGAAAAATCGTCCCGGTGCGCACATGGATGGCATCGCCATTCAGCCGATGGTAGTCAAGCGCAATGGTCGCGAACTGATGGTCGGTGTGACCCACGATCCGGTGTTCGGCCCGGTCATTACCTTTGGCGCAGGCGGCACCACCGTGGAAGTGATGGCGGATACCTCGACCACCTTGCCACCGTTAAACACTTTCTTGGTAAAGGATCTGGTCAGCCGGACCAATGTCTCCAAATTGCTGGGGGCCTTCCGTCATATGCCACCTGCCGATATGGCCGCGCTTGAAAGTGTGTTGCTACGCGTGTCGGAAATGGTATGTGAGCTACCGATGCTGATGGAAATGGACATCAATCCATTGATCGTCGATGAGCAGGGCATACTTGCAGCCGATGCGCGCGTGGTGGTGGAATTCAGGCAGCCGAGTGCGGATCGTTACTCGCACATGGCCATCCATCCGTACCCGACCCATCTGGTTAATCGCTGGCAACTGGCCGATGGCACCGACATTACCATCCGTCCGATCCGCCCTGAAGATGCCATTCTGGTGCAGGAATTTGTACGAAACCTGTCCGAGGAATCGCGTTTTTTCCGTTTCATGAATAGCGTGCAGGAACTTAGTCAGGCCATGCTGATCCGTTTCACGCAGATCGATTACAGTCGCGAGATGGCGCTAATTGCAGTTGCCGAAATGCATGGCCGTGAAGTGGAGCTGGGTGTTGCCCGTTTTGCCTTCAATCCTGATGGCGAGAGTTGCGAATTTGCGCTGGTGATTGCAGATCAGATGCACGGCAAAGGTCTGGGGCAGCGCTTGATGACTACCCTGATGGATGCCGCCAAATCCAAGGGGCTCAAGTCTATCGAAGGCGAAGTACTCAAAAACAATGCCGATATGCTGCATCTGATGGAAAGACTGGGTTTTGCAATCAGCAGCAGTGAGGATGACGACAGCATCAAGTCGGTACGCAAGGCGCTCTGATTCAGAACATGCAAACCGCCTATCTGAGCCACCCATCCTGTCTGAAACACGAGATGGGCGAGGATCATCCGGAGTGTCCGATGCGGATTCACGCCATATCGGATCAACTCATCGCCTCGGGTCTGTTTCCGTATCTTGCCCATTACCAGCCGGCAAAAGCGACGCGTGAACAATTATTGCGTGTGCATGCCAAATCCTATATCGAATCGGTGTATGCGCAATCGCCAAAGTCCGGTCTGGTGTATCTGGATGGCGACACGGCAATGAATCCGCACACACTGGATGCCGCGTTGCATGCGGCCGGTGCGGCTGTCGAGGCGGTCGATCTGGTCATGACTGGGCAGGCAGAAAACGCTTTTTGCAATATTCGTCCGCCAGGACATCATGCGGGACAGGAGCATGCTGCCGGTTTTTGCATTTTTAACAATATCGCGATTGCTGCCGCGCATGCCCTTGAATATCATGGGCTAACACGCGTGGCGATAGCCGATTTCGACGTACACCATGGCGATGGTACGGAAAATATCTTTCACGATGATCCTCGCGTGATGCTGTGTTCAACTTTTCGTCATCCATATTACCCTTATTGCGGGGTGGGCAGTGAAAATGAACATATTATCAACGTGCCATTGCTAGCGGGCACGGCCGGGGCGGATTTTCGTGAAGCAGTGACTACGCACTGGCTGCCTGCGCTGGAACAATTCAAACCGCAATTGTTGCTGATTTCGGCAGGCTTTGATGCGCACCGTGAGGATGACATGGGCGGGCTAGCGTTGCGCGAGGCAGATTATGTCTGGGTAACTGAACAACTCAAGTCGCTGGCAAAAAAGTATTGCAACAATCGTATCGTCTCGGTTCTTGAAGGCGGTTATGCGCTGAGTGCCTTGGGACGTAGCGCCGCTGCACATATCAGGGTGTTGAGTGGCTTGTAAACTTCCGAAAGCTTATCATTGCATCGAAAGTAGCGACTGCTGTACCTGAGCAGGTTGTTAAAAGTAGTGGATCAATTCATTTTACGGTTTTTGTCATTTTACATAAT
>CAWASY010000017.1:0-12813 GCA_963784505.1 uncultured beta proteobacterium | reverse complement strand
ATTTTGACTCCGATTGTGTCGCAAAGGTGATGCGGCCAAATCCAGCCTGTCTGGCCGCTTCCATTACGTTGATGACTGCCTGGTGTGGAGTTTTGGCATCGGCATCGATGACGATAGTCGGATCGGCTTGTTCACCCGCCGCATTCTTCAGCGTAATGGCCAGTGCGGCAACGCCGGTAAAGCTGACAGCCGCATTGTTGACTGCATAGTGCTCGGTGGCATCGACGGCGACCGTGATGGGTTTGATTTGCGCAGGACTGGCCTCCCCACCAGCTTGCGGCAGGTTGATCTGCAGTTCGGAATATTTGGCATAGCTGGTCGTGACCATCAGAAAAATAAGGATGACCAGCAGTACATCTATCATTGGAATCAGGTTGATTTCCGGTTCCTCGCGTGTGCGACCACGTTGGAAATTCATCGCTTATCCCTTGCGCTGACCATGCACAATTTCGACCAGTTTAATGGCTTGCTGCTCCATTTCGATGGTCAGGCTATCTGATTTGGCACGGAAGTGACGATAAAAAATCATGCTGGGAACGGCCACGATCAGGCCAAAAGCCGTGTTGTACAAGGCCACGGAAATACCGTGTGCCAGAATCGCAGGGTTGTTGCCTGCAGCGGTTTGTGAGCCGAAAATCTCGATCATGCCCACCACCGTGCCGAACAGACCCAGCAGGGGGCTGATGGAGGCAATGGTACCCAGTGTGGTGAGATAGCGCTCCAGTTTGTGCGTGGCAGCACGTCCGGCTTCCTCGATGGATTCCTTCATGATTTCTGGCGTGCTTTTAATGTTTTTGAGGCCGGCAGCAAAGATACCCCCAAGCGGTGAATGTCCGGCCAGTTTTGCCAGCATGGCATCGCTTACGCCGCGTTGTCTGAGTTCATTGACCACCTCGTCCAACAGGGCGGTCGGGGCTATACGGCTGCTACGCAGATACAGCAGTCTTTCGCTTATCAGACCTGTGGCGATAATGGATGAAAAAATCAAAAACCAGATCGGCCAGCCAGCCGCTTCTACGATTGCAAACACGGGTAATCTCCAAATGTGCTTAAATTGTTAGCCTCTGTCCCTTATGATGGCGGTTCGGGAGGGTTCAGGCGGATTATAAGGCGCAACTGTAGCCTGTCATGCCTGGTTGAGCAAGATATCTAAGATTCTTCTTCAACAAAGCTATGCTAAAACCCCGACTCTAAAGAGTATTTTTTTTACCCACAATTTCTGTGGATAACTCTGTTGATAAAGGGGGGTGTTGGGGCTTGAATGCGATGAAGTATAAGGGGTTCCCTTAGCTTGCCTGTTTTTTGATTCATTTTAATATCATTAAAAAACAATTAGTTAACGTAAGTGTGAATATTTTGTTACATGTCATCAGCCGCAAAGCGACGTGCTGTCTGGCTTTGTGAGTAATTCGGGATTGTCAATATGTTGAATGATGTTTTTTTGCCTGCTGGACAGCAGGTGTTGCGTGTAGCGGAACTTGCCCGTGCAATCAATCAATTGCTGGCGGGTAATATTCCCTTGTTGTGGGTGAAGGGTGAAATTTCAAATCTGGTGAAAGCGGCCTCCGGTCATTGGTATTTTGCGCTCAAGGATGAACAGGCGCAGGTGCGCTGTGTGATGTTCAGGCACAGAAACCAGCTATTGCCGCTGGATATGCATAATGGTCAGCAGGTTGAGGTACAGGCACTGGCAGGACTTTATGAAGCGCGCGGCGAATTTCAACTGACCATTGAGCAGATTCGCCCGGCGGGATTGGGTGCGTTGTATGAACAATTCCTCAGTCTCAAGCAAAAACTGGAGCAGGAGGGCTTGTTTGCTGCCTCGCGTAAACGGGCTTTGCCCACGTTTCCTAGGCGGGTGGGGGTCATCACCTCGCCACAGGCTGCGGCGCTGCGTGATGTATTGACAACCTTGAAGTTGCGGTTGCCCGGTGTGCCGGTCATTTTGTATGCAACGCCGGTGCAGGGCGCGGACAGTGCGGAATTGATTGCGCGAACGATCAGGATTGCCAATGAACGTGCTGAATGCGATGTGCTGATCCTGTGTCGTGGCGGTGGGAGTATTGAAGATTTGTGGGCATACAATGAGGAGGTGGTGGCACGTGCCATTGCGGCTAGTCGCATTGTGATGGTCAGCGGTATCGGGCACGAGACTGATTTTACCATTGCGGATTTTGTCGCAGATGAACGCGCACCGACCCCAACCGCTGCTGCGCAGCGTGTCGTGCCCGATCGGCGCGCCTTGTTGCAAGGCTTGCGGGATACGGCCAGACATTTGCTACGCGCACAGCACAACCAGTTGCGTACTGCCATGCAAACCATCGATTACCTGCAGCGCCGTATGGTGCATCCCGAACAGCAGTTGCAGCGTCAGGCGCATAAGCTAGATGGCTTGCAGTATCGTTTGCAACGCGCGATTAGCCATGTGCTGGAGCAGAAACAGTGGCAATATCGTTCGTCTAGTCAACGTTTGGGCGCAGCAGGCATCAATTTTCATCGCCTGCGTGACGCTCAGATGCATTTGTATGTGCGCCTGCGAAAAGCGCAACAAATCGATTTTCAAAGACATCAAAACAGAATTGATATACTCCAGCAGCATTTAGGCTTGCTCGACCCACAACAGGTACTGGCACGCGGTTACAGTCTGGTACACGATGCGAAAGGCAATCTGGTGAGACAGGCTGCAAATCTGGCTGCCGGCGATAGTATTCAAATTACCTTTGCCAGCGGGCGTGCGCTTGCACAGGTGCAGGCGAGTGATCAAGGTTAACGAACTACGCGCAACACTCTTTCATGGCTGTTTGGCGCATTATTAGCAAACCGGTATGGGTGAATTGAGCGATAATTCACAACAATTCACTGCTTTTTAATTTGGTGCCTGGAGACAACATGGAATTACATAACTGGCCTACCCCATTTTATTACAAATTCGAAGAAGATCTGAGCGACTTCGAGAGTGAGCCGTGTCTGATTGTCGCCAATGATGGTCAGGAGCATTTTGGGGATCTGCTGCGTTTTTCACCTGATTTGGGCACCTTCAAAATACAGTCGTTTACAGGGGGTATTGAAAGACTGAATGCACAGTTCATCCATTCCATCCGTTTATTGAACCCGGTGCATCTGGTAAAAATTGAAAAGTTGTTACACGAAACGCACCCGGATATTTTTAGCGCCTCGGAAAAGCAGCATTGTTCCATTGAGTTTTTCAATGATCAAAGGCTGGAAGGCGAAACTGTCGGATTTTCCATCGATAAAACAGGACTTTACCTGTATTTATATAATAGTGACGCAACAGTCATCCGCTGTTTTATTCCCGCCGAATCCATCAAGCATTATCAGATAGGAAAAAAAATCGGCCAGATGTTGCTCGATGAGCGGCTGGCCACGACACGGGACCTTGATTCGGGTTTGAAACAACAGGAGGCGTTGCGGGGGCAGTTGCTGGGCGAATATCTGACCAGCGAGCAGATTGTTACCCCTGAACAACTGGTCAGCGCGCTGGAACGCCAGACCGGAAAAACCATGCGGCTTGGGGAAATCCTGGTCAGTGAGCATTTGATTACTGCTGATGTGCTGGCCGAAGCGTTGGCAAAGCAGCAGACCAACAAAAAGGTCGCGCTCGGTGAAATATTGATCAGCATGGGCGTTGTCAATATTGAAGTCATTCAGAGCATGTTGGCAAAGAAAATGGGCATCCCCTTTGTCAACGTGCGCAAATTCATCGTTGATCCCGAAACCTTCCATCTGGTGCCAGCTGGATTTATCACCAAACATCAAATCCTGCCGCTTTATCGTAGCGATAATGCGCTGGTGGTGGCGATGGAGAACCCGCTGGTTTGGGAACCCTTAAATGAATTACGCGTAATTACTGGCATGAACGTCGTGCCGGTGTTGGCGGATAGAAATGATATATCATTTGTTATCAAGGAGATGCGCAATTTTAGCGGGGTGGGGCAAAAAATTGGTGATCTGGCCGTCGGCTTGACCTTCGAGGGGTTGGAAGAAATTATTGATGAGGGGGTGGCCGAGACGGATAACACCTTGGTCGGACTGGTCAATAAAATGATGCTCGATGCATACAATCAGGGGGTGTCCGATATTCACATCGAAACCTACGCCGGTAAACGCAATACACTGGTCAGATTTCGCAAGGACGGTATTATTGCCAAGTATTTTGAATTTCCGCCCGCCTTCAGAAAGGCGCTGGTATCCAGAATCAAGATTATGGCCAAGCTCGATATTTCAGAGCGACGCAGGCCGCAGGATGGCAAGATTGAATTGAGACTTTCGCAGGATCAGAAAGTCGAATTTCGCGTGGCGACCGTGCCGACTACCAACGGACTGGAAGACGTGGTGATGCGGGTGCTGGCGGGCGCAAAACCGATCCCGTTATCAAGATTGGGTTTGCCTGCTGATATTTTGTCAAGAATCAAGGAGCTCGCAGCAAAACCCTACGGGCTGTTTTTGATTTGCGGGCCGACCGGTTCGGGTAAAACCACAACCCTGCATTCCGTATTGGGTTTTATCAATGCGCCTGACCGGAAAATATGGACGGCCGAGGATCCGATCGAAATTACCCAGGAGGGCTTGCGCCAAGTACAGGTCAATGCTGCCATAGGCTGGACTTTTGCGGCGGCCATGCGCAGTTTTCTGCGCGCCGATCCGGATGTCATCATGGTAGGTGAAATACGCGATGTCGAGACGGCGAAGATTGCCATACAGGCCTCACTGACCGGGCATATGGTGTTTTCAACCCTGCATACCAATAGTGCGGCCGAGAGCACTGTCAGGTTGCTGGATTTGGGGATGGATCCGTTTAACTTTTCCGACGCGCTGGTGGGTATACTGGCGCAGCGTCTGACTCGACGTTACTGTTTCAATTGTAAGGTCTCCTATGTGGCGAGCGATGAGGAAATCGCAGGCCTGGCTGAGGAGTATTGTAGCGGGACTGAACTATTGCCTGACGAAATATTGGAGCAATGGAAAGCGTTGTACATCAAGCCCGGGCAGCCATTTACACTTTATTCTGCACCGGGTTGTCCCGATTGTGACGGGACCGGCTACAAGGGGCGTATCGGTTTGTATGAATTTCTGGAGGCGAATGCACCGATCAAGAAGCTGATTCAGCAGCATGGATCGGTCGATCAGATACAGACTGAAGCCATGCGCAACGGATTGCGTACCCTGAAACAGGCCGGTATTGAACTGGTGTTGCAAGGACAGACCAGTATGCAGCAGATACGCGCCGTATGTATTTGATTGATGGAATGCGTGTGCAGAAAGTTGAAGCATGGGCGCACTAACAGTTAAAATCTACTATTGAACTATTGGCATTTTGCCTGGAAACATGGAATGAAATATTGTCTGGCTTGCCAAAATACCTTTGCTACCAATGATAAAGTCTGTCCTGCGTGCGGTAATGTGCCGAGCGAACGGGGTGGTTTTTTGGCCTTTGCGCCCGAGCTTGCGGCGCAAAACGATGGCTTTAATCCGGAATTGTTTGAACGGCTGGCAGCGGTGGAAGCCGGCCATTTCTGGTTCGTCGGGCGTAATGCCATTTTGCGTGATTGCATGCGCCGCTATTTTGCGGATGCCAAAAATATTCTCGAAATCGGCTGTGGTACCGGATTTGTGCTGAGCAGTACGCGGAGTATTTACCCGGATGCCCGGCTTTCCGGAAGTGATATTTTTACCGAGGGGCTGGCTTTTGCCAAAGCGCGCGTGCCCGATGCCATCCTGTTCCAGATGGATGCGCTGCATATTCCCTATCGGGAAGAATTCGATCTGATCGGCGCTTTTGATGTGCTCGAACATATCGAGGATGATCAACTTGCGCTGGCGCAAATCTATCAGGCTTGCCGCAAAGGGGGGGGCGTGATACTCACAGTGCCGCAGCATCGCTGGCTGTGGAGTAGTACCGATGATTATGCGCATCACAAACGGCGATATACCCGGGCTGAATTCATGGATAAAGTGCAGGGTTGCGGCTTTAGGGTCGACTACGTCGGTTCCTTTGTATCCCTGCTGTTGCCGGTCATGCTGGCCTCCCGTCTGTTGCAGAAATCTGCCCAGGCTGAGGATCAGATGGATGTCGGGTTCAAAATCGGCAAACTGGCAAACCGACTGCTAGGCGTTGTGATGAATGTTGAACGCTGGCTGATTGCGCGTGGATTTTCATTTCCATTGGGTGGATCGCTGTTGCTGGTGGCCAGGAGGGAGGCGTGAGGCGTGAATTGAGCGGTCGTCAGGTATTCTGGATGCTGGTTGCGGTGACCATCATCTGGTTTGCCAACCTTGAATATCGCACGCTGATCAAACCCGATGAGGGGCGCTATGCCGAGATTCCGCGAGAAATGGTGGTCAGTGGTGACTGGGTCACCCCGCGGCTGAACGATCTGAAGTATTTTGAAAAACCGCCGCTGCAATATTGGGCGACGGCAGCAGCTTATAGTGTGTTTGGAGAACATCAATGGACTTCCCGGTTGTGGACGGGGCTAACCGGATTTGCCGGTTTGTTGCTGGTATGGTTCGCCGGGATGCGTCTTTTTGGGCGTGAGGCGGCGGATTATGCCGCCATGTTGCTGGGCAGCAGTCTGCTGTACACCTTGATGGGGCATATCAATACGCTGGATATGGGCGTGACGTTCTTCATCACGTTGGGGATAGGCGGTTTCATGCTGGCCCAGCATGAATACCGTAGCCCCCATATCGGCAGCGGACATGCTTCGCGCAACTGGATGCTGCTGGCCTGGGCAGGCATGGCGCTGGCGGTGCTGTCCAAGGGCTTGATGGGCATTGTGTTGCCCGGCACTGCCGTGTTGTTGTATTGCCTGATCCAGCGAGACTTTACGGTTTTAAAGCGTATGCACTGGCTATCCGGCCTGGCGTTATTTTTGCTGATAACCGCACCCTGGTTCTATCTGGTTATGAAGGCTAACCCCGAGTTTTTCCAGCGATTTTTTATCTACGAGCATTACACGCGTTTTACCACCAAGGATCTGGGACGCTATCAGCCCTGGTATTATTTTGTACCTATTTTACTGGCAGGGGCGCTGCCCTGGACGGTGCTGATGTTCGATTCGTTGATCCGCACTGTATTGGACTGCAAAAAGGCTGCCTGGGACAAACCGTTCAATGCGGCGCTGTTTTTGCTGATATGGTCGATATTCATCTACGTGTTTTTTTCCATATCCGGCTCCAAGCTGCCTTCCTATTTGCTGCCGATGTTCCCGGCACTGGCATGGCTGATGGGCCAGCGACTAACCGCGATACGCGAACGTTTGCTGTTCTGGTATATCGCACCGGTCGTGCCGATTGGTTTGCTGTTTCTGGTATTGGCGATGAATGTGGGCAAGTTTGCCGACACGCCGAATCAGATTGAGTTGTACCCTCATTACAGTGCCTGGCTGGTTGTTGCTTCGTTGATTTTGTTGGCAGGTACGCTGGGCGGAATGTGGTTGTTGTGGAAAAATCGGAAATCGACTGCGGTGCTGGTTATTGCCATTTCTGCACTGTTGTCTGCCCAGGTCGGGGTGGCAGGGTATAACACGGTGGCGCGTGAGCGCTCTGCAAAACACATTGCCGAAGCCATACGC
Source organism: uncultured beta proteobacterium (assembly GCA_963784505.1). Lineage (GTDB taxonomy): Bacteria > Pseudomonadota > Gammaproteobacteria > Burkholderiales > Gallionellaceae > Gallionella. Next base: position 5,218 of record CAWASY010000017.1, on the reverse strand, counting down.
GCCGAGGTTAAGCCTGCGATCCCGTTCTATTCGGTGCTGACCTATGAACAGACGCTGCCTTTCTATCTGAATCGTACGTTTACGCTGGTACAGTACCGGGATGAAATGGGCTTTGGCATCGATCAGGAGCCGCAACGCTGGGTGCCAACCCTGAGTGATTTTGCACCCATTTGGGCAGCACAGCCCGAGGCGCTGGCCATCATGCCGGTACATGTTTATCCACTACTTCAACAACTGGGCCTTTCCATGCAGATCATCTTCGCCGATACGCAGCATATTGTGGTGAAAAAGCCATGAACCTGGTCAGTTTTTCAATGATCATGGCCGGTGTGATGTTAAACGCGGCCGCGCAAATTCTGATGAAGACTGGCACGAACTCGATCGGCTATTTCGATTTTAGCGTGGCAAACATCGTACCGATCGGTTGGAGACTGGCGAGCAATCCGCACATCATTGGCGCAATGGGCTGTTATGTGTTCGGTGTGCTTATCTGGATACTGGCGCTGTCCCGGGTACAGGTTAGTATCGCCTACCCCTTGCTGTCGATGGGCTATGTGGTCAATGCGGTGGCGGCCTGGTACCTGTTCAACGAGTCTTTCAATCCGGCCAAGGTGATCGGCATGGGCGTGATTATTCTTGGTGTCGTTATTATCTCCAGAGCTTGAGTTGCGACCGTCAATTTTTAGGACATAAACATGAGTACATATCTCCCTTTTTCCAGGCCGACCATTGATGAGACGACGATTGCTGCCGTGGGCGAAGTGCTGCGTTCCGGCTGGTTAACCAGTGGCCCGAAGGTGGCAGAGTTCGAGAAAAAACTGTCGGACTATTTTGGTGGGCGCATCGTGCGCACTTTCAATTCCGGCACCTGTACCATGGAGATCGCGTTGCGCATCGCCGGTATCGGCGCAGGTGACGAGGTAATTACCACACCGATCTCGTGGGTGGCGACCGCCAATGTGATTCTTGAAGTGGGCGCAACGCCGGTATTCGCCGACATTGATCCGGTGACGCGCAATATTGATCTGGACAAGGTGGAGGCGGCGATTACATCCCGGACGCGGGCGATCATTCCGGTCTATCTGGCAGGTCGCCCGCTGGACATGGACAGGCTCTATTTGATCGCTAAAAAATACAATCTGCGCGTGATTGAGGACGCCGCACAGGCCATCGGTTCAAACTGGCAGGGCAAGCCGATCGGCAGTTTCGGTGATTTCGTGTCATTCAGCTTTCAGGCGAACAAGAATATCACGACTTCTGAGGGGGGATGTCTGGTGCTGAATAATCAGCAGGAGGCCATTTTGGCCGAGAAATACCGTCTGCAGGGGGTGTCACGTAGTGGCTGGGATGGTATAGATGTTGATGTGCTGGGCGGCAAGTACAACATGACCGACATCGCCGCCGCGATCGGTCTGGGGCAGCTTGCCAGGCTCGATGACATCACGGCGCACCGTCGCGCACTGGCACAGCATTATTTCGCGACGCTGGGTGATAACTTCGAGACTGATACAGGTGCGCAATTGCCGGTTGCCGACTTTACGGATACCAACTGGCATCTGTTTCAGATCGTGTTGCCCGAACGCATGACCCGCCCGGAATTCATGGAAAAAATGAAGGCCTACAATATTGGCGTTGGATTTCATTACGCGCCCATTCACCTGTTCAAGCTGTATCGGGAGATGGGTTTTTATGAGGGCATGTTCCCGATTGCGGAGCGGGTTGGTCGCCAGATTGTGAGTTTGCCGATGTTCTATGCATTGACGCTTGCGGATGTGGAGCGTACCTGTGCGGCGATGCGGGAAGTGCTGAAAAAATAAACCGGTTCAGGTGTGACCTCGGTCTGCGCCTGATATTGTCGATTTTACGCTGGCCCGCCCTGTGCGGTAGAATGCCGCCCTATGAATACCATACAACTCTCCGTCATTATTCCTGTTTACAACGAAGCGCAGGGCTTGCAAACCCTGTTCGACCGGTTGTATCCGGCGCTCGATAAACTGGCTGCTTCGGCAAGCGCAACGCAAGTATTTAATTATGAAGTGATTTTCATTAACGATGGCAGCCGAGACCGTTCGGCAGCGATACTGCGTGAACAGTACCAGAAGCGTCCCGATGTGACGCGGGTGATTCTGTTCAATGGAAACTTCGGTCAGCACATGGCGATCATGGCCGGTTTCGAGCAGTCGCACGGGCAGCAAGTGGTGACACTGGATGCCGACTTGCAAAATCCGCCTGAGGAGATTGGCACGCTGTTGGCCAAGATGAATGAAGGCTACGACTATGTCGGCTCTATCCGTAAAAAGCGCAATGACAGTTGGTGGCGACATGTCGCCTCCCGTGCGATGAATAATTTCAGGGAAAAAATTACCCACATCAAGATCACCGATCAAGGCTGCATGTTGCGTGCCTATGATCGCGGCGTGATCGATGCGATCAATAGTTGTCGTGAAGTGAATACCTTTATTCCAGCGCTGGCTTACACTTTTGCGCGCAATCCCGCCGAGGTGCTGGTCGAACATGACGAGCGCGCGCAGGGGGAATCAAAATATTCGTTGTACAGCCTGATCCGTCTGAATTTCGATCTGATGACTGGTTTCTCGGTGGTGCCGTTGCAATGGTTTTCGTTGGTTGGGATGCTGACATCGGTTGCATCTGCATTTTTCTTCGTTTTTCTGGTGGTGCGACGCCTGATCATTGGTCCGGAGGCGGAAGGACTGTTCACGTTGTTCGCACTGGTGTTCTTCATGATAGGCATCACACTGTTCGGCATCGGTTTGCTGGGCGAATATGTCGGACGTATCTATCAGCAGGTTCGTCACCGGCCGCGTTATCTGGTCGAGGCGATATTGGAAGCGAAGGGTGACGGGCAATGAGTCACGATCAGTCTCAGCTATCCGTTGCGCGACAATTAGCGTCCGGTAAGTCTTCCGCCATTGTTTTCGCCTATCACAATGTCGGGGTGCGCTGTCTGTCGGTGTTGCTGGCGCATGGCGTGGATGTTGCGCTGGTGGTGACGCACCGTGACAATCCCAATGAAAATATCTGGTTTTCCAGCGTGGCCGAACTGGCCGCGTTGCACGGCATTCCTGTGATTACACCGGATAATCCGAATACGCCTGAGGTGGTCGAACAAATCAGCGCTTTGCAGCCGGATTTTTTCTTCTCCTTTTATTACCGCGAAATGCTAAAAGCGCCCCTGTTGGCCATTCCCAAAAGAGGGGCGCTGAATATGCATGGTTCCCTGTTACCAAAATATCGTGGCCGCGTGCCGGTAAATTGGGCGATAATCAGCGGGGAGACAGAAACGGGTTCGACACTGCACTACATGACAGAAAAGCCGGATAACGGTGACATCGTGGCACAGCAGGCAGTGCCTATTCTGCCCAACGACACCGCGCTGGATGTGTTCCAGAAGGTGACTGTCGCAGCCGAGATGGCGCTCAATGCGGCAATGCCTGCGTTGCTGGCAGGTCAGGCTGTCGCGGTCAGACAGGATTTGAGTCTGGGCGGTTATTTCGGTGGGCGCCGTGCCGAAGATGGGGTGATCGACTGGTCGCACAGTGCACAGGAAATCCATAATCTGGTGCGTGCCGTTGCGCCACCGTATCCGGGTGCTGCGACGCGCCTGATGGGCAAGCCGATGCGTATTTTGCAAACGCTGCTGACCAAATGTACCGTTACGGATCAGCAAATGGTGGCTTTCTACGTGAAGGAAGCCAAAGCTTACGCAATTTGTGGGAAAGGTGTGTTGCGTATCGTGCGTTTTGAACTGGATGGACGTGAAATGAGTCCGGCGGAATTTGCAGCTGTTTACGGCACACAAAAATTTGAATTTAATTGTTAAGGATAGATAAATGAAAAAAGTATTGATACTCGGCGTGAATGGCTTTATTGGCCACCATCTTTCCAATTGCATTCTGGAAACCACCGACTGGGAAGTTTATGGCATGGACATGAGCAGCGACCGTATTTCGGACATCATCGGCCATGAGCGTTTTCATTTCTTTGAAGGCGATATCACCATCAACCGCGAATGGGTCGAGTACCATGTTAAAAAGTGCGATGTGATTTTGCCGCTGGTGGCAATTGCGACGCCTTCGACCTACGTGAAGCAGCCGTTGCGCGTATTTGAACTCGATTTCGAAGCCAATCTGCCTATCGTGCGTGCGGCGGTCAAATACGGCAAGCATCTGGTATTCCCGTCCACCTCGGAAGTGTATGGAATGTGTCACGACGAGGAATTTGATCCCGAGAATTCCGAACTGATCTGCGGCCCGATCAACAAGCCGCGCTGGATATATTCCTGCTCCAAGCAACTCATGGATCGCGTGATCTGGGGTTATGGCATGGAAGGCCTGAACTTTACGTTGTTCCGTCCATTTAACTGGATCGGTGCGGGTCTGGATTCCATCCATACCGCGAAGGAAGGCAGCTCACGTGTGGTTACCCAATTCCTGGGCCATATTGTACGCGGCGAGAACATCTCGCTGGTTGACGGCGGGCATCAGAAGCGTGCATTCACCTATGTAGCTGACGGTATCTCGGCGCTGATGAAAATCATTGAAAACAAGGACGGCGTGGCCACGGGTAAAATTTACAACATCGGCAATCCGGTCAACAATTTCTCGATCCGCGATCTGGCCGACATGATGCTCAAACTGGCAAACGAATATCCCGAGTATAGTGAATCTGCCCAAAAGGTGAAGATCGTCGAGACCACCTCAGCTGCCTACTACGGCAAGGGCTATCAGGACGTTCAGAACCGTGTGCCGAAGATCACGAATACCTGCGAGGAATTGAATTGGGCGCCAACTGTCAATATGACCGACACCCTGCGCAATATTTTCGATGCCTATCGCTCCCAGGTGGCTGAAGCACGCAAGCTGATGGATTAAAAGATAGGAAGTGGGAAAAACGGTGAGTGGGAAGTGGGGTTATCTACTTTCCACTTCCTGCATTTCCTACGCCCTAAATTGATATGAAACAACTCGCTCTTAAAATTGATGTGGACACCTATCGCGGTACGCGCGAGGGTGTGCCGCGTCTGGTCGACGTATTGCAACGTTACCATGCGCAGGCGACCTTTTTTTTTACGCTGGGACCTGATCATATGGGGCGCGCTATCAAGCGCGTATTTCGCAAGGGATATTTGCAAAAAGTATCCCGTATGTCGGTGGTTGAGCACTACGGCATCAAGACATTGCTTTATGGCACGTTGTTA